>CADBXO010000005.1 GCA_902798685.1 uncultured Bacteroidales bacterium
ACATACAATCTGAGCCACCTGCTCAAGGAGCTCGGAGCAAGTGTGACAGTAGTTCGTAATGACAAGTTCCGCATTGAGGATCTGGAGCAGTTTGACAAGATTGTGCTCTCTCCGGGTCCCGGCATTCCCAGCGAGGCAGGTCTTATGCCTCAGGTTATCAAGGCGTATGCAGGACGCAAGCCCATCTTAGGCATCTGCCTGGGACATCAGGCCATTGGCGAGGCATTCGGTGCCAAGTTGCTCAATATAGGTAATGTGGTACACGGAGTGGCTACTCCGGCACATCTCACGGCACAGGATTATCTGTTTGAGGGTCTTGCATCGGACCTTGAGGTAGGGCGCTACCACTCTTGGGTGGTCGATGACAAGGACCTTCCGCAGTGCCTTGAGGTGACCAGCCGCAGCGATGACGGTTATATCATGTCCTTGAGACACCGCGAGTACGATGTACGCGGAATTCAGTTTCACCCCGAGAGCGTACTGACTCCACAGGGTAAGACAATAATCAATAATTGGTTGAATAACAAATAAATAACATTGCTATATGAAACAGTATCTTTTGAAACTTATTGATGGTGCCACACTGACTCAGGAGGAGACACACAGCATCATGCTCAACATTATTGACGGCAAGTACAACGATCAGCAGATTGCTGCACTGCTTATGGCTATCCAGTCACGCGGAGTAACTGTAGATGAGCTTCTTGGTCTGCGCCAGGGCCTGCTGGAGACCGGTAAGCATATTGACCTGGATCAGGAAAACACTCTTGATATAGTAGGTACAGGCGGTGACGGCAAGAACACATTCAACATTAGCACCTGCTCGGCATTCGTGATTGCAGGAGCCGGCTACAAGGTAACCAAGCACGGAAACGGCGGCAGCAGCAGCGTAAGCGGCGCCAGCAACGTGCTGCAGGAGCACGGAGTAAAGTTCACCGACAACCCCGATGTGCTGCGCCGTTCGCTCGATGAGGCAGGCGTATGCTACTTCCACGCACCGCTGTTTGCATACGGAATGAAGTTTGTGGGACCCACCCGCAAGGCTCTGGCAATCCCCACATGTTTCAACCTGCTGGGACCGCTTGTAAATCCCTGCCATCCTAAGAACTCGCTGCACGGAACCGCTACACAGGCCCAGTTGCGTCTCTATGTCAACATACACCAGCGCATTGGTGACAACTTTGGCGTTATTACAAGTTATGACGGCTACGATGAGATTTCACTTACCAGCGGATTCAAGGTGGTTACAAACTACTACGAGAAGGTTTATACCCCCAAGGATATGGGTCTGGACTACATTTCACCCGAGGAGATTTTCGGTGGCGCAAGCATATCGGAGGCATCGGCCATATTTGACAGCGTGCTGAACGGAACATCAACCACCGCGCAGAAGAACGTGATCATAGCCAATGCTGCCTGCGGTATAGGTATTATGGACCGCAATATGAGCATTGAGGACAGTGTGGCAATGGCACGCGAGTCACTGGAAAGCGGCCGTGCCCTGCAGGCATTCCGTAAATTCGTAGAAATCAATCAGTAATGGCCGATATACTACAGGAAATAGTAGCCCATAAGCGGGTGGAGTTGGAGCAGCAGAAAGCGCTGGTTCCGCCCCGTGAACTATACGCCCGCGTGGAGCGCCTTATGGCCAACGGCATCCAGGAGCGCAGCATGAGCCGCGCCCTGGCCGACAGCCCTTACGGAATAATTGCTGAATTCAAGCGCAAGAGCCCCTCAAAAGGCTGGATCCATGAGGATGCCAAGCCCATGGATGTGGTACCCATGTACGCAGCCGGAGGTGCATCGGCCCTTAGCATACTCACAGACAGAGAGTACTTTGGCGGAACCCTGGATTTTATCCCGCAGGTTCGTGCATCGGTTGATATACCTATTCTGCGCAAGGAGTTCATTGTTGATGAGTATCAGCTGTTTGAGGCGCGTAATGCCGGAGCAGACGCTGTATTACTGATTGCTGCAGACCTGAGCAAGGAGGAGTGCCGTACTCTTACACGCACTGCGCACGACCTTAAGCTTGAGGTGCTGCTGGAGATGCACAGCGAGCAGGAACTTGACTATCTGGAGTGTGATCCCGATATGGCGGGCATAAATAACCGCAATCTGGGCACTTTCCATACCGATGTGGCTAACTCATTCCGCCTGGCGGAGAAAATGTCTACAGAGGCCGTTAAAGTGAGCGAGAGCGGCATAAGCAATCCCGATACTGTACGCCTTTTGCGTGCAGCAGGATTCCGCGGATTTCTTATGGGAGAGTGTTTCATGAAAGAGGCTGACCCGGGCATGGCTCTTAAACAGTTCATTGCAGCGATATGATAATCAAAGTCTGTGGAATGCGTGACGCTCAGAATATCAGGGAGGTGGAGAGCCTTGGGCCTGATATGATGGGGTTTATGTGCTGGAGCGGCAGCAAGCGTTATGTGAGCGACAGGCCCTATTATCTGCCCGATGTGTGCAGAGTGGGGGTCTTTGTCAATCCTACGGCCGATGAGGTTATGGAAAAGGTCCGTGAGTTGGGACTGAACCGCATTCAGCTGCACGGAACCGAGACTCCGCAGCTGTGCCGCATCATTCATAAGGCAACAGGACTTCCCATAATGAAAGCAGTCTCAATTGAATCACAGGATGATTTCAGCCTGTGCGGTGCATATGACCGAGCCGACGGAGTAGATATGTTCCTGTTTGACACCAAGTGCAGCGGATGGGGCGGAAGCGGTCAGGAGTTTGACTGGAGCCTGCTGGAGGGTTATGACGGAAGCAATCCGTTCATTCTTGCCGGAGGCATCGGCCCCGGTGCCGAAGAGAGGCTTGTAGAGATTGACCATCCCAAGTTCCGCGGAATTGACCTGAACAGCCTTTTTGAGACGGAGCCCGCATTCAAAGAGATTTCAAAACTGAGTGTATTTATCAATAACATACGTAATTATGAACAGAATAAATAAGTTGTTCGCCGACAAGAAAAACGGCATTCTGTCACTCTATTTCTGCGCCGGACACCCGTCACTGGACAGCACCGCGCAGATTATCCGCACCCTTGAGAAGAAAGGAGTGGATATGATTGAGGTAGGTATTCCGTTCAGCGACCCCATGGCCGACGGTCCTGTAATCCAGGATGCCGCAACCAAGGCTCTTCGCAACGGTATGACGCTAAAACTGCTGTTTGAACAGTTATCCGGCATACTCAAGGATGTAAAGATGCCACTGGTTCTTATGGGTTACCTGAATCCCGTCTATCAGTACGGTTATGACGCTTTCTTCAAGAAGTGCAGCGAGACGGGCATTGACGGCGTAATCATTCCGGACCTGCCGTTCAACGATTATTTGAACCAGGTCAAGCCCGTTGCCGATAAGTACGACGTGCGTATCATCATGCTCATCACACCCGAGACCAGCGACGAGCGCATCCGCTTTATCGACGACAACACCGACGGATTCATCTATATGGTGAGCTCTGCCGCCACAACCGGTGCACAGAAGGAGTTTGACCTTAAGAAGCAGGAGTATTTCAACCACGTGAACGGAATGGGACTCAAACACCCGCGCATGATTGGATTCGGAATAAGCAACAAGCAGACCCTGGAGAGTGCTCAGGCCAATGCCGCCGGATGCATAATAGGCAGTAAGTTTGTGCAGTTGCTGGAGCAGTTTGGCAATGCAAATGATGCCTTTGATGCTCTAAATGATGCTCTGCAGAAATAAAAACGTTATTTCTTGCAAAAAATAGGTCAAGAAGTGTGCGATTGTAGAAATAAAACAGTACCTTTGCACCGCTTTAAGAAATTAAAGCCAATCTAAAAGGATGGTTCCGTAGCTTAACTGAATAGAGCATCTGACTACGGATCAGAAGGTTCCGGGTTTGAATCCCGGCGGAATCACCAGAAAACGGCTCCACAAATACTTGTGGGGCCGTTTGATTTTTGACACAGAATGATCAGTTCCCTGTGTCATCCTTTCCGTCCGTCCCGTCTGCCAGTAGTAGAGTGACATTGGTTAATATCACAAATAATTTGACTACATTAGCAGAATAAAAAATCAATCAGTCAACAGTCATGAAACAAGCTCTAGATTTCCTTAAATCTAACAAGGACATAGCCCTTGCAACAGTAGGCCTGGATGGCCGTCCCATGATACGTGCCTTCCAGATCATGAAGGCCGATGGCAATACCCTGTACTTCGCCACCAATCCCCGCAAGGCCATCTGGCAGGAACTCCAGGCTAACCCCGCAATAGAGCTGCTGGCTCTCAAAGGCAATATCTCAGTAAGAGTAGGGGGTGATGTCTCTTTCAGTGTCCCTGATGACCTGCAGCAGGAAATCTACAATACTAACCCCGTGCTCCAGCGCCTGTATCCCGATTATCGTTCCATGACATATTTCAGTATGGAGATAGACCACCTGGACTATTACGACCTTACACCAACACCGCCCATACTCAGGCACTACGATAAGGAAAGTGGCCAATACCAAGACTTAGACCCACTGCGCAAATAGCAGACCATTTTCAAACCAGAATTTAACTTGTATGTACATCAGTTCCCTGTGCTATATAGAAAAAAGAGAGGATGGCCAAGTGGTCATCCTCTCTTTTTTCTTCCATGTTGGTTTCAATTATTGGTTAGACTATGATTTGTTTTATTTGATAGCCTCCAGAAGTTGGTCGCAGATGCTCTTCATTCCGGCAATAGAGGGGTGTCCGTTCTGCTTGTCTATGTCATGGAGTTCTATCAGCTGTACGCCGCAGTGCTTGCAAACCTCACGCATTGACTCGTTGAATGTGTCGCGGAGTTCGGAGTTAAGGATTGAATAGAGTTGTGCCTTGGGGTATTGCTTCTTAAGCATATCAATCAGGCAAGCCATGGCCGGACGGAAATTCTTGCAGTCATCCTTGGTCCAGTCTGACCACTGATACTCTCCCAGAGGAGCATTGGCCCAAGCATCATTGGTGCCGCCAAATATGAAGATGATATCGGGATCACCCAGCCTGTCAACACGGGATATGAAATTGTTGCGTGATGCATCCATACGTCCGTAACCGGTTCCGCAGATGGTTGAGCCGCCCCATGAGTCATTCTTTTCAAGCTGATATCCCTTGGCTTTGATATAGAGATCCCACCAAGTCTGGGATACCTCTGTTACATCATTACGGTCATTGGGGTAGAATGGGTTGTAGCCCTCGGGATTGACACCCTGGAATGTAGAATAAGAGTCACCAAGTATAGATACTTTCTTGGTTTGTGCAGTTGCTGTCATTGATACAAGTGCCAGCAGAATAATAGTAAGTTTCTTCATAATCGTTTATATTTTAATTATTTGTATAAGAATCTGCGAATAGACATCTTGGGTGTCTTCTCAAACGGTACGGGTTGGATTTCAACCTTTGCCAACTGACTGTAAACCGGCAACTGACGGTTTGAAGCCAGGCGTATGTTCTCAGGAATGCCGTCCTTGGCCTCATCATCCAGAAGAGCCTTGGCAATGGCCTGCTCGTCAAGATATACCAGAGCTACCAGCTTGCCGCCGCGGTCAACTACGACTGACTCAACAACGTAATCCTGGTTGTTGACAACTGCCTCAATCTCCTCGGGATAGATATTCTGGCCTGAAGGACCCAGAATCATGTTTTTGGAGCGTCCGCGGATGAATATGTTGCCGTCAGCGTCCATGATACCAAGGTCACCGGTCTTGAGCCATCCGTCCTCAGTAAAGGCATTTGCGGTAGCCTCGGGATTATTGTAATAGCCGATGGTGATGTTCTCGCCACGGGCCTGAATCTCACCTACAGTGTGCTGGGGATCATCGGAATCAATACGTACCTCGGCTACATCGACGGGCTTGCCGCATGAACCGGGTACATACTTGGTCCAGTGCTCATAGGCCAGGAGAGGACAGGCCTCGGTCATTCCGTAACCTACCAGATAGGGGAACTTTATCTTCTTGAAGATGCGCTCAACCTCGGGATTGAGTGCTGCTCCACCCATGATGAACTCCTCGCAGTTTCCGCCGAAAGCAGTTACGAGTCCGCCCTTTATCTTCTTGTAAATGATGCTGTTAATAATCGGAACATGAAGCAAGAACCTGATTGAGGGTTTGTCAATCATGGGCTTGATCTTGGACTTGTAGATCTTCTCCATTACCAGCGGAACGGTAATGAGCAGATAGGGCTTGACATCGGCAAAAGCTTTCATCAAAGCTGCCGGTGTGGGAGCCTTTCCAAGCCAGTAAATTGATGTACCGTTGCAAAGCGGATAGAGGAACTCGATTACAAGGCCGTACATGTGAGCCATTGGCAGCATTGAAACCATCTTGTCGCCTGCAGGTACATTACGCTGACTGAAGTCTACGTTGGCCGAGAAGTTTCGGTATGTAAGCATTACGCCCTTGGGATCACCTGTTGAGCCTGATGTGTAGTTGATGGTTGAGAGGTCGTCCCAGTTATCGGTGGGGAATACAACGTCATCGGGACCGAATCCGTTAGGATATTTCTTCTCAAACAGCTCGTCGAGATGCTCAAAGGCATACTGTATCTTCTCATAGTTGCAGAACAGCAGCTGGAGGGTATTGACATCGAATACGGCGCGAACCTGGGGCATTGCCTCAGCATTCATCTTGGACCATTTGTCAGAATCGGTAAACAGGGCGATACTGCCTGAATGGTTTACCAGTCCCATTACACTCTCGGGCTTGAAATCGGCCAGGATAGGTACGATTACGGTCTCATATGTGTTTACGGCCAGATAGGAGAATCCCCAGCGGGCGCCGTTCTGGGCGCACAGGGCTATGCGTTCGCCTTTCTGGATTCCGGCATATTCAAATACGATATGAAAGCGGGCGATTGAACGTGCCATCTGGGCGTATGTGAATGATTCACCACCGATGTTGTTCAATGCAGGTTTGTCCCAGTACTTGCGTGTTGCAGCCTGGAGCCTTTCGAGATAATGTGGATATTTCTCCATATTGTCAGTTACTTATGTTGTGTTAGTTAGTATTCAAGGAACCATTCGTTAGGCATCAGTATACCAAGTGTCAGACCGAACATCGAAGCGTTGTTGCTTGATGTTGACAGGTCAACGAATGCGTTTAGGGAAACTCTTTGATATTGTGCAACGAAGTTGAGCTCACCCATGATCTGTGTGCCGTTTAGCACCTTTCCGTACGCTGCCTGGCCATCCATATTGACAATGGGGCGGGTAGGCTGGAACAGATAAATCTCAGAACGCAGATGGAATATGCTGTTGATTATCCAGATTGGTTTGATTCCGGCTGCAAAGTATGAATTGGCAGCGAAATCAGGGTCGAAAACGAACTTGCTGTTGACTGTAGGGCGGAAATTGCCCGCCTGCATCACTGATGCCTGGTAGTTGGTCGAGAAGTTTCTGGATGAATAATAGGCCTCAAGCAGCGTTCCAAGAGTGAAATGCGGAGTAAAGTTGAAATAGTGCTCAAGGTGAGCCAATATCTGCAGCCATGAACGGTCTACCGAATGGTATTCGGTCGAGAATACATTCTGAGGCCTGAACAGGTCATTCTCTGTGCCGATGAACGCACGGATTGTCTCTGAACGGCCGCTGGTGGGATACTGAACGGCATTCAGGGTGTTACCGGTGAACATGACGGAACCTCCGAATATGTTGTGGCGGTTACAGTCATACTTGAAACTGCGGAAGTTGATCTCGCTGTTCTGCGAATAGTAGTCCTTGTGATGTGCTACACCTATTGAGAATACCGTCTTGTAATTGTTCAGGAACGGACGTGACATCTTGACCTTTCCGAAGAACTCGATGGTCTTGTTGACAGCCGGATTGAACTTATCAGACGAGAATATGAACGCGCCTGAGCGGAAATAGTTCATATTGTTGTATCCTCCTTGAATTGACAGGGACATGGGGATGTCTATGGCCATGTCGATTCGGGTGGTGAACTGGGCGTTGTTGTAAGATCTTCCGAACTGTCCCTCAAGCAGATATGACTCTGAAACCTCACCGATATGGCTGTATGAGACCGATCCGTACAACTGGCTGGATACAGATGTGGACAGTCCGCCTCCGAAACTGAAGGTGGGGTGGTCATCCAGCTTGACATTCAGCTTGAGCGTAAAGGTCGAATCCTCTTTGGAGAAGTCCGTGGAGGGGATTATCTCACTTATGGCATCATCGGACAGGAGTTTGAAATATCCGTACTTGAAATTCTGGAATGAGAGTTCCCTGTCAACCGCGTTGAGCTCTTTCTTTATATAGCGCTGCTGTGCCTGATTCACTCCGTTGACCTCTACTTCACTGAATTTCAACTTGGGAATACGCTGTTTGAACTGTGAACGGCTGGTCTGGACTACAATGGAATCTCTTCTGGCTGTAGTCCTTGACTTGATGGAATCCATCAGAAGCATGGTGTTACGGTATCCCAGGGCCGATACCTCATTGATGAGGTGGAAATCCAGGAGTCCTACGCTTGTAAGGTCAAACTCAACCTTGACTCCCAGCTTGGGATCCAGGCTGTAGTCACTCTTCTGGATGATCATGCTGGTTACCTGACCCATGATGTCGAATTCATCAGGTATCTCTATTTCAGGCTCGCCGGGAGCGACTGCCACAAGGCTTCCTATGATGAAGTCAGGATGGAAGTCGTTCACCATCACGTCTACAGGGAAGTTGTCGTAAATGCCTCCGTCATAAGCGATTATGGAATCTATCATGATGGGGCGGAATACGAACGGGAATGACATCGACGCACGTACCGCATCACCCAAACGGCCCTTGGAGAGCACGATCGAGTTCTTGTTGAATACGTCCGATGCAACCGCCCTGAAGGGTACGAAAAGGTTGTCGAAATTATCTCCGCAGGCAGCCGATGCGCCTGAGAAGATATCCACGAACGCCAGATTCATCTGCAGAGGATCCACCAGGCTGTTGATCGTAGGACGAATCACTGTCATGGAGTCCCTGATGGCGACCTGTGCCGAGATGATTGAAGGAGTGGGAGGGCTCTGCTTGAAATAGAACTGATAGTTCATATCCCTGGCGCCCATATACCAGTTCTTGAAGTCATCAGAACTGATAAGAGCCTGCATCTCGTCGGGAGAGTATCCCATTGCATAGAGGGAGCCGATTACCGCACCCATGGATGTACCGGCGATATAATCGATAGGAATGCCGTTCTCCTCGAGAGCACGGATAACGCCGATATGTGCCATGCCCTTTGCTCCGCCACCGCTGAGCACCAGGCCTACCGTTTGTGCGCTCAGTGTTGCCTGAAGCGACAAAAGGATGACAATCAACGATATAAATGCCCTTCTGAACATATCTTCAATGCCTATATTTGCAAATATATGTAAAAAAAAGGCACTGATGTACTCTCAGTGCCCTTTTTAATATAAAAAGTAACTTATTAGATGAGTTCAACGCTGCGGCGTATGAATGCTGCCAGGGCTTCACCCTTAAGCATTCCGTTCTGCAACAGGGCCAGGTCAATGAGTTCATGGACAACCTTATTGCCTGCTGCATACTCAGTATAAATGCTTGATATTGAGTTTTCTGCCTCAGATATCTTAGAGTCGATATCCTTCATCTCGTCCTTCTCGGCCTGAGGTACATCCTCATCCTTCTTGCCCTCACGTGCCTTACGCAGTTCTGACTGGCGCTCCTTAAGCGCATTCAGCTTGTCATCCTCAGGTTTAACCTTGGCGTCACATGCTGCACCGGCCTCCTCAAGCACCTTCTTGATAAGCTTGTGGTCCTTGTTCAGGATAACGGTGTACATATCGGGCATGTCACCGTAGAAGTTCATTCCGGGCTGGATTGCAGCCATATCCTTCATACGGCGCATATACTCGCTGCATGTTATCATGACGGGCAGTGAAGACTCGCCGAGAGACTGTGCATCAACGTGGAAATCGGCCTTCTCGATCTTGGGCATCTGGCTGCTGAACACCTTGGTGATCATACGCAGCTGGCCTGCAGGCAGATCTACGTTCTTGACATCGTCCTTTGCAATCAGATTGTCGATAGAGTCGCTGTCAACTCTCTGGAAACGGCTGTCATTGCCGAACTTCTGCTCCAGCATGCCTATTACAGGTACATCCAGCTGATTGTCCATGAGAAGTACGCTGTAACCCTTGTTCCTGGCGGCCTCGATGTATCCGTACTGCTCCTCACGGTTGGTGGCGTACAGATATATCAGGTTCTTGTTCTTATCGGTCTGGTTAGCCTCAATGAGCTTCTTGTACTCCTCAAAGGTGAAGTACTTGCCGTCAGTATCCTTGAAGAGGGCAACCTTTTCCATCTTGCTGTAGAAATCCTCCTCTGTGAGCATTCCGTAATTGATGAAGAGCTTGACATCGTCCCATTTCTGCTCGAACTCCTTGCGGTCGTTCTTGAAGATTGATGTCAGACGGTCTGCAACCTTCTTGGTGATGTATCCGGAAATCTTCTTTACGTTTGAATCACTCTGCAGATATGAACGGGATACGTTCAGGGGTATATCGGGTGAGTCAATCACACCGTGGAGCAGGGTGAGGAAGTCAGGTACGATACCCTCGACTGAATCAGTTACAAATACCTGGTTGCAGTATAACTGTATGCGGTTCTTCTGGAGATCCAGATTGGTCTTGATCTTGGGGAAGTAGAGGATACCTGTCAAGTGGAACGGGAAATCCACGTTCAGGTGTATCCAGAACAGGGGTTCGTCCTGCATGGGATAGAGCTCACGGTAGAATGACTTGTAGTCCTCATCCTTGAGTTCGCTCGGGGTCTTGGTCCAGAGCGGCTCCACGTTGTTCATGATGTTGTCCTCGGCGGTCTCGACCTCCTTGCCGTCTTTCCACTCCTTCTTCTTGCCGCATGCAATGGGAACAGGCAGGAAGCGGCAGTATTTCTTGAGCAGGCCCTGGATGGCGGTCTCCTGCAGATACTCCTTGCTGTCATCGTCCAGATAGAGGATGATATCGGTTCCGCGGTCGGCCTTATCGGCATCGGACAGTTCAAATTCGGGTGAACCGTCGCAGCTCCATTTTACAGCCTGAGCACCTTCCTGATAGGATTTTGTGATGATTTCAACCTTCTTGGAAACCATAAATGCGGAGTAGAATCCAAGACCGAAGTGGCCGATGATGGCGTTTGCGTCGTTCTTGTATTTCTCAAGGAAATCATTGGCGCCTGAGAAGGCTATCTGATTGATATACTTGTCAATCTCGGCTGCGGTCATACCTATACCGCGGTCACTTACGGTGATGTTGTCCTTGTTAACGGTTACATGTACCGTAAGGTCACCCATCTCGCCCTTGAAATCGCCCTTTGAGGCAAGTGTCTTGAGTTTCTGGGTGGCATCAACTGCATTTGATACTATCTCGCGGAGGAATATCTCGCGGTCACTGTACAGGAACTGTTTGATGATGGGGAAAATGTTCTCGGTCGTTACCCCGATTGTACCTTTCTGCATATCTTATGTTGTTTTATTGTTTTCTGTCCGATATAATACAACAAAAATGCCAGACGGGTATCCGACTGACATTTTGGCTGAACAGGGGTCTGTCTGTGACTCTCTGTCAATTATTTTGTACCTACAGTGACTGTAAGGTCTGTTTTCTCAGGGTTGGTGTCGACCGTAAGGAGTGAACCTTCAGGGCAATCTCCGTCAATCATGACCTCGGCCAGTTTGTCCTCGACGTATGTCTGGATGGCACGCTTGAGCGGACGGGCGCCGTATTCGCGGCTGTAACCCTTGTCAGCCAGGAATTCACGGGCTGTGTCAGTTACTGAAAGGGTGTAGTTCATACCTTCCAGACGCTTGATGAGCTGTGAAAGCTCAATTCCCACAATACGGCCTACAGACTCACGGTCAAGCTGGTTGAAGGTGATGATCTCATCGATTCGGTTGATGAACTCAGGGGCGAATGACTTGTTCAGGGCCTTGCGGATGATATCCTGACGGGCCAGATCGGTGCCGGCCTCAGTTGTGCCGAATCCTATGCCGCGGCCATACTCCTGAATCTGACGTGAACCCAGGTTGGAGGTCATTATAATAATGGTATTGCGGAAATCTACCGTACGGCTCTCGCTGTCGGTCAGACGGCCTTCATCCATTACCTGAAGCAGTATGTTGAATACGTCCTGATGGGCCTTCTCAATCTCATCCAGAAGGATGATGGAGTAGGGCTTGCGGCGTACTTTCTCGGTCAGCTGACCTCCGTCCTCATAACCTACGTATCCGGGAGGCGCTCCAACCAGACGTGATACGGCGAACTTCTCCATGAATTCGCTCATGTCCACGCGTATCAGGGCGTCGCTGGTTCCGAACATCTGCTCGGCAAGCTCTTTTGCAAGAAGTGTCTTACCTACGCCGGTGGGTCCCAGGAATAAGAACGAGCCGATAGGTTTGTTGGGATTTTTCAATCCTACGCGGCTGCGGCGGATAGCTCTTGAAAGCAGGTCGATGGCCGAATCCTGTGCAATGACTTTTGACTTGAGGGCAGGGGCAAGTCCCTTGAGACGTTCACCCTCCTCACGCGCTATCTTCTGAACGGGGATGCCGCTCATCATTGAAACCACGGTGGCAATGCTCTCCTCGTCAACTGTCTCACGGTGACTCTTGAGTGACTTCTCCCAGTCCTTGCGCATCTGATCGAGCTCACCTTCAAGCGCCTTCTCCTGATCGCGGAAACGGGCAGCAAGCTCAAAGTCCTGACGGTTTACTGCATCATTCTTGCCTTCACGGGTAAAGTCTATCTGATGCTCCTTGTCCTCAATCTCCTTTGGAACAGAGAGATTGGACAGGTGTGTGCGTGAGCCGGCCTCATCCATGACATCGATAGCCTTGTCGGGGAATGAGCGGTCGGTTATGTAACGCTGAGCCAGGGTGACGCAAGCCTTGAGGGCATCGTCAGTATAAGTCACATTATGGTGCTCCTCATAACGGTCCTTGATATTCTCCAGGATCTGGAGGGTCTCATCGGCCGTAGTGGGTTCAACGAGTATCTTCTGGAAACGGCGCTCCAATGCACCGTCCTTCTCGATTGATTTGCGGTACTCGTCAACGGTGGTTGCGCCGATGCACTGAACCTCGCCGCGGGAGAGGGCAGGCTTGAGCATGTTGGCAGCATCCATGGATCCGGGAGCGGAGCCTGCACCTATAATGGTATGGACCTCGTCAATAAACAGGATGATGTCAGGATTTTTCTTGAGTTCCTGGATTATGGAGCGGAGTCTTTCCTCGAATTGTCCGCGGTATTTAGTGCCGGCTACGACGGCTGCCATATCAAGCGCCAGGATGCGTTTGCCGAACAGCATGCGTGAAACCTTGCGCTTTACGATACGCTGTGCAAGGCCTTCTACAATGGCCGATTTACCTACACCGGGGTCTCCTATGAGGATGGGGTTGTTCTTCTTGCGTCGGGTAAGAATCTGAGCCAGGCGCTCAATCTCTCTCTCACGTCCTACAACGGGATCCAGTTTGCCGTCCATGGCGGACTGTGTCATATCGGTGCTGAAACTGTCCAGAACAGGCGTGTTGCTGCCTGATTTTGCCGCTGTGGCCGTTCTGGAAGGCTTCTGCTTGCCTGCATCGGATGACATCGGTTCATCCTCGTCATCGTCCTCGTCGCTGTCAAGTCCCATGCCCATCTGTATCTCAGTCTGAGTACCGTTGAGCTGTGCCAGCAGGTTGCGGTAATCTACATTGTACATGGAGAGTATGTTGGCAGTCGAACTGGATCTGTCACGTGCTATGGCGAGCAGGAGGTGCTCAGTATCGACCTCTTCCTTTTTCTGGAGTCTGGCCTCGAGCATACTGATCTTGAGCAGACGTGTCACAGCCACCGAGAGGGCAATCTTCTCAATGGGGACCTTGTCTGTAACGTTGTCCTGGGGCATCTGGACGGCTTCCAGGCGCATACGCAGCTCAGACAGGTCAACACCCATCTCGGAGAGCAGCTGTACGGCTTTGTTCTGTCCGTCCCTGAGCATACCAAGCAGTATGTGATTGGCTGTAACTTCCGAATGCATGAGGCGTTCCGCCTCCTCCTTGGAGAGTGATAATATGGTATTCAGTTTATCTGACAGTCGATATTCCATTCTATTCCTTTTAGTTGGCCACGGGGACCGATGTAATGCAAAGATAATCGGTTTTCGGGCCGTTAATACCTGTTTTTCCAATAAGATATCAACAAATCGCATGCCATTAATCAACTTATGCCATAAAGTCCGATGAGGTAGTGTAAAAACTTATTAACACCTTATTAAAAATACGCGCGTAAAGTTGCTTATAAAGTATTTTTGAAGTACTTTTGAGTGCTTTATGGCAATAGTCCGTAAAGGTATTGTAGAAGACATAAAAAAGAAGACAAAATTGGAAAACCAGGACAGAATTATCAAGGTGAACATTGAGGAGGAAATGAAGTCCTCATACATTGACTATTCAATGTCAGTCATCGTGGCAAGAGCACTCCCGGATGCACGTGACGGCCTCAAGCCGGTACACCGTCGCATACTTTACAGCATGATGCGTGACGGTAATACATCCGACAAGGGCTATCGCAAATCGGCCCGTACGGTAGGTGATGTGCTCGGACATTTCCATCCTCATGGTGACTCTTCAGTATATGGTGCTCTTGTACGTCTGGCACAGGACTGGATAATGCGTTATCCGCTTGTTGACGGCCAGGGTAACTTCGGTTCAATTGACGGTGACAGCCCCGCTGCCATGCGTTACACCGAGGTTCGCCTGCGCAAGATGGGTGAGGAGATGATGCAGGACATCAACAAGAACACCGTTGACTTTGTTCCCAACTATGACAACAAGGAGGAGGAGCCTACGGTTCTTCCCGCAACCATCCCCAATCTGCTCGTTAACGGTTCATCCGGTATCGCAGTAGGTATGGCTACCAACATGCCGCCTCACAACCTTACAGAGGTTCTGAACGGCTGCATGGCAATGGTTGACAATCCCGATATCACCGTTGATGAACTGATGCAGTACATCAAGGCTCCTGATTTCCCGACCGGCGCATATATTTACGGTATCAGCGGCGTACGTGAGGCTTACGAGACCGGACGCGGCCGTGTTATCATGCGTGCCAAGACTGAGATCGAGGCCGGTGAGCAGCACGACAAGATCGTTGTAACCGAGATTCCTTACGGAGTAAACAAGGCAGAACTCATCAAGTTCATCGCAGAACTTGTTACAGATAAGAAGATTGAGGGTATCAGCAACGTAAATGACGAGTCAGACCGCGAGGGTATGCGTATCGTCATCGACGTTAAGCGTGACGCCAATGCAGGTGTTGTCCTGAACAAGCTGTTCAAGATGACCGCTCTGCAGACATCATTCGGCGTAAACAACATCGCCCTTGTAAAGGGACGCCCCAAATGCCTCAACCTGCGCGACCTTATCAAGTGCTTCATCGAGCACCGTCATGAGGTTGTAATACGCCGCACCAAGTTTGACCTTGAGGAGGCTAAAAAGCGCGCTCACATACTGGAAGGTCTGATCATCGCTTCAGACAACATCGATGAGGTAATCCAGATCATCAAGAAGGCCAAGACCCCGAATGATGCCATCCAGAACCTTATGGACCGCTTCGGTCTGGATGAGATCCAGGCCAAGGCCATCGTAGACATGCGTCTGCGTCAGCTCACCGGACTTATGCAGGATCAGCTGCATGAGGAGTACAATGAGGTTATGGCACGTATCGAGGAACTCCAGAGCATTCTGGATGATCCCGAGAAGTGCAAGCAGGTCATCAAGGATGAGATGCAGGCCATCATTGACAAGTACGGTGACGAGCGCAAGACTGAGATAGTATATGCAAGCGAGGAGTTCAATCCTGAGGACTTCTATGCCGATGAGCCCATGATCATCACAATGTCACACCTGGGTTACATCAAGCGTACCGCCCTTACAGAGTACCGTCTGCAGGGCAGGGGTGGTGTAGGATCCCGTGGAAGCGACAAGCGCGACGAGGACTTCATCGAGCACATATTCACCGCAACTACACACAACTACATACTCTTCTTCACACAGAAGGGACGTTGCTACTGGCTCAAGGTATATGACATTCCTGAGGGCGGCAAGACATCAAAGGGCCGTGCAATCCAGAATATGCTCAACATTGAGCCCGATGACGCCGTAAACGCTTACATAGCAATCAAGAACCTGGGTGACGTTGAGTTCACATCGAACCATTATCTGGTATTCTGCACACAGAACGGCGTAATCAAGAAGACAATCCTCCAGGATTACTCACGTCCGCGTCAGAACGGTATCAACGCCATCAACCTCAATGAGGGTGACAAGGTTATCAACGTTCTGCTTACTGACGGCAACAAGGAGATCATCATCGCCAACCGCAACGGACGTGCCATCCGCTTCAACGAGAGCACAGTACGTTCAATGGGCCGTACATCAACCGGTGTACGCGGCATGACCCTTGATGAGGACGGTGAGGATCAGGTAGTAGGCATGATAGCTGTCGACGAGCAGCCTGAGGAGACCATCATGGTGGTTTCTGAGCAGGGCTACGGTAAGCGCTCAGAAATTGAGGATTACCGCAAGACCAACCGTGGCGGTAAGGGTGTCAAGACCCTCAACATTACGGATAAGACAGGCAAACTCGTTTCAATTCAGGCAGTTACTGATGACAACGACTTGGTAATCATCAACAAGTCAGGTATCACACTCCGTGTAAGCGTGGCCGATTTCCGCGTAATGGGACGCGCCACTCAGGGCGTAAGGCTCATCAACCTCGAGAAACGTAACGACCAGATAGGTTCGATTTGCAAGGTTGACAGCGAACCCGTTGAAGAGGACCTGCCGACAGAGGGTGGGGAGGAAACCGCTCCAGAGACCACTCCTGAGGTACCTGTAACCGAGTGACTTTAACCGGAAGGAAATTGTAATATATTAATAATGTAAAACCTATTAAACTAATTCAAAATGAAGAAGCTTATTTTTGTTTTGATCGCAGCTCTGGGAATGTCATGCACATCATACGCCCAGATGACTGAGAAAGAGCTCAAGAAGGCCACCAAAGCCGCTCAGAAGGAGGTAAAGGAGGCTAAGAATGAATTTGAAAGAGACGACGTTCAGGATAAGAGAGGTGCTAAGCGTCTTATTGACAACGCCATGAAGAATGAACTGAACCAGAATTGGGATCAGACATGGCTTGTTGCCGCTGATATCTACCAGCACTTCTATTATCAGGAGAATACAAAGTCCTACACCATGGCTTATGATACCGTTGGTATGTATAAGCTGCTCACACAGTGGTATAAGTTTGCCATGAAGGCCGATTCTCTCCAGCAGATTCCCAATGCCAAGGGCAAGACTTTTGATGAGGCCAGAAAGAAGCATGCAAACGAGATCTACAGAACAATGAGTGACCTGATCCGCGGCGGTATCTTCTATTTCAATGACCACCAGGATTATCAGAAGGCTTATGAGCTGTTCGACACATACTTTACAATTGCCAACCATCCGATGCTGGTAAAGCAGACATCAGAGGATACAATCTTCCAGAAGTATGTTCCTATCTATTCATATTATCCTGCACTTGCAGCCTACAACATGGAGAAGTGGAACGACGTTCTCAAGTATGCTCAGGTTGCTACAGCTGACGAGGAGGTAGGAGAGACTGCTACTGAGATGATTTGCGACGCTTACGGCAACCTCCAGGATACCGTTAAGTGGCTGGAGACCCTTAAGAGTGGTCTTGTAAAGTATCCCACAGAACAGTATTACTATGGTAAGCTGCTCAACTACTACAACCTCAAGGGTGATCTTTCAGAACTCGAGGCATTCGTAAAGGAGATGATTGAAATCGATCCTGAGAAGGCTTACAACTACTACGTTCTTGGTTATGTATCACAGCAGAACAAGAATTACGATGCAGCTATAGCTCAGTATGAGAAGGCTATTGAGAAGGATGAGAAACTCTCAGACGCTTATTTCAACCTGGGTCTCTGCATTATGTTCCAGGCTTCTGATTTCATGGATTCAAAGAGCAACCTTGATTACCGTTCAAAGGCTTACAAGGATGCCATCAAGGAGCAGAAGGAGTACTACAAGAAGGCTCTTCCGTACTTCCTCAAGTATCGTGAACTCGAGGCTTCAGCAACTGAGAAATGGGCAATTCCTCTGCAGACCATTTATTATCAGCTGGATATGTCTAAGGAACTCAACGAGGTTGAGGCTCGCATGAAGGAGAAGGGCTTGCTCTAATCCGAATTGAAAATTGAAAATTGTAAATTAGAAAGGCTCCACGATGTGGGGCCTTTCTTTTATAATCTTCTGAAGTGGGGTGTGCTTTAATTTTCGCTATTTAACATAATAGTTATTATGCAAAAAAATTGAGGGTTTCTTGCCGAAGAGACCTTATAAAGAAATAACCGACTGCTTTCGCTGCCGGCTATTACTTCTATTCTCTCTGAGAATCCGATATTTGAATAAGATCTGTATCCTTGTCTTACTTTTTGGATTCTGCGATAATCTCAAGAGCTCTGTCAAGAACTGTCGTATCATCAAGAACAACACATCCGCCGTTTGGTCCCGGCTCTATGTGGAAACCTACTGCTGAACCTTGTTTGTAGTCTGTACCTCCGAAGAAGTTTCTTACTGTCTCTACGTCAAGATTCAGCTCGTCGGCAATTCTGTGAATGCTGCCCTCCGGAAGTTGCGCTTTAATCTGGCGCAGCTCATTGAATGTGATTAATCTGGTCATAAGCATTAAAAATTAGGTGTATCAAAAATCAGTTTAAGTATATATCTCTCATTAAACAAAAATCATGCCAGTCCCTGCGTTATACAGGATCCTATAAGTATTACCGAATATGTACCGAAAAGCACGCACATGAAGACGAAAACGTCACTGCGCATGAATCCTGTCCTTGTATATAAAAGGCTGGAATCATGGACATTACGACGGCTGTCCTTGCGTGTTAGCATGTAGAATATCCAGTACATCAGACTGCCTATAAGACTGCCTACAATGGCGCCTACCAGGATATCTCCTGCAAAATGAACGCCCAGATAAGTTCTTATAAGTGAGTTGATTATAGCCCAAATACCGACGGCCAGACTGAACCATCTGTCCCTTACCAGCCACATAAACAGGGCTGCCAGGCCGAATGAGTTGGCCGCATGGCCTGAAAAGAATCCGTAAAGTCCTCCACGATAGCCGTCTACGGTGTCTATCATATTGAGAATATAAGGGTCACGTGTGGGTCTGAGCCTGTGGAAAAGCGGTTTGCAGACCGATGATGACAATTGGTCACACAGTGCGACAGTGACTGCTACCATGACCAGTACGAGAAGTAACTTTTTGGGATCTATGTTACGGATTAGCAGTAAAATGGCAAACAAAGCAAGCGGAATCCACACTAATGCTGAGGTATATATATTGGCCACACCATCCCAGAAAAGGGATTCGCTGCCATTTATTGACAGCGTGGCCAATCTGTCTGTCTCTATGAGACCCTGTAACTCAGTCATTCATATTCCGATTAAATGATTTCCATTACGCTCACCGGTATCCAACCTGTATTTCCGTCCTCAAGTCTTATCTCCACCCACTCTTTCATGGAAGAATCAAGAATCTTAACCTTGCGTCCTTCATGAATGATGAACAGGTCTGTACCGGCGCTGGTGGGTGTACTCTTGACCGTAACACTCGGTGACATGATGATTGCGGTGTCACGCTCCTTGAGATTTCCCATCTGCGTTGTAGCGAAGATAAAAGATAAAATGGATAAAAGCAAGAAAATTATGCTAAAAGAGAAAGATAATTTTCGGATGCCTGATTTCTTTGAGAAGAGCAATATTCCGACAAGGAATATGGTCATAACGAACAGAAATACAGTCAGAACAGCCCATCCGTTTACGTCCAGGACAGCCAGAAGCTTCTTGAACCAGACTACTATAAACAATTGATTTACAGGCGTTACCTTATCAACTGTTTTAGTGCGGGCAAGCTCCAGATTGAATCTGATATCGGGATCTGACGGGTCAAGCAGATATGCACGCTCATAGTAAAGGATGGCCTTGGCAATCTCATCACGTTTGAGCCAGCAGTTACCCAGATTCATATATAAGGTGGCATTTACGCCCTGGTTCTCTATAACGTACTCGTAGATGCTGATGGCAGTCAGGTAATCACCTTGTATATATGCGCTGTCTGCATCAGACAATGTGGGAACGGCAGCTACCTGAGCGGTATCGGCCGTCAGTCTTGTCATTCCGTCTTCATCCTGTGCATATGCCAGAACAGGAATAATGGCAATTAAGAGAGCTATTATCTTTTTCATACCTAAATGCTATTTAATGGTGTTTTCAATCTGACTGATTACACGTGCGGCCTCATCATACAGGCGGTCCATACGTCCGGTATCGTCACCGGGAGCGTAACGTGCGAATTCACAGTCATCCAGGAGTCCGATTACCTGCTTGACAGGCTCCTCGGGCACATTTCTGCGCTTGAGGCTGGTCTCAATGTTCTCTTTGGAGAGATCGGCTACAGGAATTGAAAGCTTGTCACCGAAGTATCCCAGAAGAGCACGCATCATCTCATCATAGAACTCATCCTTGCGGTTATCCTTCATCAGCTTACGTGCCACCTTAAGGCGCTTTGTGGCTACTGAATTTGCCTTGCCGGCGCGAACCTTGGCCACGTTGGCGTTATCGGCCACACGTTTTCTGGATATTATTACCAGTAATATCAGAATAAAGAGCGGCAGTGCCAGGCAGAGCCAGAACAGAAGTGATCCGAAGAACTGTGAGCTGTCAGACTTGAGCTTTGCGGGTGTTGCGTGGAAACGAACATCCTGACCTACGAACTTGAGATCCTCCTTGCTTACGTATGAGACAGAGCCCTGAGCCTCAGCTCCACCCTGCCCTCTGGCTACGTTCAGCGTGTATTCATCGGTCTTTACGGTCTTGTATGAACCGCTCTTGGGATCGAAATACTGGAACTCCAGCGAAGGTATGGTGTACTGGCCGGCATGACGCGGAATTACCAGATACTCATATACCTTATTACCTGTCTGACGGCCTCCCTTGATGGTGTATTTGTTATCAATCTTGGGATCGTAGATGTCAAAGTCCTGCGGGAACTTCATCTCGGGTGTCTTGATAAGCTTCAGGTTACCGGTACCTGACAGGATTACCCTGACTGTAACGGCGTCATTGGCAGTCACATCGGTGCTGCTTATGGTCGAGCTTATGCTGAAATCACCTACACCGCCGTAGAATGAGCCTGTCTTGCCCTGCGGCAGCGGCTTTACATTGATCTTTATGGGACGTGAAGTAAGGTCCTTCTTTACCTCTACATATCTTGAGGAGTTGAAGAACATGTCGAATATGTCACCGCTGTTGTTCTCAACGCGCTGTGCTATAACGCCTTCAAACGGAGTTGCAGGTATCTCCAGCTCTCCTGAATGCTGCGGGAAGAGAACGTACTGGCTCCATACCATTGTCTGGTAATTGCGGCCGTTGTAATGCTCCAGATTGAACTCTTTCTGCTGCGGAAGCTCAACCTCCTGAACGTGGAAGTTCTTGAGATCAGGCATCTTGTTGCTCATGGTCTGCAGGTCAACTGACGGCAGCTTGTATATCTTGAATGTCAGCAGAATGGCCTCCTGCTCGTAAACGGTAGTCTTATCGACGGTTGCAAGCATGAACAGGTCATCGTTTCCTACAGCGGAACTCTGGCCCGATGACGGTCTGGACTGGTTCTGGGTGCTCCCCTGCCCTTGTCCACCCTGGGCTTGCGATGCCTGGTCAGGCGGCAGCACCTTGATGGTCAGTTTGTTGGAGGTAAACTGCTTTCCTCCGGCCTTTATGGTTGCACCGTCCAACTCCACATCACCCTGCTCTGTGGCGACGACAATATACGTATAGGTAATAGTGGTGCTGTTCTCACTCTTTCCATTGATGATGGTATAACTGGATTGGGTAGATGTGTTGGGGCCTGAAAGAATCTGAAGGCTCTTCATATCAGGAGCGCGCAACTCTTTTGCGTCACGTGTATTAATCTTATACGTGATCCTGAAACGTTCACCTACCGCTACGGCCTTGGGGGCCTGGGCGGTAAATGTCACATCCTGGGCAATAACAGTTACTCCGGTCAGCATGATCAGCATGACCGAAAGCAAAAGTCCTTTTGTCTTGTTGAGTATATTCATATTTACCAATCTTTTTCCAACGGTTTCTTAGGCTGAACCTTCATAAGCTGTTCCTGAACTCGTTCCTGAACCTCTTTTTCATCCTGCATTGCAGCTTCAAGAATCTGCTCGGCATTCTCCTGTGACATATCCTGAGGTTGCTCCTGTTGCTGCTGTTGCTGTTCCTGCTGCTGTTGTTGCTGTTGTTCCTGTTGCTGCTGTTCCTGTTGCTGTTCCTGCTGCTGTTCCTGTTGTTGCTCCTGCTGCTGTTGCTGTTGCTGTTGCTGTTGGTCCTTGAGCATACGCTGGGCAAGAATCATGTTGTAGCGGGTCTGATCATCCTGAGGATTGTTGCGCAGAGCCTGTTTGTACGCCTCTACAGCCTTGTCAAACTGCTCGCACATGTGGTAAACCACGCCGGTGTTGTGATAGGTCTGGGCAAGGTCCTTCTTGCATTTCTCGAGCTCCTTGGGAGAAGCCTCAGGGTTATCCATCAGTTCTTTCTTCTTAGCTTCAAGGGCGCTGGCCATCTTACTGTACTGCTCAACGGCCTCGTTAGGCTTCTGCTGAGCGGTATATGCGTTGCCCAGATTGTAGTATCCCTCAAGGAGTTCCGGATTCATATCCAAAGCCTTAAGGTAATTCTCCTCGGCCTTGATGAACAGGCTGTCCTCAAACAGATGGTTGCCCTTGCGTACGAACGAACGGTCCGAACGCTGTGCATACGCACCTGCAACGGAAGCTGTCAAAAGGCAGAACAACAATATCTTTTTCATTTCACTTTCTCCTCATCGGTTTTGAACAGACTGAAATTCCTGAGTCTGGGGTTACGGCTCTCGCAGATGAATATCTCAAAGAGCAGTACTACCAGGATCATCCAGGCAATTATTGCAAACTGTTCGTCATATTCAGTATAGACTGTGCTCTCGACATCGGCCTTGGCCAGTTTGTCAATCTCCTTCTGAAGGGCCTTCTCGGCGGCATTTGAGTTGTCCACGTAGAAGTAGGCGCCCTTGCCTGCGGCTGCTATGTTGCGGCACATCTCCTCATTAAGGCGTGTAACCACCACATTACCCTCACGGTCCTTGCGGAACTCACCTCTCCTGTCACCCGGAATGGGAGAACCGGACGGCGAACCTACGCCCATGACATAGACTATGTAGCCCTTCTCGGCTGCAGCCTGGGCAGCCTCAACGGCACCGCCTTCATGGTTCTCACCGTCAGTTATCACGATTATGGCCTTACCTACTCCCTCATTTGGAGTAAAGCTGCGGGTTGCCAGTTCAATGGCGGTCTTGATATCGGTTCCCTGGCGTGTAATGAGTGCCGGGCTGATGGTATTGAGGAATACCTTGGCCGATATGAAATCACTTGTGATAGGCAGCTGTACGAATGCGTCGCCTGCAAAGACGATAAGACCGATCTTGTCATCCTTGAACTGGTCAACCAGATTCGAGATGATACGCTTAGACTTGTCAAGACGGCTCGGTGCGACATCATCGGCCAGCATTGAGTTGGATATATCCAGTGCAATGACTGTCTCGATGCCCTTGCGGGTTACGGTCTCCTGCTTGGAGCCGAACTGCGGTCTTGCCAGAAGGAAGCAGCATAGCGTATAGCATGCAAAGAGCAGCCAGAATTTGATGTTGGGGCGTGTTACGGATGCATCGGGCATGAGTTGTGCCAGCAGTTCCCTGTCGCCGTACTCCTCAAGTTTCCTGCGACGGCGTATGTTGGAGACCACATGTAATGCCACCAGCACCGGAACGAGTGCCAGCAGATAGAGATATTCGGGATTTGCGAACTTGAACATAGTGACTCCTTTTTATGGTATTGTACGCAGAACGGTCTGTTTGAGCAGGATCGAGAGCAGCAGTGAGAGCAGCAGTGCCAGCGCAAGCGGCTGATACTCCTCCTGGTTCTTGCTGAACTCCTTAACCTGCAGTTTGGTACGTTCCAGCTTGTCAATCTCTTCATAAACCTCCTTCAGCTTGCTGTTGCTGGTGGCACGGTAATACTGGCCGTTCGCAGTCTGGGCAATCTGTCGGAGAACATTCTCATCAATCTCGACGGCCACATTCACATACTGCTTGCCGAACGCGCCCTGAACGGGATACGGAGCAGTGCCGTTTGTTCCTACGCCGATGGTATAGACCCTGATGCCGAAACTCTTGGCCATCTCGGCGGCTGTCATAGGTGAAACCTCACCGCGGTTATTGGAACCGTCAGTAAGAAGTATTATGACCTTTGACTTGGCCTGGCTGTCCTTGAGGCGGCTTATGGCGTTGGCAAGACCCATTCCTATGGCTGTGCCGTCCTCAATGATACCCTTGGCGGCAATGTCACTGCTTACGTTCTGGAACATGTTCAGAAGCACTGCATGGTCAACTGTCATGGGGCACTGGGTGAAGGCCTCACCTGCGAATATGGTCAATCCGATATTGTCATTGGGACGTCCGTTTATGAATTCCGATGCCACCTGCTTGGCTGCCTCGATACGGTTTGGCTTGAGGTCCTCGGCCAGCATACTGGTTGAGACATCGACGGCAAGCATGATATCGATACCCTCTATCTCTGTATCCTGCCAGCGGTCAGTCGTCTGAGGACGTGCCAGGATAAGGGAGAGCAGTACGATAGCTGCCATATCCAGTATGAACGGAACATGAATAAGGTAATATTTCCAGCTTTTTCTCATGCCGCCGTACATGGTCAATGTAGGCACCGACATGGCGGCACGTCTCTTGCGGCCTCTCAGAACATACCAGACGATGCAAGGTATGATGAGAAGCATCAGGAGCAGATAAGCGCTGTTTGCAAATGTCATGACTGTTATTGTTTAGAAGAACAGATAATATATTTTCAATACCGCCAGCACAAAGAATGCCGTACCTGCCACTGCAATGACTATACCTGCAGTGAGCAGTGCGATACGTCCGCCCTTGCTGCGTTTCTCCTCAATGACCGTCTCCTCTACCTTGGGCTGAAGTTCCTCCTCGGATACCTCGATCTTGGTATCATTGACAAACTCCAGAGCATTGATCAGATTCTGGTCATTCTCGTTCAGCATAGGCTTGAACTTGGCGAACTTGACCATATCGGCCGTAGAAAGAAGGTCACGCAGTTCACTGAGCGACTCCTTGTCACGGCTCTCCTCCAGACGTTCCATAATCTCATATGATGTCATCTCGGTAGCGTTGAAACCGAAACGGTCATTGATATACTCACGCAGGATATCCGTCAACTGGGTATAATAGCCCTTGGCATCCTCGCTGTGGGGACCGCCGGCCTGACGCAGCTCCTCAATTCCGTTAATGGCACGTACATGAGCCGGAACCTTGGGCTCGATCTTGATTCTCCTTATTATGGGCTTGTCGTCGCGGTATCTGAGAAGCAGATATATTGCCGCAACAATGGCAAGTGCCGCAAGAATCCAGTATAACGCAAGTCCTTTTACCTCATAGAACTTTACCGGAGTCTTCATGTTCTCCTTGGGACCGAATATCTCCTTGGCATTCTCCTCAGGGATATCATATGACATGAAAGCCAATGCCAGACGGTTGGACTGATACTCCTCTCCATCTACCGTAACGGGTATGTATGGAATATAGATAAGAGCCGAATCAAAGCAAGTAACGGTGTAGTTGCGGGTAAGAACCATCCGCTGTCCGCCGTTCACGAACTGAGTATCGGTAGTTACGGGAGGAATTATCTCCAGACCTTTGACAATGGTATCGCGGTATGCGGGGAATGCAACCGTCTTACCGGCGTCACAGGCGACCTCGACATGTATTCCGGTCTGCTGCCCTACCCACATCATCATAGAGTCCAGTTCTGCCTTCACAATGACATTCTGGGCCGATGACAACGCGGGAACAAGTCCCAGACACAGATATATAAGGAATCTTTTCATCATCAATTACGCTTTGCAAACAGTCCCATAAGGGCTTTTACATAATCCTGGTCAGTCCTGACTGATACTGAATCGACACTGCTGCGTGTCAGATAGTCCTGAATACGGGCGGTGTTCTCCTCAAACCACTTTCTGTGTGCGGCACGGACATTTGCAGATGATGTATCCACATACATCTCCTGTCCGCTTTCGGCATCGGTCAGTTTCATGAGTCCCACATCAGGCAGTTCCTCCATACGTCTGTCATAGACACGTATAGCTACGACATCATGCTTGCGGTTTGCAATTGTAAGCGCATTCCTGTAGTCATGCGGATCAATGAAATCGCTCAGCAGGAATGCCGTGCAGCGTTTCTTGACGGCTCCTGTAAGGAACTCCAGAGGAACGGTTATGTCAGTAGACTTACTCTCAGGCTCGTAGTTAAGGAGTTCGCGGATCAGGTACAGGATATGCTTACGGCCCTTCTTGGGCGGTATGAACTTCTCAATCCTGTCACTGAAGAACACCAGTCCCACCTTATCATTATTCTCGATGGCGGCAAAAGCCAGTGTGGCGGCTATCTCGGTAACCATCTCACGCTTCATCATTACCTGCGTACCGAAGTTAAGACTGTCCGACACATCAACCATGAGCATAACGGTAAGCTCACGCTCCTCCTCAAAGACCTTTGAGTAGGGTTTGTTCATGCGTGCGGTAACATTCCAGTCTATGTCGCGGGGCTCGTCACCGTACTGGTACTCACGCACCTCGCTGAATGCCATTCCGCGTCCTTTGAATGCGGTATGGTATTGACCGGCAAAAATGTTACTGGACAGACCACGGGTCTTGATCTCAATTTTCCGGACCTTCGCTATCAGTTCACTTGTTTCCATACTAAACTGATTACAAGGTAGTTAAATTAAGGTACTTCAACCTTGTTCAAGATACGGCTTACCAGCTCGTCCTGAGTTACGTTAGTAGCCTCAGCCTCATATGTAAGGCCGATGCGGTGACGCAATACATCATGTGCGATGGCACGTACATCCTCAGGTACTACATAACCGCGACGCTTGATGAACGCATATGAACGTGCGGCAAGAGCCAGGTTGATTGATGCACGGGGTGAACCGCCAAATGAAATGAGTTCCTTAACCTCCTTGAGTCCGTATTTCTCGGGATAACGTGTAGCGAATACGATATCGGCAATATACTGCTCGATCTTCTCGTCCAGATATACCATATCAACCACCTTACGTGCCTCGATGATGTCATCAGTGCTCATAACGGGCTTTACGGTACCGATTTCATGGTGGATCTGCTGGTGGATGATCTTCTTCTCCTCCTCGATCTTGGGATAGTCAATGACAGCCTTGAGCATGAAACGGTCAACCTGTGCCTCAGGCAGCGGATATGTACCCTCCTGCTCTATCGGGTTCTGTGTAGCCATGACAAGGAAAGGCTTGGGAAGCTTGAATGTCTCACCGCCAAGTGTTACCTGACGCTCCTGCATGGCCTCGAGCAGAGCACTCTGTACCTTTGCCGGAGCACGGTTGATCTCATCGGCCAAAATGAAATTGGCGAATACCGGGCCTTTCTTGGGAAGGAAGGACTCATCCTTCTGGCTGTAGATCATTGTACCTACAACATCGGCAGGCAACAGGTCAGGAGTAAACTGTATACGGTTGAAACTTGCGTCAATAAGTGATGCAAGGGTCTTGATGGCAAGTGTCTTGGCCAGACCGGGCACACCTTCCAACAGTATGTGGCCATCTGAAAGAAGACCGATAAGAAGTGACTCTACAAGGTGTTTCTGCCCTACGATAACCTGATCCATACCGGCCATCAGGTTGGTAACGAATGCGCTCTGTTTCTCTATGCGCTCATTCAGTTCCCTAATGTCAACGTTTTCACTCATAAGATTATATTTATCAGTTAGTCAGTCCGTGCCCGTACCCTTTCGGGAACAGGCACGGCCCAAATATATGACTATTTATCAGCCGTTATCGGCTAAAAAGGTTTAAATAGTATTGCTTTTATAATACCGTTAAACTTAATTGTTATTTGTTTGCCAGCTCAGGCACCTTGATCTGGGTACCAACAGGCAGCTTCTTGAATGACTTTGACTTAAGACCGTTGTACTTGGCGATATACGGCCACAGCTTCTTTGTACCGTAGTACTTGAGAGCGATGGTGGTAAGCATGTCACCCTTCTCCATCTTGTGAGTGGTCTTGGTGCCTACGATCTTGTAGTTTACTGTATCTGCAACGGTAAAGAGCGGGAGAGCCTTCTCCTGGTCAGCCTTGATGAGAGCGAACTTGGCGGGCTCCTTCTTAGCGGGCTGAGCCTCGGGCTTCTTCTCTGGTGCAGGCTGTACTGCTGCGGGTGCCGGAGCCTTGGGCTTAACTTCCTTATCGGCCTTCTTCAAAGCCTTGCCGCCGAATACGGGCCAGAGCAGGATAACGATCAGAGCAATTACGAGAATGGCGATGATGATCTTGATCCATGCACCGCATCCGCTCTTCTTCTCCTCTTCCTTCTTAACTTCTTTCTTACTCTCCTTGGGAGCCTTCTTGGGCTCATTTGCTTTACCTTTTTCCATACTGTCTGTTGTTATTTGTGTTGAATTTTCATTCTGTTCCATCTTATCGAGCTGTGCAGCCTGCTCCTCGCTGATTTCAACTGTTTCAAATGCAGCGAACGGTTTGTTGATACGCTCCTTGAGGTCTGCGTCAGGGATAAATGAGATTTTCTGATGACCCTCGATGGTGAATCTCTCGCCTGAATTTACATTCACGCTCTCACGGTCCTCCATCTGGACAAGCTTGAAGGTACCAAGGCCCTTGACCTTGACAAGACCTTCAGAAAGCACACTCTGTGATATGATATCAAAGAAGTTCTTTACGAACTGCTCGGATGCGGCTTTTGACATTCCGCCAGCCTGTGACAGCAGGTCAGCAAGCTGAGAAAGATTAATCTTGTTATCCATAGCCGTCCTTATTTAAGTTTCTCCTTAAGAATTGAACTGGGCTTGTAGGTCAGTACAAGTTTGGGCGGTACGAGCATACGTACGCCTGTTGTCGGATTGACCGATACACGCTCATTCTTTTTCTTCACTTCAAGAACACCGAATCCGGAAAGACTCACGGAATCGCCGTTCTGCCATAGGTTCTCCATAACTCCGATAAGAGTCTGGATCTGTTCCGCAGCCTGTTCGGCCGACATCTGGCATTTGCCGGACAACTCTGTCAAAAACTGCTTGTTATTCATTTATCGGTTAGTTTGGTTGATTATTTCACTTCTCCATACAGGTCAAAGGCATCGGCCTCTGTAACCTTTACATTCACGAACTCGCCTATGGGCAGCTCCCTGTCGGCCTTTATAAGGACCTCGGGGTCAACCTCAGGTGAATCGAACTCAGTGCGTCCCACATAATACTCACCCTCCAGACGGTCAATCATAGTCTTGAATGTCTTACCCACCTTTGATTCACTTATTAAGGCCGATATGTCCTGCTGCACGCGCATAAGGCGTGACAGGCGGGCCTGCTTGATTTCATCGGTGATATCGTCCTTGTAATGCAGGGCTGAGTATGTTCCGTCAACTTCACAATATGCAAATGCGCCCATGCGCTCAAAACGCTGTTCCTTTACAAAGTCCAGCAGCTGGGCGTAATCATCATCGGTTTCACCGGGGAAACCTACCATAAGCGTGGTGCGCAGATGTATTCCGGGAACCTCCTCACGTATGCGTGCCAGGAACTCACGGGTCTGCTGAGCGGTAATATTGCGGTGCATACGCTTGAGTACCGGGTCGCTGATATGCTGCAGGGCTATGTCCATGTACTTGCACACATTGTCACGCTCACGCATTACAGGCAGCAGATCAAACGGGAAGTTGTTGGGATAGCCGTAGTGCAGACGCAGCCACTCTACTCCGGGTATGTCTGATATACGCTGTACAAGCTCTGCAAGCATAGGCTTATGGGCAATATCAGTACCGTAATATGTCAGGTCCTGTGCTATCAGCTGTATCTCCTTTACGCCTTTGGCAACCAGTTTGCGTGCCTCATCCAGTATATCCTCCTGACTGCGGGACTGGTATTTGCCGGTCATAAGGGGTATTGCGCAGTATGCACAGCCGCGGTTGCAGCCCTCTGCGATCTTGAGATAGGCATAATGGGAAGGCGTAGTAATGATACGGTCATTCTCGTATTCACCGTGCCATTTGCGGCCCATTTCCTTGAGGATACCGCCCCAGTCGAACTTGCCGTACCAGCCGTCAACCTCGGGAATCTCGGCCATAAGCTCCTTGTGGAACTTCTGTGATAGGCATCCCATTACATATATTTTGCCGATTTTTCCGGTCTTTTTGAGCTCTGCGCACTCCAGGATCATATTGATTGATTCCTCCTGTGCATCGCCTATAAAACCGCACGTATTGATGACCACGGTCTCAGCGCTGACCTTGTCAGGATCATGTCTCACCTTGAGGCCCTCAGCTCTGAATTGAGCTATAAGTTTCTCAGAATCAACAAGATTCTTGGAGCAGCCTAAAGTGATTATGTCAACGCTGTTATGACGCATGTTACTCGGCATTGAAGAGTGAATCAACAAATTCGGTCTTGTTGAACACCTGCAGATTATCTATTCCCTCGCCCAGTCCTACGTACTTTACAGGCACCTTGAACTGGTCTGAAATACCTATTACGACACCTCCCTTGGCTGTTCCGTCAAGTTTGGTGATGGCCAGCTGTGTGACGTGTGTGGCCAGGGTGAACTGCTTGGCCTGCTCAAAGGCGTTCTGACCGGTGGAACCGTCCAAAACAAGCAGCACATCATCAGGAGCGCCCTCAACGACCTTGTTCATCACGTTGCGTATCTTGGTAAGCTCATTCATCAGGCCTACCTTGTTGTGCAGACGGCCTGCGGTATCAATGAGAACCACGTCAACATCATTTGCCACGGCTGAGCTGAGAGTATCATATGCCACTGATGCGGGATCAGAACCCATCTCCTGTCTTATTACCGGAACATCAACCCTGCGTCCCCACTCCTGCAGCTGCTCTATTGCGGCGGCACGGAATGTATCGGCAGCACCCAGCATAACCTTGAGGCCGCGTTTCTTGAACTGATAGGCAAGTTTACCGATTGTAGTGGTCTTTCCCACTCCGTTCACGCCAACCACAAGCACAACGTACGGCTTGCGTCCTGCGGGAACGCCGAAAGGCTCCAGGCTGTCATCCGGATTGTTCTCCACGAGCAGGGCCGATATCTCATCACGCAGTATGGCGTTGAGCTCGGATGTGCCCATGTACTTGTCACGTGCCACACGCTCCTGAATGCGCTTTACGATCTTGAGAGTGGTCTCTACGCCTACATCGGACGTAATCAGGACCTCCTCGAGATTATCCAGCACCTCATCATCAACCTGTGATTTGCCTGCAACGGCACGTGCTATCTTGGAGAACACTGAACTCTTGGTCTTTTCAAGACCTTTGTCCAGGACCTCTTTTTTATCTTTTGAGAAAAATGAAAACAAACCCATAAAAAACATTGATGAATACGGCAAATCCTGGCCGTACCCAATGCGCAAAATTAAATAAATAAGGTGGAAAAAACAATACTAAAATAAAAAAGAAGAGTGACTCGAAAAAGCCACTCTTCAATATTTATTTGTCAAGTATCTGCTTACTTGATAGCCTCCTTAAGCTGCTCGTCTGAAACGATCTGCTCGGTGAACATGTATGCACCGGTCTTAGGTGACTTAACCATCTTAATGACCTTGGCCATTGAGACCTTACCCTGACGCAGGGTAGCAACTACTTTCTTTGCCATGGTTCTTACGTATTACTTGATCTCACGATGGATTGTCATCCTCTTGAGAATGGGGTTATACTTCTTAAGTTCCAGTCTCTCAGGAGTGTTCTTCCTGTTCTTGGTGGTAATGTAACGGGAAGTGCCCGGCATACCGCTGTCTTTGTGCTCAGTGCATTCCAGGATAACCTGAACCCTGTTGCCTTTTACTTTCTTTGCCATAGTAGTATGAACTCCTTTCTGTTATTACGCAATGATTCTGATGTCTTTCCAATCGCAATAACCGTTAGCGACTGCCTCCTTGAGGGCGGCATCAAGACCTTTCTTGTTAATGATTCTCAGGCCGGCAGCACTGAGTTTGAGGCTGATCCAGCAGTTCTCCTCAACATAGAAGAACTTCTTAGTGAACAGGTTAACATCAAATGTTCTCTTAGTTCTGCGCTTTGAGTGAGACACATTGTTGCCAACCATTGCCTTCTTTCCGGTGATCTGACAAATTCTTGACATATCTATCTGTTTTTATTCGTTTTTTGCTGTATTCTCAAAACAGGGTGCAAAATAACACATATTTTTTCATTCTGCCAAACAAAACATCCTTTTTTTATGTTAAAGGCGCGTGTTGGAATAGATTGGAACGTCTATTCCGCAGAATTCCTTGTCCAAATACTTGAAATAGCCCGTGCAAGCTATCATGGCGGCGTTATCGGTGGTGTATGAGAAAGGCGGAATATAGACCTTCCAGCGGTAACGTCTGGCATGATCCTGGAACGCCTCGCGAAGTCCGGTATTGGCCGATACCCCACCCGCCACTGCAATGCGGTTTATGCCGGTATCCTTGGCCGCCTGACGCAGCTTCTTCATGAGTATCTCGACTATGGTACGCTCAAGTGATGCGCAAAGGTCCTCCTTGTGATGCTCTATGAAATCCGGATCCTCCTTGACCCAGTCACGCAGATTGTACAGGAACGATGTCTTGAGTCCGCTGAAACTGTAGTTGTATCCGGGAATATTGGGCTTGCTGAAGGTGTATGCCTTGGGATTTCCCTGACGTGCCAGGCGGTCGATTATCGGACCTCCGGGATAACCGAATCCCATTACTTTTGAGCACTTGTCCATGGCCTCGCCGGCAGCATCGTCGATAGTCTGTCCCAGAATCTCCATCCTGTTGTATGATTCCACCTTGACAATCTGTGAGTTACCGCCTGAAACCAGCAAACAGAGGAACGGGAACTCCGGAGCATTGGATTCCTCACCCGGTTTGCGGATGAAATGGGCCAAAATGTGTCCCTGCAGATGGTTCACTTCAATCATAGGAATGTTCAGTGAACGGGCAAAGCCTTTGGCAAACGAAACACCCACCAGAAGTGAGCCCATCAGACCCGGACCACGTGTGAAAGCAACCGCGCTGAGCTGTCCGGCATCAATTCCGGCCCTTTTCAACGCAGTATCCACCACAGGAACGATGTTCTGCTGGTGAGCGCGCGAAGCAAGTTCAGGAACCACTCCGCCGTACTCCTCATGAACCTTCTGGCTGGCCACCACATTGGACAGAAGTTCGCCGTTGCAGATCACTGCAGCCGACGTATCATCGCATGATGACTCAATACCTAGTATATAAATGTTATTATTATTCATCAGCCCATTTTTTTGCTTTCGGTCTGCAAAGTTACCACAAATATTCTCTTATTTTGCACCAATTTGATTACTTACCTTACTTCATACTATGATTTGGAACCAGAAACTGGAATGTATGTCGCGCGACGAGATGCGTGAACTGCAAAGTGAGAAACTCAAAAAGATCGTAGCACACGCCTACAACAACTCGCCTTTTTACAAAAAAAGATTCGATGAACACGGTGTTCGTCCGGAAGACATCAAAAGTATTGACGACATTGTAAAGCTGCCCTTCACTGTCAAGCAGGACCTTCGCGACAACTATCCCTTCGGTATGATGTGCGTTCCTATGACTGACATCCTGAGACTGCACGCCTCATCAGGTACAACCGGTAAGCCTATCGTTGTAGGTTACACAGCAAAGGACCTTGACAACTGGTCAGAAGCTGTAGCCCGCTGCCTTTCAGCCTTCGGATTGGGCAGTGATGACCTGGTTCAGATATCATACGGATACGGCCTTTTCACCGGCGGTCTGGGCGCTCATGACGGCGTAACCAAGATTGGCGGTACCGTTATCCCTACAAGTAGCGGTAATACACAGAAACAGCTCCAGCTCATGCAGGATTTCGGTGCTACTGCAGTAGCCTGCACCCCCTCCTACGCCCTCTATATGGCTGAGGAGATCCGCAAGCAGGGACTCGATATCAAGAACTTCAAACTCAAGGTAGGTATTTTCGGTGCAGAGCCCTGGACCGAGGCAATGCGTAAGGAACTTGAGGACAAGCTCCATATCCGCGCATACGACATCTACGGACTTACCGAGATAAGCGGACCCGGCGTAGGCGGCGAGTGCGAGTGCCAGAACGGCACACACCTCTGGGAGGATCTCTACTACCCCGAGATCATCGACCCGGTTACACTGCAGCCTGTTGAGCCCGGTCAGAAGGGTGAGCTTGTATTCACCACCCTTGACAAGTGGGGCATGCCTATGATCCGTTATCGTACACGTGACCTCACCTACCTCAATTATGACAAGTGTGAGTGCGGCCGTACCGCAGTCCGCATGGGTAAGATCCTGGGCCGCAGCGACGACATGATGATCATCCGCGGTGTCAACGTATTCCCGTCACAGGTTGAGTCCATCCTGCTTGAGTTCCCCGAGTACGAGCCCTACTTCCTCATTGAGGTTGACCGTATCAACAACACCGATACATTCGACATCCAGGTTGAGGTTAAGCCGGAGTTCTATACTGACCAGGTTAATGAACTGGTACGTCTGCGCCAGCGCCTGACTTCACGCATCCAGAGCGTCATCGGCATCCAGCCTGCCATCAAGATAGTACAGCCCGGTACAATCGAGCGTTCAACCGGTAAGGCAAAGCGCGCCATTGACCACCGTAAATTCGAGTAATAACCTTAAACATCACCTAATATGCTTATCAGACAGATCTCTGTATTCCTTGAGAATGAAAAGGGCAAGTTTGCCGAGATAGCAAGGCTCCTTGGCAACAACGGTATCAACATGAAGGCTTTTACCGTTTCTGAGACACAGGATTTCGGTATTGCACGTATAATTGTTGAGCGCGACCAGATTGAGCGCGCATTCAACCTTATAAAGGCTAATTCATACGCCGTTACAATGACTCATGTGGTATATCTAGAGTGCGCTCACAAGCCCGGCGCTATGGCTGAAGCTATGGAACGCCTGTCAGCAGCAGGTATTTCAGTGGAGTATATGTACGCTTTCGCAGACTCTTCATCAGAGTTCTCACGCGTCATCATCCGCCCCGACAATACCGAGCTCGCAAACCAGATTATACAGGAATTATAAAAAATGTTTCGGGCGCTTGAAGTACCTGTTTTTTGTGTACTTTTGCACCCGAATTCAGGAAAGATGCCAGAGTGATCGAATGGACCGGACTCGAAATCCGGCGTACGGCCTAGCCGTACCGTGGGTTTGAATCCCACTCTTTCCGCAAAAATGGCTACCCTTTTGGGCAGCCATTTTTACGTAAAGAGTGGGAAAACCTTTTTTAGTTTGCTCCGCAAACGCGCTCACTCCGTTCGCTTGGCGGCCCTCCGGGACCGCGGTCTCGTTCGTCGCCTCACTCGCTCCAATACTATAGAACCTGCGTAATGGGCTTTGTGTTTTCTTAACTAAATTGTTGATAAAAGGGAACCTTTTACAAATATGTGATTTCGGATAGAAATTGTAATTTTGCGGCCAGAATACTAAACACATTTCTCTATAGCAAATGGGCGGATTTTTTGGAGTCGTCTCGAAAGCGAGATGCATCAATGATCTTTTTTACGGTACTGATTATCAGTCACATCTTGGAACAAGCCGCGCCGGTATGGTAACCTATCACCCTGATCTGGGTTTCAAGCGCAGCATACACAACCTTGAAAACGATTATTTCAGAAGTAAGTTTGAATGCGAACTTGACCGTTTCTGCGGCGGAAGCGGTATCGGTGTTATCAGTGATACCGATGCACAGCCCATGCTGATGAACAGTCACCTGGGCCGATTCGCCCTGGTTACCGTTGCCAAGATCAACAACAAGGAAGAGATTTGTGAGAAGCTGCTTGCCGAGAACATGCACCTGAGCGAGTTCAGCAGCGGCAAGATCAATATCACAGAACTCATAGCTCTGCTCATCATTAAGGGCAAGGATTATGTTGACGGCATTGAGAATGTCTACAAGACAATCAAGGGATCCTGCTCCATGCTTCTTCTTACCGAACAGGGAATCATTGCTGCCCGCGACTCATGGGGACGTACTCCTATCGCATTAGGCCAGAAAGACGGAGCAATAGCCGTCACAACAGAGACTACGGCATTCCCCAACCTGGGATATGAGACAAAACTGCACATGGGCCCCGGCCAGATAATCAGGATCACTGAGAACGGCTATGAGGAACTGCGCAAGCCCAATAAGAAGAACCAGATATGCTCATTCCTTTGGGTTTATTACGGATTCCCCACCAGTTGCTACGAGGGCCGAAATGCAGAGGATGTCCGTAACGAACTTGGACGCGTTATGGGACGCGATGATGATGTCGAGGTCGATGGCGCATGCGGTATCCCCGACAGCGGTCTCGGTATGGCCGTAGGTTATGCCGAGGGTCACAAATGTCCCTATGTAAGAGCCGTTGCCAAGTACACTCCCACATGGCCCCGTTCTTTCATGCCTACCGATCAGGAGAGACGTAACCTTGTGGCTAAGATGAAGCTTATCTCAAACAAGGATATTCTCAACGGCAAGCGTCTGGTATTCTGCGATGACTCAATCGTACGCGGCACACAGCTCAAGGATAACTCACGTGATTTCTACGCATCTGGCGTAAAGGCCGCACATATGAGAATCTCTTGCCCGCCGCTTATCTACAGCTGCCCGTTTGTAAACTTCTCGGCCAGCAAGAATGACCTGGAGCTGATTACACGTCGTATCATTCAGGACTTTGAGGGTGAGAATCCCAGCCAGGAGACACTCAAGAAGTATGCTACCACAGGCACACCTGAATATGAGAAGATGGTTCAGGAAATAGCTAAGCGTTTGCAGCTTACTACACTGAAATTCACTTCATTGGAGGCATTGGTTAAAGCCATCGGCCTACCCAAGGAAAGCATCTGCACACACTGCTTCGACGGCAGTTCCTTCTACACCTTGGAAGAGCAGAACGAACAGTAAAATAGTACAAAAGGGGTCTGTCCCCTTTTGTATCATTTTAAAGCATATTCTCCAGGACGGCAACCGCATGGGTTATGTCGTCCTGGAATTTTTTATGGTCTTTGAGGTAATCCGGACGTCCCTGAGAGAGCAGTGACAGGAGTTCGGGATTGATCTGATCGGCATAGTCCCCTATTATCATCTCGATGTCATCCTTCTGCCAATCCAGAGTTGAGTGCTCATAGACTCTGAGTTTCTGGTGCAGAAAGGCGTAGGCGGTCTCTATGCTGTCTTTAGTTATCATAGCCTTCGGGGCGGAACTGTTTCTGGTCTTCACTGTAGACGTATCCTTGGCCCTTGAGATAATCTTTGAGTTCCTGAGGGTCGCGGTCAAAATTGATGCACAGTGATTCAAGGGTATCAAATTCCTCGTCACGGAGGAGCATGTTTATGCTTGATACTAGTATTGCGGGGTCTTTTGGCAGGTATTCCATTATTCTGAAATCATTTCGCGGAACTTTCGCATTCCGGCTGTAGCTACTTCTTTAATGTGTATTACTTCGCTGACATGAGCGGCAGCGGCAGGATCCGGATCGATCATGTATATTTTGCATCCTGCGGGAGCATAGTGGTAGAGTCCTGCAGCAGGATAAACCTGCATTGAGGTTCCTACTATGAGCAGGATATCGGCCGTACTAACGGCATCGGCGGCTTTCTGGAGGTTGGGAACCTGCTCGCCGAACCAGACAATGTGCGGACGCAGCTGAGAGTTGTGAGGGCCTCCCTTATCGCCTATATTGATGGCTTTGTAGCCGATGTCCTGCACGTAACGCTCGCTCCACCAGTCCATATCGGTATATGTATCCTGGGGACGGACCTTGGTAAGCTCTCCGTGCAGATGTATGATATTGGTACTGCCGGCGCGCTCATGAAGATTATCGACATTCTGTGTGACCACCGTCACGTCATAATCCTTTTCAAGCTCAGCAACGATTCTGTGAGCCTCATTGGGCTCTACTGTTGCCAGCTGGGCGCGGCGTTCATTGTAGAAGCGCAGAACGCGTGCAGGATCGCGATACCAGCCGTCAATGGTGGCAACGGCCTCTACAGGCTCGTTGTCCCATAGGCCGTTACCGCCACGGAATGTGGAGATACCGCTCTCAGCGCTTATGCCGGAGCCGCTCAGTACTACTATTCTTTTCATTTTACTATGTTCATCTCATCGAGCAGATAGCCGGCACCGCCGAACTTATCCATCATCCAGAGCACGTAGCGGATGTCAACGCAGATGCAGCGCTGCAGCTCAGGCTCAAAGATGACGTCACCGCTCATAGCCTCCCAGTTGCCGTCAAATGCAAGGCCGATAAGGTTACCCTCGGCATCCATTACGGGGCTTCCTGAGTTACCGCCGGTAATATCAAGGTTGGTAAGGAAGCATACGGGTACATCACCGTCGGGACCGGCATACTGGCCGAAATCACGGGCCTCAAAGAGCTCTTTCTGACGGACGGGAACGCGGAACTCATAGTTGGTGGGATCCTCCTTGTCAATTACACCCTGCATTGATGTGTAATATGTGTACTTCTTGCCCTCCTTGGTGGTATAACCCTGAACGGTTCCGTATGTGAGACGGCACGTTGAGTTGGCGTCAGGATATGATTTTGCACCCTTTGTCCACTTCATAAGGCCTTCAGTATAGAGAGTTGATGCAGGATAAAGCAGTGCATACTCACCTGCCGGGAAAGATCTTGAGATACGGTTGCGCAGTTCAACCAGTCTGGAGTTCAGCTGACGTGCGGGATCATCGGCCAGAGAGTCTGCATTGGCTGCGCTAAGCTTTTCGGGATCAGTGTATACGCTGTATTCGAACAGAGTGTCCACATTGATGTCTGAAAGGTCAAGTGAATCCTTGGCGTTTGCGTTATCCGCATAGAACTTGATCATGGCCTTGGTAATGTCGCGGTCAAGTGATGCGCTGTAGTTGCGGTAGAATGACTCTCTGCTCGCTTCATTCATGGTTGCAAGCCTGAGGAGTTCAATATTGCCCAGACTCTCGCTGTAAACGGCATTGCGGATATTGTACTCGGTTGATGCCTGTACAGCCTTCTCAATATCTGAAATGGCATTTGCGTACTTGGCAGCACGTTTGGGTTTGGCATTCACCCACTCCATGAAATCGGCCTCTTTCTGACGCTGGCGCTCAATTACATCCAGATCAGCGAAGCACTCCCTCATTCCCTGCCATTTCTTCCAGCCGTTGGCCGATGAGGCATACTTGTTGGCATACTGGAGTCCGATGGTATCGTTGGAGCGCATTCCCTGCCACATTACGTCCTGACGGACCGTGCGGGCTGCAATGCGTACATCCTGAACCTCCATCATCTGCTCCAGCTGTGCGGCAGTCTGGAAACGCTGAGTGCGGCCGGGATAACCCATTATCATGGCGAAATCGCCCTCTTCCATACCCTTGAGTGATATGGTCAGGAACTTCTTGGGACGCAGGGGAATATTCTCCTCACTGTAATCAGCAGGTTCTCCGTCGGGACCGGTATAGACACGGAACATTGAGAAGTCACAGGTGTGACGGGGCCACATCCAGTTATCTGTCTCACCGCCGAACTTACCGGCCGATGCAGGAGGAGCACCTACAAAACGAACATCGCGATATATCTTGTTTACTATAAGATAGCGCTGGTTGTCATTGTAGAAACCTGTCTGCTGTACCTGACACTCGGTATCCTTGTCTGTGATCTTTTGAATCAGGGCTTCAACCTTACTATCTTTCATGCCGGTTATATCAATCATGCTCTGAAGGAATGTAACCGTAAGACCCGGTACTGGGATCTCCTCTTCACGGCTCATTGCCCAGAAACCGTCCTCCAGATAGTTGTGCTCGGGAGTTGACAGTCCCTGAATGCTTGAATAGCCGCAATGGTGGTTGGTTACCAGAAGACCGTATTCTGAGATGATCTCGGCTGTACAACCGCCTCCAAAGTGTACCACGGCATCCTTGATTGAGGCTTTCTTTTCATTGTAAATTTCTGATGCACTGATCTTGAGTCCCAGTTTCTTCATATCGGACTCATTCATCTTCTTGATTGTGGGGAGCATCCACATACCTTCATCGGCTCTGACCGATGAAACTGCCATAAGCAGGGCAAGTAAAACTATTGACTTTTTCATATCTGATTGTTAGTGATGCAAATTTAGTATTATTTTCCTACCTTTACAATCAACAAATGAATTGACAGTCATGAAAAGGACGTTCAAGCTATTCATAACTATACTGTTCTTATTCAGCCTTGCCCTTCCGTCAAAGGCCCAGTTCCAGTTGCCTGAATGTAAAACCTATGAGTTCGCAAAAAGGGACTCAGCACTCCATCTGGATGTATATAAGCCGGAAAATCCGCGTCAGGACAGAGCGGCTGTCATAGCCCTATTCGGCGGCGGTTTCTTTAGCGGTGCCCGCAACAACAGGGAGATGAAACAGGTGGCTCAGGCTCTTCTGGAACGCGGATTCACGGTCATCTCAATTGATTACAGACTTGGATTCCAGGATAAGGAGATGGTTGCCAGCCACAGTTCACTGTTCAAGCTGACAGAACTCTTCCAATACTGCATTGACATTGCCACCGAGGATTGCGCCGCAGCTGTTGCCTGGACATGCTCCAATGCCGGAATGCTGGACATCGACCCGTCCAGAATCATACTCACCGGCAGTTCTGCCGGAGCCGTATCGGTCCTTCAGATGGATTATTGCCGCGCCAATTCACTCAAGCAGGCAGCCGTATTGCCCGAAGGATGGAAACCGGCAGCAGTAATACCCTATTCCGGCGGTATAATGTGCCACAAGCGCGACCTTAAATACAAGACAGCCCCCGCTCCTACCATGCTCATGCACGGCAAGAAGGATAAGATCGTGAATTACAAGAGTTTCGGACTGCCGCTTTCATCCAAACTGTTCGGCTCAAAAAAGATAAACAAGGCCATGAACCGTCAGGATATACCGCATTGGTTCATCAGTTTTGAGGATGTAGGTCATGAGGTGGCAATCTGGCTGCCCGGTTCAACAGACCTGTTCTGCTCATTCGTTGACATGGCTCTGGCCGGACGAACCACAACCCTTGAGGCCGATATTACCGACTCAGACCTCAAGCCCGCAAAATGGGCACAGATAGGCATCCTGCAGCTTTACGGTGGCGGCGGTCCCAGAAAGAGATAAACCTTACAACACTGACCTTATATGAAGATTGGAATTATTGGTGCCGGCTGGATAGCCGACAAGATGGCCGAGACACTCACAGGCCTTGACAGTTCAATGAAGTATGCCATTGCAGCCCGTGATCTGGAACGCGCTCAGGAGTTCGCAAAGCATTGGGGATTCCAGAAGGCCTACGGCTCATACAAAGAGATGGTCGAGGATCCTGAGGTAGACCTGGTTTACGTTGCCACTCCCCACTCCCACCACTTTGAACACGCCAGCCTGGCCATCAACGCCGGCAAGCCCGTCCTCTGCGAGAAGGCATTCACTGCCAATGCACGTGAGGCCGATGCCCTGCTCAATCTGGCTCACAAGAAAGGAATCTTCATTACTGAGGCTATCTGGACACGCTATATGCCGCTCTCCATGAAGGTAAAGGAGCTGCTCGACTGCGGTGCCATCGGCCAGCCACGTCTTCTTAACGCAAGCCTTTGCTATATGATGGAGTTCAAGGAGCGCATCCTGCGTCCCGACCTTTGCGGCGGCGCGCTTCTGGACCTTGGAGTCTACAGCATCAACTTCTGCCGTATGTACTTTGGGGCCGATATCATCAATGAGAGCACAAACTGCATCAAGAGCGATACCGGAATGGATATGCACAACTCAATAAGCTGGTCATACCGTGACGGAAAGATTGCAAACATCCAGTCCAGCACACTCTGCCTTTGCGGTCGTCTGGGCCAGATATGCGGCACCGAGGGCTATCTGATTGTAGATAATATCAACTGCCCCGAGCGCATAACGGTCTATAACGATTACAAGCCTACGGCTGTCTTTGAAAAGCCTTCGACACAGATAACAGGATACGAGTATCAGGTGATAGCCTGCAAGGAAGCCCTTAAGAACGGCTGGCTGGAATCACCGTACATGCCTCATCAGGAGACCCTTGACATCATGAAAGTCATGGATTCCCTCCGCAAGAAATGGGGTGTCGTATATCCGATGGATTAAACCTTCTCCTCGCCTATCATTATAAAGCGATAGAGGTTGCAGCCTATGAAGTTGCCGATAACCAGGCAAACATAGAGCAGCAGCACGCTACCTAAGTTCTCCTTTATGAAACTGAAGGGAACTGTCAGGTAGTAGAAAGCATCTGCTATGCAGTGCGGAAATCCGCACAGGATGAACATGGGGACTGCAAAGAGCAGCGGCAGCCACTGGTTACGGCGTGCAAACGTAACTGCTGTAGTCATCAGGAATCCGCAACCGATTGCAAGCAGACCGGCTTTTACGGGGCCGATGGCCAGACGTCCGGCCAGGATCTTTTGGGCAGCCTCCTGCAGCGGCATGGGAGAAACTCTGGCAAGCAGAGCCACCAGCAGACAACCTATGATATTTCCTACCAGGATAAGCAGCAAGTCACCCACCTGCCCCTTCTCAATGAAACCGGCAGTACCGGTATAGAGCTTGAGCTTGTAGCAAACCACGGTGATAAGACCGAAAGCGAACATGACGGCACCTACAACACCGCCCAATGCCAGAAAACCGAAACCTGCTATTCCTATGCAGATTCCTGCCAGGATAGATGACTTTAAGATTGTACTGAACTTTCCCATATTCAAAGAATTATGGCGCAAAGTAAAGAAAATAGTACCAAACGGAACCGTCCCCAATGGTACTACTTTTCAACAGCGTGACCGTAGAGGTTTGTGGGGTAATCACCGTTGAAGCAGGCGGTGCAGAGCTGGCACTTCTCCATTGAGCGGCCGGAAGCTTTGTACAGGGCTTCAAGTGAGAGATAATAGAGCGAATCGGCTCCTATGTAGTCACGGATCTCCTCGACTGAATGCTTGGCACCGATAAGTTCCTCGTATGTGCCGGTGTCCACGCCGTAGTAGCAGGGATATGCGTACTTGGGGCTTGCTATGCAGACATGGACCTCGGTGGCTCCTGCCTCACGCAGCATACGTACAATCTGACGCGATGTGGTTCCGCGAACAATTGAATCATCAATCAGAATCACACGCTTGCCGTTCACGATACTGCGCACGGGTGACAGCTTCATCTTGACACCCTTGTCACGAAGTTCCTGGGCCGGCTGGATGAACGTACGGCCTACGTATTTGCTCTTGAGCAGACCCATCTCATACGGAATGCCGCTGGCCTCAGCGTAACCCATTGCGGCGCTCAGGCTTGAATCAGGCACGCCTACAACGATATCAGCCTCAACAGGATGCTCCTCGTAAAGCAGGCGGCCAGAGAGCTTACGGAAAGAATGTACGTTGCAGCCCTCAATGTCACTGTCCGGACGTGCAAAATAGATGTACTCCATAACGCACATACGGTTGCTCTTGAGCTTTGAATAGTCATTGGAGCGTATGCCGTGATGATCTATTGATATAACCTCACCGGGATTAACGTCACGGATGAATTCGGCGCCGATGGCATCGAACGCGCAGGTCTCGCTTGCAACCACATAACCGTTGCCCAGCTTGGCAATTGAGAGCGGATGGAATCCGTACTTGTCACGGCAGGCATAGATGCGGTTGGGAGTCATTATTACCAGTGAGAAGGCACCCTCAATCATATTCAGGGCGTTGATGATATTGACAATCCTGTCCTCCTCGCTGGGATCCTTCTTGATCAGATGGGCAAAGAGCTCACTGTCAGAGGTGGTCTGCAGCAGGCTGCCGCGACGTTCAAGATAATAGCGTAACTCCTTGGAGTTGATGATATTACCGTTGTGTGCTATAGCAAAGTTACCCGTGTAATGATGGAATGTGAACGGCTGGATGTTCTCCATTCCGCCCACATTGGTAGTCGGATAACGTACGTGGCCGATGGCTATGTTTCCGGTCAGTTCATCAAGATGCTTCTGGCCGAATATCTCAATCACCAGACCGGCGCCCTTGTGCAGGTGGAACTGCCCCTCTGAATCGGCCGATACTATACCGCAACCCTGCTGACCTCTGTGCTGCAGGCTGTGCAGTGCATAATAGGCATACTGTGCGGCGTTCTCCACACCGTAGATGCCAAATACTCCACATTCGTGATGCAATTCCTCCATATCCGGTTATTTATACGTATTCGTCAATTCTCTTTATAGCCAGTCCGTCAACACCGATCTTGCAGAACGCATAGATGAATGCGCTTGCCTGACGTGCGTTGGTAATGAGCGGAATGTTGAAGTCAACGGCTGTACGCCTGATCTGATATCCGTTCTGAAGCTCACGTGCTGTATTGTTCTTGGGGATATTGATAGCCAGGTCAATCTTACCGCCGCGCATATAGTCAATTACGTTAGGCTTCTCCTCTGAATCCGGCCAGTGAAGCACCTCCTTGACGGTTATGCCGTTCTCCTCAAGGAACTTGGCGGTACCGCTGGTGGCGTACAGGTTATAGCCGTAATCACTGAGTATGCGTGCTGCATCCAGCAGGTCGATCTTGGACTTTGTCGGGCCCGATGAGAGCAGGACGCCCTTCTCCTTTGAAGGAACGCGAGTGCCTACAGATATCATACTCTTGAGCAGAGCCTCATGGTAGTTGTCACCTATGCAGGCAACCTCACCCGTTGAAGCCATGTCTACGCCCAGTATAGGATCGGCCTTGAGAAGACGTGCAAATGAGAACTGTGAGCACTTGACACCCACGTAGTCAATATCGGCAAACGTCTTACCAAAGGGCTCAACCTCCTTGCCCAGCATGATCTCTGTAGCCATGCCGATGAAGTTGAACTTGGTGATCTTGCTTACGAACGGGAAGCTTCGTGAAGCACGCAGGTTACACTCGATAACCTTGATGCTGTTCTCCTTGGCCAGGAACTGTATGTTGAAGGGACCTGAGATGTTCAGGGCACCTGCAATCTTCTTGGATATCTTCTTGATCTGACGGATGGTCTCGTAGTAGAGCTTCTGAGCCGGGAATACCACGGTAGCGTCACCAGAGTGAACGCCGGCAAACTCAATGTGCTCGCTGATGGCGTAGCACTTGATTACACCGTTCTGAGCCACGGCATCAATCTCAACCTCCTTGGCACGCTGAAGGAACTCGGTAACCACAACGGGATGCTCCTGACTTACCACAGCTGCATTATTAAGGGCTGTCTCTAGCTCTGCACGGTCACTTACCACGCGCATTGCAGCACCTGAGAGCACGTATGAAGGACGGATGAGCACAGGCAGACCCACCTCATCTACAAAACTCCAGATGTCATCCATGCTGGTAAGCTCCTTCCAACGCGGCTGGTCAATACCCAGAGAGTCACACATCTCGGAGAACTTCTGACGGTCCTCAGCCATATCGATTGACTTGGCCGATGTTCCCAGGATATTCACGCCCTCGTGGTCAAGCAGCAGCGCCAGGTTGTTTGGAATCTGTCCGCCGGTTGATACGATAACGCCCTTGGGAGCCTCCAGATCGCATATATCAAGTACACGCTCCAGTGTCAGTTCATCAAAGAACAGACGGTCACATGTATCATAATCGGTACTTACAGTCTCAGGATTGTAGTTGATCATCACTGAACGGTAACCCATCTCCTGAATCTTCTTTACGGCAGCCACACCGCACCAGTCAAACTCAACGCTTGAACCGATTCGGTAAGCACCGCTACCCAGAACAATTACGGACTTGCCGTCCTGCTCAAACTGAACATCGTTCTCTGAGCCGTTATAAGTCAGATAGAGGTAGTTGGTAAAGGCGGGATACTCACCGGCCAGCGTATCAATCTGCTTTACAACCGGCAGAATGCCCAGACCCTTGCGGTATTTGCGTACTGCAGCCTGTTTCTCATGCGGATTGAGCTTGTCACCGGCAATGGTGATCTTACCAATCTGATAGTCGCTGAATCCCATGCACTTGGCCTCACGCAGCAAGTCCTCGCTTACCTTCTCAAGACCTCCTGCAGCAGCCAGCTGCTCCTTAATATTGTGGATGTTTGCCAGACGGCACAGGAACCACTTGTCAATCTTGGTAAGGTCATGCAGCTTGTCAACGGTATAACCCTGAGCAAATGCCTGCTCAATGGCCGGCAGACGACGGTCGGTAGGATTGACCAGCTCGGCCTCAATATCGGGAACGTTGACGTTGTTGCCAACGAATCCGTGCAGGCCCTGACCGACCATACGCATACCCTTCTGGATAGCCTCCTCAAAGGTGCGTCCTATTGACATAACCTCACCGACAGACTTCATTGAAGAGCCTATCAGACGTGAAACACCCTCAAACTTACCCAGGTCCCAACGAGGTATCTTACATACCACGTAGTCCAGAGCGGGTTCAAAGCAGGCCGATGTAACCTTGGTTACAGAGTTGGGAATTTCATCCAAGCCATAACCCAGACCCAGTTTAGCAGCAACAAATGCCAGAGGATAACCTGTAGCCTTTGAAGCCAGGGCCGATGAGCGGCTCAGACGTGCGTTAACCTCAATCACGCGGTAATCATCAGAGTTGGGATCCAGAGCATACTGGACGTTGCACTCTCCTACTATACCCACGTGACGTATGATGTCGATTGCTATGCGGCGCAGCTTGTGGTACTCATGGTCGCTGAGTGTCTGTGACGGAGCCACAACCACACTCTCACCGGTATGGATACCCAGCGGGTCGAAGTTCTCCATGTTGCAGACCGTGATGCAGTTGTCATAACGGTCACGTACAACCTCGTACTCAATCTCCTTCCAGCCCTTGAGTGACTCCTCGACCAGAATCTGCGGAGAATATGAGAATGCTGATGCTGCAACCTTCTTGAGTTCCTCATCATTGGAGCAGAATCCTGAACCCAGACCGCCAAGTGTATAAGCGGCACGTACGATTACGGGATAACCTATCTCCTTTACAACCTTGAGGGCCTCCTCCATATTGTTGACAGCCTCACTGCGAGGTGTCTTGACGCCGATTGAGCGCATCATATCGGCAAACAGTTCACGGTCCTCAGTGTTGATGATGGCCTGAACCGGAGTACCCAATACCTTGATGCCGTATTTCTCCAGAATACCGCTCTGGTACAGCTCAACGCCGCAGTTCAGGGCTGTCTGACCGCCGAATGCAAGCATGATGCCGTCGGGATGCTCCTTCTGGATAACCTTCTCCACGAAAGCAGGAGTGATGGGCAGGTAATAGATGGCATCGGCCACACCCTCGGATGTCTGGACCGTAGCCACATTGGGATTTATAAGGATTGTGAACTTGCCATCCTCACGCAGAGCCTTGAGGGCCTGTGAACCGGAATAGTCAAACTCACCTGACTGACCTATCTTGAGTGCTCCTGAACCGAGCACAAGTACTCTCTTCACATCTTCCATAGCATCATTTCTTTGAATAGTTCTTCATGTTTTCAACAAACAGACCGAACAGGTTGCCTGTATCGGTAGGTCCGCTCGATGCCTCAGGATGGAACTGGGTTGAGAAGAAAGGCTTTGTCTTATGCTTGATACCCTCATTGGTACCGTCGTTCAGGTTCTCGAACATACGCTCCCAGTCTGAAGGAAGTGTATTGTCATCGATGGCAAAGCCGTGGTTCTGTGATGTCACAAAGCACTTGTGAGTGCCCGGAATGCGTACGGTCTGGTTGTGACCGCGATGACCGTATTTGAGCTTGTATGTCTTGGCGCCTGCGGCAAGAGCCAGAAGCTGGTTGCCAAGGCAGATACCCATGATGGGACGGTCCTGCTGGAGAGCCTTGCGGATATGCTCAACGGTTACACCGCACATTGCAGGGTCACCGGGGCCGTTAGAGATGAACAGACCGTCATAATCCTCGTTTGAGAAGTCATTATCCCAAGGTACGCGCTTGATCTGAACGTCATAGTCAAGCAGGCAGCGCAGGATGTTGTTCTTCATTCCGCAGTCTACCATGAGCACCTTGTACTTGCCGTTTCCGTAGTGCTTGATCTCGGGGCATGAAACCTGAGCTACCAGGTTGTCCTTGTTGGGATCATAGAACGGAATATCCTCATCACCGAATACTATCTTGCCCAGCATGGCGCCTTTCTCACGCAGACGCTTGGTAAGAGCTCTTGTGTCAATGCCGTAGATTCCGGGAACCTCCCACTTCTTAAGCCATTCACCAAGACTCTTGGCCGAGTCCCAATGGCTGTATTCAGCCGAATACTGAGAAATGACAAGAGCCGAACACTGAATTCTGTCCGACTCATAGAACTTGGAAATGCCATTGACTACCTCGTCACCGGGAACTCCGTAATTGCCTATCAAAGGGAATGTAGGCACCAGGATCTGTCCCTTGTATGACGGGTCACTCAAACTCTCCGGATAACCGGTCATGGCTGTGTAGAAGACCAACTCGCCCGATACGGACTTCTCGTAGCCGAACGAGCGGCCACGGTACCGGGTACCGTCTTCAAGAATAAGAACTGCTTCTCTGTCCATCTATCTTTATTACAATATCTTCTTTATTCTCTCCATGGCCTCGATGGTACGCTGTCGGTCAGCAAACGATGTTATGCGGAACCAACCTTCGCCGGCAGGACCGAATCCCGATCCCGGGGTAACCACTACCCCCGCCTCTCCAAGCAGCCTGTCAAAGAACTCCCACGAACTGATGCCGCCCGGAGTCTGAGCCCAGATATAGGGAGCGTTCTCACCGCCCAGGGCTTTCAGGCCTGCCTCATTGAGGCTTTGACGAATTATGCGTGCCGTTTCAAGGTAATAATCTATTGTGGAGCGTATCTGTTTCTGACCCTCGGGTGTGTAGACAGCCAGCGCTCCGCACTGTGATATGTAAGATGCGCCGTTGAACTTGCAGCTCTGCCTGCGCTCCCACATTCCGTTCAGTGCAATCTTTCCGCCGTTACCGTCACTTACCTCAAGCTCGCGTGGCACTACCGTATAACCGCAACGTACACCAGTGAATCCCGCTGTCTTTGAAAAACTTCGGAACTCAATTGCGCACTTCTTGGCTCCCTCAATCTCGTAGATTGAATGGGGAATTAGGGGATCACGGATGAATGCTTCATAAGCGGAGTCGTACATAATCAGAGAACCGTTCTCCAAGGCATAATCGACCCACTTTTTGAGCTTGTCTCGGGTAATAACTGCACCCGTCGGATTATTCGGGTAGCAAAGATACACAATATCCAGCTTTTCTGTAGGGATATCGCCCGTAAATCCGTTCTCTTCATTGCAAATAATGTACTTGATGTTGAAACCGCGCATCAGGTTGGTATCGACATATACCGGATATACAGGATCGGTAATGCCAACCAGGTTATCTGAAGAGAGAATATCACCTATGTTACCGGTGTCGCTCTTGGCTCCGTCATTGATGAAAATGTCCTCGGCAGTGAGCTCTACGCCAAGGGGTGCATAATCACCTTTAACTATAGCTTCCCTGAGCCACTGATAACCGCGCTCAGGGCCGTAACCGTGGAATGTGGACTTATCGGCACACTCGTCGACAGCCTTGTGCATGGCATCAATCACAGCGGGTGCAAGCGGACGGGTTACGTCGCCTATACCCATGCGGATGATGTCAGCCTCGGGGTGTTTCTCACTGAAAGCCGCAACTCTCTTGGCAATGTCAAGAAAGAGGTACCTCTGCGGCAGTTTTGCAAAGTTCAGATTAGCTTTTACCATTATTCTGTAACAGTTCCGTCAAATACAAATTCGGCAGCACCGGTCATAAGGACCTCCTTAGTCTGGGGATCCCATTTGACATTCAGTGTACCGCCGTCCATTATCACATCACAACCGTCGGCATCAGTATATCCCTGCATGGCCGATGCAACCGCCGTAGCGCATGCACCTGTACCGCAGGCAAACGTAATGCCGCTGCCGCGCTCCCAGACACGCATACGGATGTGCTTGCGGTCAATCACCTGGGCGAACTCGATGTTGGCACGGTCCGGGAACATCTTATGATGCTCCATCAGAGGACCCACCTCCGATACTCTTGACTTCTCGGCATCCTTCACGAACATAACCAGATGCGGATTGCCCATATCGATGGCTGAGCAAACGGTAGGACCTTCACCCACATTGAGTGTCTCGCCTACCAGCGTGCCTGAACCGTGATTCACCTTAAGCGGCAGACCCTGGCCCATGTTTACGGTAACCATATCCACAGTACCGTCAGAGTCCAGATGCAGCTTGAGCACCTTTATTCCTGAAAGGGTCTCAAGCCTGATCTCGGTCTTATCGGTCAAACCCTTGTCATGAAGGAATTTACCGACACAACGCGCACCGTTTCCGCACATGCGTGCCTCAGAGCCGTCAGCATTGAAAATGCGCATGCTGAAATCGGCAATGGCTGACTTACCTATCATGATAAGTCCGTCTGAGCCGATGCCCTTACGGCGGTCACTCCAGCGTATGGAGAACTGCTCGGGATTGCTTATGGGGCACTCCATGACATTGACATAGATGTAGTCATTGCCAAGGCCCTGCATCTTTGTGAAACGGATCACGCTCATATTACTTGTTTTTAAGGTATGCGTCAACCTGTGCGGCAGTCTCACGTCCGCTTGCCAGAGCCCTTACAACAAGGCTGGCACCGTTCTTGGCATCACCTGCCAGGAACACGTTCTCAGCGTACTGAGGATGCTCGGGCTTGAGGAATCCCATAGCCAGCAGCACCATGTCGCACTCAATGATCTCCTTGTTTCCGGTCAGTTTCATCTGAGGACGGCCGCCGTTAGGATCCGGTACCCACTCCACAGTCTCAACCTCAACGCCCTTAAGGTTACCCTTGCCGTCATCCAGGAACTTGTTTGATGTCAGGCACCAGCGACGCTCGCAACCCTCCTCATGGCTGGTTGTGGTCTTGAGGATGTTAGGCCACTGCGGCCAGGGTGTTGCGGGGTTGTAGCCGATTGGCGGCTTGGGCATGATCTCAATCTGGGTAACGCTTACGGCACCCTGACGATGGCATGTTCCGATGCAGTCACTGCCGGTATCACCGCCACCGATAACAAGTACCTTCTTGCCCTTGGCCGATACAGTCTCCTCGGGGGTGAACTGGAATCCGGCCAGACGCAGGTTCTGCTGGGTAAGCATCTGCAGTGCAAAGTATACGCCCTTGAGTTCACGTCCCGGAATCTTAAGGTCACGGGCGGTGGGTGTACCGTTTGATATGATGTATGCGTCAAAGCCCTCAGGAAGCTTGTTCAGGTCAACGGGGGTGTTGAACTTGAACTTGATTCCCTCCTGCTCCATGATCTCCATACGGCGGTCAATCACATACTTGTCAAGCTTGAAGTTAGGAATACCGTAACGGACCAGACCACCTGCTGAAGGCATCTTGTCGAACAGAGTCACCTCATAACCCAGGCAGTTCAGACGGACAGAAGCAGAGAGTCCGGCAGGACCTGCACCTATGATGGCAACCTTCTTTCCGTTGCGTGCGTATGTCTTTGGCTTGATATAACCCTCACGGTATGCATGTTCAATTATTGAGCACTCGTTCTCACGGATGGTTACGGGAGCATCGATGCAAAGGTTCAGCGCGCAGCTCTTCTCGCAGAGTGCCGGGCAGATACGGCCCGTGAACTCCGGAAAATCATTGGTGGCTGAGAGCAGCTTGTATGCCAGTTCCCACTTGCCTTTGTAAACGGCATCCTGCCATTCGGGCTGCTTGTTGCCCAGCGGGCATGCCCAGTGACAGAAGGGTACGCCGCAATCCATGCAGCGTGATGCCTGCAACTGACGGCTGCTGTCGTTCAGCGTCTGCTCAACCTCACTGAAGTCGGCTATTCTCTCATATACTGGTCTATGACCGGCGTCCTGTCTGGGTACGGTCAGGAAAGCTCTTGGATTTCCCATAGTAGTGTCTCTTTAGAATTTAGTAATCACGCTGAACATTATCAATCTTCTGCTGCAGCGCCTTCATACGCTCCTCCTGCAGGATACGGCGGTACTCGATAGGAGTAACCTGTATGAACTCACCTACATACTGAGCCCAGTTGTCAAGCATCTTCTTGGCCAATGCTGAGCCGGTATATTTGTAGTGCTTCTCAATCAGTCCGCGCAACTCGTCACGACCGGCCTTGTCCTCAATCAGGTCAAGCTCGATCATATCCATGTTGCAGTAGTAGTCAAAGTCATGGTTCTTGTCCCAGACGTAAGCCAGACCGCCTGACATACCTGCGGCGAAGTTACGTCCTGTAGTACCCAGAACAACCACGCGACCGCCGGTCATATACTCGCAGCAGTGGTCACCTGCGCCCTCAACTACGGCTGTGGCGCCGGAGTTGCGTACAGCGAAACGCTCACCTGCACGACCGTTGATGAATATCTCACCGCTGGTGGCACCGTAAAGGATTGTGTTACCGGCTATGATGTTCTCAGATGCGTCAAACTTGCTCTCGACGGGCGGGCATATAGCGATGCGGCCACCTGAAAGGCCCTTTCCTACATAGTCATTAGCCTCACCTTCAAGTTTGAAGTTAACACCCTTCATAAGGAATGCGCCGAAGCTCTGTCCAGCCGATCCCTTGAACTTGACGTTGATGGTGTTATCGGCCAGACCGTCATGTCCGTACTTGCTTGCTATCGCACCTGACAGCATTGCACCTGCGGCACGGTCAGTGTTGATTATATCGTATGAAAGGTCAACCTTCTTGCCGTTCTCAATGGCATCGGTCGATGCCTTGATGATCTTCTGGTCAAGAATCTGACTCAGGTCATGCTTCTGATCCTCCTTCTTATAGAGGTCACCGTCTATCTTGGCCAACAGGCGGCTGAAGTCAAGACCGCGGGTCTTATCGTTGAACTTGGCGGTATCAATCTCGATAAGGTCTGTACGACCTATGATATCCTCAAACTTGCGGAATCCCATATCGGCCAGCAGTTCCCTTACACCCTCTGCCATATACATGTAGTAGTTGATAAGGTACTGGCTGTGACCGCGGAACTTGGCGCGCAGAGCGGGATCCTGTGTTGCAACACCTACAGGGCAGGCGTTTGTATGACACTTACGCATCAGCAAGCATCCCAGAACGATAAGCTGAGCAGTTCCGAATCCGAACTCGCCTGCACCCAGCAGAGCCATTGAAATGACATCACGCGGGGTCTTGAGCTGTCCGTCAACCTGAACCTCGATCTCCTTACGCAGACCGTTCAGAACCAGAGTCTGCTGAGTCTCGGAAAGGCCGATTTCAGGTGAGATACCTGCATAACGGATTGATGATGCGGGTGATGCACCTGTACCGCCCTCAGAGCCTGAGATAACCACCAGGTCAGCCTTTGCCTTGGCAACACCGGCTGCGATGGTACCTACTCCGCTCTCGGCAACCAGCTTGACGCTGATCTTGGCCTTGGGGTTCACGTTACGCAGATCATAGATCAACTGTGCCAGATCCTCGATTGAGTAGATGTCGTGATGAGGAGGAGGCGAAATCAGAGAAATTCCGGGAATTGAGTTACGTGTACGGGCAATGATCTCGTTCACCTTGAATCCGGGCAGCTGACCACCCTCACCCGGCTTAGCACCCTGGGCAATCTTGATCTGGATCTCCATTGCGTTGACCAGATACTCGGCAGTTACACCGAATCGGCCCGATGCCACCTGCTTGATACGGCTGCTCAGTGATACGCCGTCCACATCATTGTGGAAACGGTCGCTGTCCTCACCACCCTCACCGGTATTGCTGCGTGAGTCAAGAGTGTTAAGGGCAATTGCGATAGCCTCGTGAGCCTCCTTGCTGATGGCACCGAATGACATTGCTGCACCGATAAAGCGCTTGACGATGTTCTCGGCAGGCTCTACCTCATCAATAGAGATGGGGTTGCTCTTGAACTTGAAGTAGTTACGCAGGAACAGCGGCTCCTGACGGTCGTCAACGATAGAGCAGAATTCCTTGAATTTCTTGTAGCTTCCCAGACGGGTTGCAAGTTGCAATGTTGAAATGGCCTCAGGTGTCCATGCATGACGTATACCGTCCTTGCGGAATGCATATTGGCCTATGAACGGAAGCACATCATCGGTCTCGGTCTTGCCGAATCCCTGCTCCTGCATACGCTGGGCGTCCTTGCAGATACCCTCCAGAGTTACACCGCCTACGGTTGATGATGCTGTTCCGAAATACTTGGCCAGAAGCTCCTGGCTCAAGCCGATAGATTCAAATATCTTGGCACCGCGGTATGAACGTATGGTGCTGATACCCATCTTACTGAGTATCTTCTTAAGGCCCTTGTCGACGGCCTTGATGTAGTTGTTCTGAGCGGTCTCGTAGTCAAGTTGAATCTCTCCCTTCTTAACAAGATCGTCAATCACTGCAAATGCCATATAGGGGTTGACGGCACTTGCACCATAGCCCATAAGCAGAGCCACATGCATCACCTCGCGGATCTCACCGCTCTCAACGATAAGAGCAGTCTGGACACGCTTCTGGATTGATACAAGATAGTGGTGAATTGCGCTGACGGCAAGAAGTGAAGGAATTGCGGCGTGTGTTTCGTCAATGCCGCGGTCGCTCAGGATAATGTAGTTGATACCTGCATCAACTGACTTTTCGGCCTCATGGCAAAGATTTTCTATGGCTTCGGCCATACCCTTGGCACCTTTTGATTTCTCAAACAGGATGGGCAGGACCTCTGTATTGAATCCCTTGTAACGGATGTTGCAAAGGGTATCGAGTTCAGTGTTGGTAAGAACCGGCTGCGGCAGACGTACCATCTTGCAGTGGCCCTCGCTGGGTGTAAGGATGTTCATGCCTACGGCGCCGATGTACTCGGTCAGTGACATTACAAGCTCCTCACGGATGGGGTCGATAGGCGGGTTGGTAACCTGCGCAAACTGCTGTCGGAAGTAGTTAAACAGCAACTGAGGACGGTCAGAAAGGACAGCCAGCTGGGTATCGTTACCCATTGATGAAAGCGGCTCCTGTGCAGTCTGACACATAGGAACTATTATACGGTCGATATCCTCACGGGTGTAGTCAAAGGCACGCAGACGACGGCTGAACTCAGGCACATCATTCGCAGCCTTACGGCCGCTCTTAAGCTTACCCAGCTCTACACGTCCGGCACTGAGCCATCCGGCATAGTCAAGTTCGCTTGCAAGAGCATCCTTAACCTCGTTGTTACGGTAAATCTGACCGTTGTCAGTATCAATAAGGAGAATCTTACCGGGCTGCAGTTTACCCTTCTCCACTACCTTTGATGCATCAACCTGGATGCAACCAACCTCGGATGCCATAATCAGCATGCCGTCATCGGTAATAAGGTAACGTGCAGGACGCAGACCGTTACGGTCCAGCATACCTCCGGCGTAACGGCCATCAGTAAAGAGCATTGCGGCAGGACCGTCCCACGGCTCCATAAGGATTGAATGGTACTCGTAGAATGCCTTCAGCTTGTCGCTTATGGGGTTCTTCTCATTGAATGACTCAGGAATCATCATGGCCATTGCATGAGGCAGAGACATGCCTGAACGCACAAAGAACTCCAGTGCATTATCGAACGATGCACTGTCGCTCATATCGGGCTGAACGATAGGATGAATATCGCTCACATCGCCCAGAGCCGGTGATGAAAGCACGCTCTCGCGGGCCTCCATCCAACCGCGGTTTCCGCGAATGGTGTTAATCTCACCGTTGTGAGCCAGCATTCGGAACGGCTGTGCAAGCGGCCATGTGGGGAATGTGTTGGTACTGAAACGGGAATGAACCATAGCAAGTCCGCTCGTAAAGAACGGACTGCTAAGATCCGGATAGTACTCACGCAACTGGGTTGATGTGAGCATTCCCTTATAGACCATTATGCGGCATGAAAGTGATACGATATAGAAATTACGGTCATCTATACGCTTCTCAGTGTGCTTGCGCACCTTATAAAGAAGAGTCTCCAGACCATCGGCCTCGGATGCACCGGTAATGAATATCTGAACTGTGCGCGGCTCGGTAGCACGTGCGGCTTCGCCCAGGATATTGCTGTTAACGGGTACTTCACGAACGTTGGTAAGTACAAGTCCCATCTTGGACGCCTCCTCACGGATAATGTCCAGATACTTGTCACCAAGGGCCTTGTCCTTGGGCAGGAATACGAGTCCTGTTCCGTAACTAAGGCGCTCAGGCACCGGGATACCCTGCAAGAGAATAAACTCGTGCGGTATCTGGAGTGTGATTCCGGCTCCGTCGCCCGACTTGTTGTCGGCAGCCTCGGCACCACGGTGCTTCATGTTCTCAAGCAGTGTAAGAGCGCTGTCAACAAGCTGGTGTGTCTTTCCCCCCTTAAGGTTGACCATCATACCTATACCACAGGCATCATGCTCATTCTGAGGGTCGTATAAACCGTATTTTTTCATATAATATTAAAACTTTCAATACCTTTTATTCAATTTCCAACTATCGTTTGAGAATTGTTGCTCATCAGTTGATGAACAACAATTCACGATACTTCGGCAGCGGCCACATATCATTGTCAACCACCTCCTCAAGCTTATCGATGGTCTTACGCAGCGGGAACAGAGACTCGGCAATATCGTGGTAAGCAAGAGCCTTCTCATATTCGCCCTCAATTACGTTAGCCTTCTTGCGGGCCTCGACCATATCATCAACCTGAGTCTTGAGTTTGTTAACCAAATCAGAGATCTTGGTAACGAATCCCATGCTTACAGCAGCCATATCCTTGTAGTTGTCACCGTAAACATCCTTCATAAGGTCGATGTTCTTGAGCAGCTTGGTCTGATACTCAAGTGCGGCAGGAATGATGTGGTTGATAGCCATACGACCTGTTACGCGGGCCTCGATCTGTACCTTCTTGGTATATATCTCCCACTTAACCTCGTTGCGGGCCTCAAGTTCCTTCTCGGTGTAAACACCCAGCTTGGTGAACAACTCGATAGCCTTGGGAGTGGTGAATGACTTGAACATCTCAGGAACGTTGGTCAGAGTATCCAGACCACGCTTCTTGGCCTCAGCCTTCCACTCATCGGTATAACCGTTACCGTCAAAGCATACAACATCAATAATGCTCTTGATGATGGGCTTCAGGGTATCCATGATGGCTATGTTCAGAGCCTTACCGGCCTTAAGTTCCTTGTCAACATCGGCCTTGAAGGCAATCAGCTGCTCGGCTACGGCTGCGTTCAGAGTGGTCATTGCACCAGCGCAGTTTGCGCTTGAACCAACGGCACGGAACTCAAAACGGTTACCGGTGAATGCGAACGGTGATGTACGGTTACGGTCGGTGTTATCAACGAATATCTCAGGAATCTCAACCAGACCTACTGACTTACCCTTCTTGCCGGCAATCTCGATAGGAGTATCGGACGGAACCTCAAGCAGTTTCTTGAGCACGGCAGTCATTGTACGACCAAGGAAGGCCGATACGATGGCGGGAGGTGCCTCGTTGGCGCCCAGACGGTGAGCGTTGGTAGCGGTTGCGATAGAAGCCTTCAGGATATCGTTGTGCTTCTGTACGGCAGCCAGAACGTTTACAAAGAATGTAACGAACTGCAGGTTACCCATAGCATCCTTACCGGGAGCAAGCAGCAGTGTGCCGGTATCGGTACCCAGTGACCAGTTGTTGTGCTTACCTGAACCGTTGATACCATCGAACGGCTTCTCGTGGAACAGAACAACGAATCCGTGCTTGCGGGCGATGCTGTTCATCACGTTCATCATCTGCTGGTTCTGATCGTTTGAAAGGTTGGTCTCACCGTAGATAGGAGCAAGCTCGAACTGGTTAGGAGCAACCTCGTTATGACGTGTCTTAAGAGGAATACCCAGCTTGTAACCGGCAATCTCGATGTCGCGCATGAAAGCGGCAACACGTGAAGGAATGGCACCGAAGTAGTGGTCATCCAGCTGCTGGTTCTTTGATGAGGCGTGACCCATCAGTGTGCGGCCTGTAAGCATCAGGTCAGGACGTGCTGCGTAGAGGTCCTCATCAACCAGGAAGTACTCCTGCTCCCAACCCAGGTATGAGTATACCTTCTTTACTTTGGGATCAAACAGACGGCAGATAGGCAGAGCGGCGTCGTTTACAGCCTTCAGAGCCTTCTTAAGAGGAGTCTTGTAATCAAGAGCCTCACCGGTATATGAAATAAATACTGTAGGTATGCAGAGAGTGTCATCCTGTATGAACACAGGTGATGTAGGATCCCATGCTGTGTAACCGCGGGCCTCGAAAGTGGCACGGATACCGCCGCTGGGGAATGATGATGCATCAGGCTCCTGCTGTGCAAGTGCTTTGCCGTCGAAAGTCTCGATCATACCGCCCTTGCCATCGTACTCCATGAATGAGTCGTGCTTCTCGGCAGTACCGTCAGTAAGCGGCTGGAACCAGTGTGTAACATGTGTTACTCCGTGCTCCATAGCCCAGGTCTTCATACCTGCAGCAACTCCATCAGCAGTCTTGCGGTCCAGAGGCTCGCCATTGTCAATGCAGTTCACAATAGCTTTGAAGGTCTTGTCATCAAGATACTTGCGCATCTTGTCACGGTTGAACACCAACTCACCGAAGTATTCGGAAGTCTTCACGGCGGGTGTCTCGACTACAGCAGCCTTCTTCTTGAAAGCATCCTGTATCACATCAAATCTAAGTTCACTCATAATTGTATTGTTTTGTGGTTTTTGTTCTTGTTTGTTATTAAAGACGAAAGGCCAGTCCAAGTGGGCCAGCCTTTTCGTTATGTTTAAAGATAAGTGTTGCCGATTGACTTACTCCCCGGCTGGAGAGAGAATAGCCAAACAGCCGCAGACATTACGCTTAGGATTGAAACCAACCTCCAGAGCATATCTGAAACCATATTCTATCAACACTTTCATATCTTCGATCGTCTTTATGTATCAAAAACGATGCAAAAGTACGAATAAATGTTGCAATTTGAAAACGATTCTCCATTATTTTTTCACAAAATGATATTAAAAAAATGTTATCTGCAGCAAACCGATATTTAAAAGGCTTATTTGTAGGCATTTTCATGTACACCCTTTACTGCACGACCGCTCGGATCGTTCAGTTTGCGGAAACTTGCATCCCATTTCAGAGCCTCAGCAGTAGAGCAAGCTACGCTTGGTACGCTGGGTACGCACATGGCTGCTGATGCGCTTGGGAAATGCTCCTCAAATATGCTGCGATAGTAATATTCCTCCTTGTTCATGGGAGTGTTGATGGGGAAACGCTCCTCGGCATGAGCCATCTGCTCATCGGTTACTGCGGCAGCGGTAATCTCCTTCAGAGTGTCAATCCAACTGTAACCTACTCCATCGCTGAACTGCTCCTTCTGGCGCCATGCAACGCTCTCGGGCAACATATCGGCAAAAGCCTCACGAACCACACGCTTCTCAATCTCATGACCCGGGCACATCTTAGCCTTGGGGTTCATGCGCATTGCAACATCCAGGAACTCCTTGTCCAGGAAAGGTACTCGGCCCTCAACGCCCCATGCTGCCAGTGACTTGTTTGCACGCAGGCAGTCATAAAGGTGCAGTTTGGAGAGCTTACGTACAGTTTCCTCATGAAATGCCTGGGCATCGGGAGCCTTGTGGAAATAGAGATAACCTCCAAATACCTCATCGGCCCCCTCGCCACTCAGCACCATCTTGATTCCCATACTGCGTATCACGCGGGCAAGCAGGTACATGGGAGTGCTGGCACGTACCGTGGTAACATCATATGTCTCAATGAAGTATATCACGTCACGAATGGCATCCAGTCCCTCCTGGACTGTATAGTTGATTTCATGGTGTACTGTACCTATGTGTTCGGCAACCTCGCGAGCCTTAGCCAGATCCGGAGCACCCTTCAGACCAACTGCAAACGAGTGCAGACGCGGCCACCATGCCTCCTGCTGGTCATCGGTCTCAACACGGCGTGCAGCGTTTTTCTTTGCTATGGCCGATATCACCGAACTGTCCAGACCGCCCGACAGAAGCACTCCGTAAGGAACGTCACACATAAGCTGACGCTTTACGGCAGCCTCAAGGGCATCATGGAGTTCCTCTATGCTGGCGTCGTTGTCCTTGACAGCCTCATACTTGAACCAGTCACGGGTCCACCAGCGCTCAATATGTCCGGTGCGGCTGCTCAGGAAATGTCCGGGCAGGAACGGCTCGTACTCAGGGCAGATACCCTCAAGAGCCTTCAGCTCGCTGGCTACGCAGATATGTCCTTCCTTATCCTTGCCTATGTAAAGAGGAATAACGCCTATCGGATCACGGGCAATCAGGTATTCATCACGCTCGGCATCATAAAGAGCAAAGGCAAAAATACCGTTCAGGCGCTCCAGCATGCGGATAAAGTCCTCCTGGCTGCCGCCTGCACGAACTGCATCGCGGTAAAGCGCCAGGATAACCTCGCAGTCACTGCCGGTACTGAATGTGTATCGGCCCTCATACTCACGGCGTATTGCCTGATGGTTGTAAATCTCACCGTTAACGGCCAGCACCTGCAGACGGTCCTCACTGAACAGAGGCTGACCGCCCGACTGGGGATCGACAATACTCAAACGCTCATGAGCCAGTATGGCAGAGCCTCCGCACCAGATACCGCTCCAGTCCGGACCGCGATGACGAATCCTGCGACTCATTTCCAACGCACGCTGTCGTAACTGCTCTGACTGCTCCTTAATCCTGAAGATTGAAACTATTCCACACATAGTATTTATTGTTTTTGTTATTTATTCGCCTTGCCGTTAGGAACAAAAAAAAGACTGATCAAATTGACCAGTCTTTTATGTTTTGTTCTTTATATACCTGAATGATTAGCTTTCCCGCTGGCCAAAAGAAGTAACCATCCGAACCTGATTATTATTCTGGTTCTGATTCTGCTGGTTATTCTGATTATTATTGGCCTAGCCATCGATCTTGTTTTTTGCTAAATTTCAATCGCAAAATTACACACTCTATTTGGAACCACCAAAGCATTTAGCAGGAAAATATCACTTTATCGCAATATTTTTTGCAGTGCTTACATTTTGCCACCTTTATATATAATAGAGTGTCATTTTGTCAAAATGATACAAATGGGGTCAGGCCCCAATTGTACCATCTTTATCGGCAAGAATTGCGGACTTAAATATAATAACACATGTTTCAAGAAATGAGTAATTTTGCATCCGATTATGAAGAAGCGCAAGTGGACATTCCGGCTGTTTGTAAGGCTCCCCCTACTCTTTATCGCACTGAGCTTTGCGCTGGTGCTGCTGTTGCGCTATGTTCCTATCAAATACACTCCGCTTATGCTTAAGCGTAGCATCGAGAACAGGAAATCGGACACATTCAAGACTCAGCACACATGGGTAAGCCTGGATCAGATATCACCCCAACTGTCCAAAGCTGTGGTTATGACCGAGGACCAGAAGTTCTATGACCACAAGGGTTTTGATTGGGAAGAGATCCGCAAGATGCGTGAGGACCACCTGAACAAAGGAACCAAACTGCGCGGCTGCAGCACCATATCGCAGCAGACCGCCAAGAACTTGTTCTCATTCGGCACCAGAACGGGCGCCAGAAAGGTCTGGGAGGCATATTGGACCGTCCTGATAGAATTACTCTGGACCAAGGACCGAATCATGGAGGTTTACCTCAATATCATAGAGATGGGACCGGGCATTTACGGGGCCGAAGCAGCCGCCGAGCATTATTTCAAATGCCACGCCGACAAACTGACCCGCAGGCAGGCCGTATCCATAGCGATATGCCTACCCAACCCGCTAAGGAGTAACCCCACCAAACTCACTCCTTATCAGACAAGCCGTTGCAACCGTCTGTTGCAGCAGATGCAGTAAAAAAAATGAACAATTGAATATGGAAGACCAGCTGTACTACAACATGTTCCAGGACCGCCTGGAAAGGGAATTGCTCAAGTTATGTACCGATGCCGGAATGCTTGAAGGCATACTTTTAAGGTCCGATGACATCGACCTGAAATGGAAGGAACTTGCGCCGGAGTATATTGCCGACGGTGTGAAGGAGATAGCCGCCTACCCTACGGTTTCGGTTGCCTGGGCTGGTTATATCGGTATGGCTGTGGCTTGCTGGTGGAACCGCGATTGGGCAAAACTCAAGGGACAGCCTTACAGCGTTCTGCTTGGTCCCAACGGCTTTGACGACATGGATGACCACATCCTTAAAGACATTCTGGGCCTGCTTCCCGATGGAAAACAAGCCCAGCAGATTACGTCTCTTATGCAGACCTGCGCCCAGACCGCAGTCACGTTTATACGTCAGGAGAAGATTGAGCCTCAGAGCCCCCGCGCCTTCTACGTCTACGCCCGCGCCGTACAGGTAATGTTCAGCATCGGCGCCGCAATAGAACTGCACCGCCTGGGCTACGAGATGAAGAAGCTCAAATAAGAATATTACTTACTTCTGATCTCTTTTCCGAACGGAAGCAGTGCAGCTATGGCTATTTTGAAATGAGCCAGGCCCAGAGGTATTCCAATAATTGTAATGCAGAATACCAGGCCGCAAAGCGCATGCAGTATTGCAATCTCCCACCATCCTAGCAGTATCCAGAGGATATTGAATCCCATACCCAGGCAACTGGGCTCGTTGGGACGGTCACCAAGTTCCTTGCCGAACGGCCACAGTGCATATGCACCGATCTTGAACATCTGCAGTCCGAAAGGTATACCTACTATCGTTACACACATAAGCAGGCCTGCAACGAAATAAAGCAGACTTGTGGCAATGCCTCCAAGCAGGAGCCAAAAGATATTTCCTAATGCATTCATCTTGAAAAAGGTTTTTGCGAAATTAGAGAAAATATCCTTTTATATTGTTATTATTTATAAATTTGTGACTTTAAATTCAAACTGAATTACTAGACTCAATAGGACCTTTGCAATCATGGAAGTATCCATTACTATTGCTGTTTTTACCATATGCCTGACAGCATCCGTTATTTTCGGAGTCATACTCTGGCGTAAACGTAAAGATGTACCGGACAGGTCACGTACTTTTCTATCCATATCACTTCTGTTACTCTGCCCGTTCCTGATATCATTCATTTCGTCGTTAAGCATAGGCAAAATACCTCCCATTCACTCAAAGCTCAATCCATTCATGAGCATAGGGGGACTATATGCCATATTGTTTATTCTGTATTATCCTGTCGAAGTAATCAGGCCAAGATGGTTAACAGGTTGGAAATTGCTTTTGCCGTTAACTCCTGCTATTCTCATATCCTTCCCCTTACTGTTTGGAATACAGTTTCACGATATCCAAACCTTTGGCGATATAAAGGAAAATATTACCGACATAGACATTCTGATCAGACTGATCTCAATCTCATTGTTTATAATCATATCACTTTTTATTCTGATTATCCCGTTTAACTGGCGTAAATCAAGCGCAAGTAAAGCAATAATACGTCGCTATGTAATCTTATCGGAAATAACAAGTTTCCTGTTTTTGGCCGGTTGCCTGTCAGGAAGCCAGATGATTACAAACCTGAATGTTTTATGGGGCGTCTTCTTTATCTCCCAGCTCACTTATTATGAACTGGAACAAAGAGTGATCGCACCCCTAGATACGCAGGACCTGCCCGATGAACCGGAACAGATTGCGTTTGAGGCCGATGACAACCAGCCCGATGACCTGTGGCAGCGCATCAATCATCAGATGGACAAACATGAGATATGGCGCAATCCCGACGTTACAGTTGAGATGATGAGCCGCGCCGTAGGCACCAACCGCATATACGTAGCCGATTGCATACGCGAGCACACGGGATTAACCTTCAACGATTACCTGAACAAATGGCGCACGGAATATATGGCCGATAAGCTCCGCCAGAATCCCTACCAGGACCAGAAACCGCTCTATTTCGAGATAGGATACCGCAACCGTCAGACAGCATACCGCAACTTCATAAAGTTTGTAGGCTGTTCACCAAGCGATTTTGTCGCCTCACTCTAACTCTCAATTATGGAAGCATCCTTTACAATAGCTGTTATTACCATTTTTTTGACATCATCTGTCATTTTTGGAACTATACTTTGGGGCAAACGCAAAGAAGTACCGGACAGGTCAAGGACATTCCTATCCATATCTTTTTTATTATTCAGCCCCTTCATGACAGCTGCCATTTTGTTGGTAGGCGCTGGCAAGGTATCTCCCTTTCCCTCAGTGATTCAACCCATCCTGGGCATTGGAGGATTATACTCAATTATTTTAATCATGTATTATCCTCTTGAAGTAATTCGACCTAGATGGTTAACGGGTTGGAAACTGCTGATACCTATATCTCCGGCAATTATTGCAACCATCCCTTTCCTGATTGGAATGCACTTCCAGGATATCCAAACTATTAACGACATCAAAGAAAACCTGACCGACATAGATGTTCTGATTAGACTTATCACAATTGCATTAGTGGTAATTGTCTCTCTATTCATTATGATTATCCCATACAACTGGCGTAAATCAAGCGCAAATAAAACGATAATACGACGTTATGTAATCTTATCAGAAATAACAAGCATCATTTTTCTAACGAATTGTTTTTCGGGAAGCTTAATAATTACCAACATAAATATTTTATGGAGCGTTTTTCTCTTCTCCCAGCTCACTTATTATGAACTGAATCAAAGAATTATCCCCCCTATTGAGACACAGAATCTGCCAGATGATCCGGAGCCTGTCTCAAATGTGGCCGATGACAACCAGACCGATGACTTGTGGCAGCGCATCAATCATCAGATGGATAAGCACGAGATATGGAGGAACCCCGACGTTACAGTCGAAATGATGAGCCGCGCAGTAGGCACCAACCGCATATACGTGGCCGATTGCATACGCGAGCACACGGGATTAACCTTCAATGATTACCTGAACAAGTGGCGCACCGAGTATATGGCCGATAAGCTCCGCCAGAATCCCTACCAGGATCAGAAACCGCTCTACTTTGAGATAGGATACCGCAACCGCCAGACAGCATACCGCAACTTTATAAAGTTCATTGGCTGCTCGCCAAGCGATTTTGTCGCCTCACTTTGATACATTTGTAAAAGGCTGGTAATCAGCCTTTTTCTTTTTTGCAACCTCAAATTTCAGAATTGTAACGTCCCTTTGCGGAATTTGCAACGTCGTATTTCGGCATTGCAACTTCCGCCCTACGCGCCTGTTTTTATTCTTTAGTAACATTGCAGCGCAATAGTTTTGATTACAAACATCAAACAAAACAATAAACTCAATGGTACTTAAAATCAAACAAGCGTTTTCAGTCAAACGCACAATGCAAGCAGTCATCATAATGATGCTCGCACTTTTTATGGGGCCGCAGAAAGCATATGCCGGCAGTATAGACCTTAAGGACTACCGTCTGTTCTACGGAATCGGATGGAATGGCGAGCAGGCCCAAATCTATTTCTCAATGGAAGTCAAGAATGTTTATGGCTCTGATGAGGGTTTCTACGAGCAGTATGGAGGACTGGGAATCTATGTCAGTAAGGACAACGGCCAGAATTGGCAGCAAATTCTCAATCTAAGATGTGGTGACGGTGAAAACATCTCAACCGTTAATGGTTGGAACTGTTGGCAGTCCGAGCAGCACAGAGGACATGACGGAAACAACTCAATAGTCTCAGAGGTTTGCTTTCAAGCACCTTTAGATTGGCGTAACTGCAATCTTAAATTCAAATGTCAGGGTAACTGGTCTGAAAAGAACGGTAAGAATATGACTTGGATAAACAAGGAGATAAACTTTTCCAATCCTTACGGCTTTGAGGTTCGTTCACTGTATTGGAACGGTGATTACACCATTGCACCGGACGGTACAATTTCTATCCCCTACAGAACCGGTAGTTCCAAAAACACTGACAACTACACTCATATCTGCACCCGTATTGACGGCAATTACAACAATGAAATAGGATGGAAAGACATTAATCTGAATGGAGGCACCTACTCTTTCAACCTGGACCAGATAGGCAAAAACATGCTCTCAACATTCACAATTCAGCCATATCACGAATACGGTCACAATAATGATATGTATGCAAATGGTGGCTGGAAATATTATACGAAAGATGCCGACATGAGGACATTCTACCCTCTGCCCTACGCCACCAACCTGTCGGGAGCATTCGACCAGCTCAATAATGAGATATCATTGACATGGAACATAGAGAATTCCGGCCATTATGAGGGTCATTGGGCCATATACCGCAACGGACAGCGTGTAGGCGCAGTTGAACAAAACGAATCTTCATATACCGACTCCGGTTTTGAAAACGGAAACGTTGAGTATCGGGTTTATTACGAGTTGTCAAACTGGCCCGAAGGAACACAGATCGACCTTCTTAAAAGTAATTCCATATCGGTCAATGCCAAACGTTCAATCCCCGTGCTGAACGCCAATGCCGAGAGCCAATCGGACCGTATTGTATTCACCTGGAACTCTGACGGCTATCCGCTGGATTGGGGCAACAAGTTCAACATCTATGTTGACGACGAGGCCGAACCTATAATTACTATAGTACCTGCCGACAACCAGACCAGTTTCAAATGGGAGCACCGCTCTACCGACAAACACGGCCAGCGTGAAACCTCACAGATTGACGGTACCAACTATTTCTATACAGAGGAGCCGTTAAATGCATGTACGCCTCACAACTACCGCATAGAAGGCGTAATAGGCTCATCTACGCTCTCGTCGGTCACCATTCTGAAAAAGGCCGTAGGAGACGGAACAATATTCTACTCTTTTGACGCCACAAAGGGAACATACCCCAATAAAGTAAGACTCTCATGGCATGTAAACCTTCAGGGATCAAAAGAAGCCAAGACTTACTATATAGAACGCAAACGCGCCGAGGATGATCAGGACCAATGGAGCGAGATATACCGCACATCAAGCACTGACGATTATCTTCTGTACACCGATGACACACCGTTGTCAGGCGTATATTACGAATACCGTGTTACCGTAATCGACAAGTGTGAGGACGGTGAGGAAAAGACCAACTATATAGAGAACATCGGTTTCTCACAGACTTCCGGTACGGTTAGCGGCCGAATAACATACGGCAGCACCGGAAGCGCAGTAAGCGGAGCCGATGTCATTGTAAAGAAACTTTCCACCGATCCCATTAGCGATCAGTTCTATGCACTCCACTTCACCAGTACTCTGGGTGAAGCCGCCTGGCTTTATACTGATGGTAATTATGCCGATAAGACTTTCGCTGATAACGACTTCACCGTTCAGACATGGATCTGTCCCGATGAACTGTCAGACAGCAAGATAATCCAGTTCAAAGGCGATGATTGCTACATAGGTATTACCGCTCAGGGAAAAGTAACCTTCAACGGTATTGTATTTGATAATGTTACCATCAACGCCAAGAGCTATTCACATCTGTCCATCATCCGCAAGGGAGCTGATGTAACCTGTCATGTGATCTACATCGACCCCAAACAAGGTATTACGACATATCATGACAGCATCACGCTCCCGTCGGCCACACTATCACTGAGCAGTGCCACACAGTTGGCTATAGGTCACTTCAAAGGATACCTTGACGAGTTCCGTCTTTGGACCAAGGCTCTCTCGATAGATGAAATTGAGGAGAACTACGACCACCTGCTGGTAGGTAACGAGAAAGGCCTTGAGACCTACTGGACTTTTGATGAGAATCTGCGCGCACAGTTCTTTGACTATTCACGCAACGGTACCGTATATCACCAGCATCACGGTATAACCCGCACCAATACCGAGCCCTCGACCATAACTCCCAAGAAACTGGAACTCAAGGCAAGGACCGATGTTGACGGTAACTATATTATACAAGGTGTACCGTTTATGGGCGAAGGAACGACCTATGAGATTATCCCCTCGCTGGGCATCCACACATTCAGCCCCAGCAAGCAGCTCAGGTATGTCAGCAGCAACTCGCTGGTACATAATGCTACCGATTTCACCGATGACTCGTCATTCCCGGTATCAGGTACTATCCGCTATTCACACACAGACTACCCTGTTGAGGGAGTCCTTTTCTATGTAGACGGACAGATATGCGCCAAGGACGGACAACCCGTCACCACCAATGCAAACGGACAGTTTGAGATCAGCGTACCTATAGGTAAGCACTACATCACCGTTCAGAAGGAGGGTCACACCTTTGAACTTAACGGCCGATACCCCGAAGATCCCAACAACACGGGAACACTCGAGGAGTTCTTTGACGCCAGAAAGAATCTGGAGTTCTGGGACAACACTCTTGTAACCGTAGTGGGACGTATAACCGGAGGATTCATCGAGGACCAGAAGCCTCTTGGCTTTGGACTGAGCCACAACAACATCGGACAGGCCACCATACAACTGGAGGCTGTTCACTCCATGAATATGAAGAAAGTTGAAAGCGGCCTTATGTCAGATTATGTGTCCAGCGATGCCATTATGAACGTCGATTCGCCCACCAAAGCCGTCAATAGCGTGGCTTTCCGAAATAGTGGAAACATAGAACAGACAAGAATCATAACCATCAAGACCGATCCCAAGACCGGCGAGTTCGCAGCTTTGCTCCCGCCCGTGGATTATCTGGTAAAAAGCGTCACTATTGAAAAGAATCCGGATATTGAACTGGGTTCGCTTTCAAACATCATAGCAAGCGATCCCACAACTACATATACCGATACGCTTGTAACTGAAGATGGCGAGCAGTACTTTGAGTATGTAGCCCAATTCAAGAAATCCTACTACACCGACCCCATTCTTGAGGTCACTCAGGTAAATGCCGATGGTGCATTCGGTGAAGAGAAGTTGGAATATAAGGACAAGAGCACCAGAGAGACTGTCATGCTCTATACCCAAAATGGCGACCAGACTGATTACACATTCAGTTATCCTGTATTCAAGCAGGCTAACAAATACACGTTCGATGTCAAGGGATACGAGGTTTACACCAACAAAGACGATGCTGAGCCTGTTATAGACAAGGTTCCGCTACAGAACGTTGAGGTTGTATTCAGCAATCAGATGGGAACCGGACAGGAGGTTGTCATTGAAGCCGACCTCACCCCCGAGGATGATGATCAGGACGGAGACCTGGGCAGCACCATACCCGATGTGGTAACACTTGACGACAACGGTTATGCACAGTACGAGTGGCAGGCCGGTCTTCCCAACATCACCAGCCCCTTCACCCTCTATCTGGCCGCAACGTTCACACATGTGGACAAGACGTATTCATGGGACGGCATAGAAGGTATAGTAACAGGTGCACTTCCCTCGGGTAATAACTTCGTTACCGCAGGTCCGGACCTGGTTTCAATGATAATCCGAGATCCGGGTGGTACAGGTTCACAGGCCTTTATAGAAAAGGGTGAAACCAGAACCACCACATTGACCACCGATGTAGAGGTATCCTACAACAGGGAAGATGTGAGTCATAACGAGATAGGATTCAAACTGATTCAGTTCAACGGCGTCGGCGTAGGTGCCATCTCCGGTATCATAACTGACAACAGTCAAATTGCTACGGTGGACGTAGGCTTCAGCATTGAGGATACATATGAGAACTCACAGACCAGGACCCTTACAACCACAACCACCCGCCGCATATCCACCAGTTCCGAGCCTGAATATGTAGGTGCCATGGGCGATGTATTCATCGGTAAATCCACAAACTTGGTATTCGGAAATGCCCGATCAGTTGCCCTGGAGAAAAAGAACGGGCAGTACAGTTTTATACTCAAGGACGACTATGTTACAGACCAGAGTTTCAAGACCGAGTTTGCCTACTCTCAGAACTACATCATCAACACTCTTATTCCCAACATAATCAACCTGCGTAACGATATACTCAAGAAAGGTGTCGACCCAATCGGCTCAACATACTCAGTACATAGTGATGTGGATGAGGATGATGATAACTATGGAACCAATGGTACATATGACTTTACTCCCGTAACCCCCATCCCGCAAACAGGTGTATCGGACCAGGTAAATCTGTATAACCAGATGATAAAGTGCTGGGAAAACCACCTCCGTGCCAACGAAGCGGCTAAGGTAGAAGCAATAAAGGAGCATGACGACTATATTGTCCGAAATGAGAGTTTTGAGACCGGTAGTTCCATAGAATCATCGGTTACCAACACCAAGAGCAAGACAACCAGCAACAGCGGAACATTCAAGACCGAGGTCTCACTGGCAGCGGGAACTGATATTGAGATATTCTCCCTTGAGATGAACTACAGTTCCAAGAACTCAATATCTACATCAGTGACTGTTTCCGGAGAGACTCAGACTGAGTCAAGCGTTACCACAGGCTATATTCTTGCCGAGGCAGGCGATGACGATGCTCTGACCATTGACGTGTTCAATGCTCCCGACGGAAATGGAGCCATATTCGTTACCCGCGGCGGTCAGACTTCATGTCCGTACGAGGGTGAACAGAGGACTCAGTATTTTGAGCCCGGTAAGCACGTAATATCGGCAGCCACCATGCAGATTGAGATACCTAAGATCTCTGTCGAGAACGCCGCCAACCGCGTGGGTAGCATACCCGCAGGCAAGAGCGCATCATACATGCTGCTTCTGCGTAACGACAGCGAGACTCAGGAGGACTGCTTCTTTGACCTGTTCAGCATAGACGAGACCAACAAGAAGGGTGCCGGCCTGCATGTAAACGGCAATGAGTTGGGCAGCGGACGCTCAGTATTGGTTCCTGCCGGCGGTACCGTACGCATGAGACTCGACCTGGAGCAGAACAGCGTAGGTGACCTGAACTACGACAGCATAGCCATTGTGCTTGCCTCACAGTGCCAGAGCGATCCTACAAGCACCTGGGATGTCATAGGCGACACCGTATGGATATCGGCCGAGTTCGTTCCCACAAGCACCGATGTGACTCTGCGTATAGACAACACCACAGTCAACACATCGACCGAAGGCCACCTGCAACTCAATGTACGTGACTTTGACCCGCACTATGAAGGTCTCAAGTACATTGCAATACAGTATCAGGGTGCCGGCGAGACAACCTGGCGTGATGTACGCAAGTATTGGGTTGATTCAAAGGATGTGGACCCCAAGACCGGTATTGATGAGGTCCTGCCCACAAGCGGAATGATCAACTACACGCTTGACATGAACTCCGACATATTCACCGACCGCACATATAAGTTCCGCGCCCTCTCTGCACGTGCTTACGGCAGCGGTGAGGTTACATGCGTAAGTGACGAGATTACCGTTGTCAAGGATATGAGACTTCCCATGCCACTGGGTACCCCCCAGCCCAGCGACGGAATACTGTCGGCCGGCGATGAACTAAGCATACTGTTCAACGAAGATATCCAGACTGGCCGTGTGGTCAACAGCAACTTCCTGGTAACAGGCGTGCTGAACGGCTCCACAATAAACCATCAGACCGCCCTTGCCTTGAACAACACCAAACTGGCAGCATCGACCGATGCAGATATCAACCTCATTGACAAGGACTTTACATTCGAGCTGTTCATCAAGCCCGAGGGAGCCGGAACCATACTCAGCCACGGAACCGGAACCAAGAAGATGTCAGTGGGAATCAACCAGGACAACAAACTGACTCTCACCATTGAGGGCCAGACCTACACATCAATATGACCGGAGCCATGCACGAGTTGCTGTTATGGGAGAAGATCCTTGACATAAAGGAGGCCGCCGGCCTGAACCTCAAATCCAAGAACCCGCACTCTCGCGGTCTTATAGGATATTGGAAGATGGATGAGGGCGAAGGCCGTACCATCACCGACTATTCACGCAACCGCCATATGACAATGGAGGCCGAGAACTGGTATTTCGAGAACAGGAACAAGGCTGTCGTACTGGACGGAACCCAGTATCTGACCATTCCTACCGGCGACATCCCTGTAACTATGGATAATGACTATGCTGTCGAGATGTGGGTAAAGGCTCCCGCTCAGGCAGCAGAGGCCCAGTTGCTTCAGGCCGGCCAGGTTGCATTGTACATTGACCAGAGCGGTAAGCTTCAGATGACATCAGACGGTACAGAGATTCCTGTTCAGGATGTCCTACTGGCCGATAACGCATGGCACCACGTAGCATTGAGCATTATCCGTAACGGTAATGCCAACATCTATGTGGACGGTATCAACAGGCTGACGGTAGGTTCCGATCAGGTAGCCTCAACATCCGGTGCCAACCTGTACATCGGCCGTTACCTGACCGCTACCATCGATGAGATACGTATATGGCACGCAACCATGAATGCTGACCAGATAAAGCGTCAGCGCAACATGCGTCTTACCGGAACAGAACCGGGTCTTGTAGCCTACTATCCGTTCGAGCTCAATAAACTTGACAGTTCCAACCAACCTATCACTGTGATTGACTCGACAGACATTCACAGGAACGGTAAGGCGGCCCGCATCAACGGCCAGGAGTTGGAGGCATCAAATTTCACCGATCAGACCCCTGCCCTGCATGTCAAGCCCGAGATGGAGAACGTACAGTACAGTTTCATCACATCGGACAACAAGATTGTAATCAACATTACAGAGCAGTTGGCCAAAATTGAGGGTACCACTCTCAACGTTACCGTACGCAACATAAGTGACCTGAACGGTAACCTGAGCAACAGCGTCACCTGGTCCACATATGTTGACCTGAACCCGCTCAAGTGGGATAATCAGGAACTCGACGTTACCCAGAACGTAACCCGACAGAGCACATTGGAGGCCACACTTGTCAACAAGGGCGGTCAGCAGCAGACCTGGTCACTCTCCAACCTGCCCTCATGGCTGGATGCCGATATTGAATACGGTGTTCTCATGCCGCTGGCAGAGCAGACAATCACATTTACCGTAAGCCCCGCCACACCTATCGGCAAATATGAGCAGACGGTTTATGTATCGGGCAACGACGGCATTGAGACCCCGCTTGTAATCAACGTCAACGTTACCGGCAACATCCCCGACTGGAGTGTCAACCCGTACGACTTTGAGACCTCAATGAACGTTATAGGCGTACTTGTAAAGGACAACACCTATATGGCCGATCCTGACAATATCATGGCTGCATTCATCGGCGAGGAGTGCCGCGGAATTGCCCAGCCGGTATACAACGAGCGTTACGGCAACTACTTTGTAACAATGGATATCTACGGCAGCAGCGCCGATATGAGCAAGGAGGTTACATTCCGTGCTTACGACGCTCTTACCGGTACAATCTATCCTGAGGTAACTTGGAATTCAGGCACATTCAGCTTTGTTCCGCTTACCCTGGCCGGCACTTATGCCGATCCTAAGGTATTCAACGTTCAGGATAAGGTTGAGCAGGTAACAGAACTCAAGAAGGGCTGGAACTGGATATCGGTTTATGTCAATGCTCAGGATATGACCGTTCCGTCAATCTTCAGGAACATTGCCGATGATATCGTCGCCATCAAGAGCCAGACTGACGGATTCAACATGTATGAGGGCGGAAACTGGACAGGTAGTCTTATTGACCTCTCCAACTCCCAGATGTATGCCGTTCAGACCAAGTCAGACTGCAAGCTGCGCATTGTAGGTACAGTTCCCACCGCTCCTGTTACAATTAGAAAGGGTTGGAACTGGACCGGATACTACGGACGTCAGGTAGCCATATTGGCCGATGCTCTGGCAGACCTGGATAAGGATAACGGAGATATGGTAAAGGCTCAGCAGGGTATCGCTTACTGGGACAGCTATGAATGGTCAGGCTCACTGATCATGATGAAGCCCGGTATGGGTTACCAGATGAAGAGCAACTCTGAAAGTACTCTGACATTCTCCTACCCGTCATCCATTGTAAACGCTGCACATTTTGCACCGATGCGCAAGAGCGGTGAGAGCAAATCATACAACGGCGTATTCAAGCCCGTCAATGTACGTGAGTATCCCGACAATGCCATCATGTCCGTCAAGGTAATGGCCGGCGGCAGGGCCTTGAGCAACGTTGAGATAGGAGTATTTGCCGGTGATGAATGCCGCACCGCTGCAATCACCGACAGTGAGGGTGTAGCTCTGCTCACCATACCTGGTGACGAGCCGTGTCTGATTACATTCAAGGCTGTCATCAACAACCAGGTTGCTGAATCACCTATAACACTCCTCTATCAGACTGATGCCATCTACGGTACACCCGCCAATCCTATCAGCGTTGATATGGGCACCACAGGTATCAGCTCTGTAGATGACGAGAACGCCATAGAGTCAGTATATGATCTGGGTGGTCGCAAGATAGAGTCTCAGACACCTGACCGCAAGGGTATCTACATCATTAACGGTCAAAAGCAGGCTGTGAAATGAAAATAGCTGCAAAGATCCACGGATTAACGGCACTCCTCATTTTGGGGAGTGCCAACCTGTGGGCTACAGACAGGGATCCCTTCCCGGACGTTGATTACTATCAGTATCAGGGAAGCATGATTATGGTCAATCAGGTGGTCCGTGACGGCATTATTGTTGACGACGCCATCATTGCCGTATATTGCGATGATGTGCTTCGCGGCAAGGAACATGTGGGAAATGACCCCAGAAATCCCCATCATGCCTACACCACCGTCTGCGGCGATTATACGGGTGAAGACCAGTACCTCTACTTCAAGGTCTATGCTGACGGAGTCATGTACAGTTACTACCCCGACCCCGCCCTGCTCTACACCTTCAACGGCATTGTAGGATCAACTGCTGATCCTTATACCATTGACCTGTCGCAGGTATGTCTGGACGAAACTGACATAGCTCCTCTGATAAGCCAGTACAAAGGCAGCCAGGTGAACGTTTCGTTCCGTCGCAAGTTCACCGGGAACGTGAGCAGCACCATCTGTATGCCGTTCAGCATCAGCAGTCAGCAGGCTTCGGCATATGGCACATTCTACGAGTTCTCAGGCGTTACACGTGAAGGAGATGAGTGGACCGTGACCATGACCGATGCAACCGGTGACAGCCCGCTCGTGGCAGGCAAGCCCTATCTGTTCAAGCCTTCTGCAACAGGAACCATATTGCTGACCGGTATTGTTGATGTTCCGGCCGATGCCACAACCGACAGCTTCATACCTGCGGATGTCGATGCCATAGGCGGATGGTCGTTTATCGGCACATACGGATCAATCAACTGGACTAAAGGGCACAAAGACCTGGGTTCAGTTTACGGATTCGTGGCCATAGAATATACCGGAAATGATTTCAGTGCAGGTTCATTCGTAAAGGCCGGTGCCGGAGCAAGCATTGCCCCGTTCCGCGCATACCTTAAAAGGAACCAGGCAAGCTATGCCCCCGGAAGGGCACAGATGAACGCCGCCGGTGATGTGCCTCAGCGCCTGCAGGTGCGTCTGGTAGACAGGAGTGGCAACTTAACCGAAACCGGCATTATGGATCTGCGTAGCGGCAATTTCAAGTTTGACAGTGATGTCTGGTTCTCAATTGACGGCAGCAGACTTGACACTGCACCAAGCGCTCCGGGAATCTACATCAACGGCTGCAGGAAAGTGATAATTCAATAGTCAACTATATAGTAACCACAAGTAATGAGAAAAGCATACCAAAAACCACAGACAAGGGTTTATGATTTCCAAAGCACAAGAATTCTCTGCATGAGTGGCGATGAGGATCTCTATTACGGCCCGTTCGGTCAAGTATCGGGCCGTAATGAGACCTTTCATCTGGCTTAACATCTGATATCAACCACTATTTTTAGGTATTGCAGCCCCTCTGGCATGCCTGTACCTTTGCACCCGTCAATTCAAGCAATAGACAGGTACATGAAAAATATTGGTTTTATCAGAACAGCACTCTTATTTGCAACACTAGTCCTTCCTACCGGCATAAAGGCCGATGACAACGACACAGATGTAGACATCAAAGGAACCGTCTACGACATCAATCAGAACGAGATACTGGCGGCAGCGACAGTTTATGTAGAAGAACTTGGTATAGGCGTAATCACCGACAACGAAGGTGTATTCAGAATAGCCGGAATCCCCGACGGTACATATACACTTAAAGTCCAGTATCTGGGCTATCAGCCTACCGAGAAGACAATCCGCACCGACCGCGGAGCCAAACTCAATAACATAGGTCTTAAGCCTGAGGCTCTTTCACTCTCAGAGGTTATCATAACTGAGAAAAGCCAGGCCCGTCTGCTGCGTGAGCAGGCCATGCCCGTAACGGTCATCAGCATGCAGCAGCTGCAGGGCACGGTGAGCGATGTGCAGAGCATACTTGCCAAGACCGTAGGCGTAACGGTACGCGCCACAGGCGGCCTGGGCAGCACTTCGCGCTTATCGGTCCGTGGATTGGAAGGTAAACGCATAGGATTCTTCATTGATGAGACTCCTATGAATGATCAGTCAGATTTTGTTGACCTGAACGACATTCCGGTTGATATGATTGACCGCATCGAGATATATAAAGGTGTGGTTCCGGCCAAGTTCGGAGGCTCTTCAATGGGCGGCGCGGTCAACATAGTCATAAAGGAGTATCCTGAGCATTATGCCGATGTTAGTTACCAGCGCGAGTCTTACAACACCAACCGTTTCCAGACGGTTATGAAGAAGAATGATTTCAAGCACGGTTTAGTCTATGGCATAGGCGGCGGTTACACTTATGCCGACAATGATTACACCATGGATTCACCTTATATTGAGGGACTTAAGATACACCGTGACCACGATGCATTCCGCAAAGTGATGCTGGGAGGCAGCATAAAGGCGCACAAGTGGTGGTTCGATGAGGTTGAACTGGAGCCCGTCTACGTAAACACATACCATGAGATCCAGGGTATTGACATAGATATCCGTCACGCACACAGCAAGTCAGAGGGTTATTTGTGCAACCTGAAACTGGTCAAGGATGATTTCCTTGTAGAGGGACTGGATTTTGACATGTCAACCGCCATTGCATATACCCGTTACAGCATGGTGGATACCGCCAAGACCTATTATGACTGGGCGGGCCGTGCGTATGCCACACCCTCTCCCTACGGCGGTGAGATAACTGGCAACCGATACGCATCAAACTCAGACAACGGCAAGTTCACCCTGTTGAACAAGCTCTACATGGAGTATCTGATTGACAAACGCAACTCACTGACATTCAACTCACTGATACAGACTGCCGACGGCCGTCCCAGCGACGAGCTCAAGATACGCAGCCTGGGCAAGCAGGTTGATTTTGACTCACGTATGCGCAGTTGGGTGGTTGGTCTGACCTATGACCTGCGCTCCCTTGACCAGCGTTTCCTGAACTCCATTACCGGCCGATACTACTGGTACGGCATGGATACCCGTTACCAGAACCTCTACGTGAACGTTCCGTCTGAGGATATATCCTTGCGCAAGACAAGCGCCGGATTCAACGAGGCCATGCGCTACCGCATAACTCCGGGCCTGATGGCCAAAGTCTCAGGAGGCTATGACGTACGCATCCCGGCCGAGAACGAACTGCTGGGTGACGGCGCAACCATCACCCCTTCAGAGCAGCTCATGCCCGAGCGTAACCTGAGTTTCAACGCCGGACTGCTCTATGACCTGACCGGACTGCATGACTCCAACCTTCAGATTGAACTGAACGGCTACTACATGCATGTGGATGACATGATACGCTTTGTGAAAGGCATTCTGGGTGCACAGTACCAGAACTTCGGCGAGATGCGCACAATGGGCGTTGAGGCCGAGGTAAAGGCCGATATGTTCCCCTGGCTGTACGGATACGCCAACGTGACCTACCAGGATTTGCGTGACACACGTGACCACGAGGCCGGTACCGACCTGCCCAACCCCACCAAGGGCAAGCGTATGCCCAACATCCCCTACTTCATGTCAAACGCCGGACTGGAATTCCACAAGGAGAATCTCTTTGGAGGCAAGGGCCAGAACACCCGTTTCTTTGCCGACATGTCATTCATTGAGGAGTACTTCTATGACTTTGAGCTTACCAAGAACGAGAAACGCCGCATACCGCGCAGTACCACCTTTGACCTGGGCTTTGAGCACAGTTTCTTTGACCAGCGTCTGTACATATCGGGCAAGATCAAGAATGTGGCCGATGCCAAGGTGATATCGGAATACAACTGCCCGCTGCCCGGCCGTACATTCGGTCTGAAACTCAGATACATTCTCAGATAACAATACAACAAACTAATAAACAATAAATTGCAATGAAGAAAACACTTTTCTACAGTGCTGCCATGTTGTGTGGCGTAGCGCTGATGATCACATCATGTGACAAGGAGAACAACGGTTCCGATGATGAGCAACTGCCCGGTGGCAAAGGCCATATCCTGCTGGAGCCCACAGTAAAGAACGATGACGGTGCCAGCGGCTCTTCATACCTGCTGCAGATTGAGGATTTCGGCAGTGAGGTCAAGTTTGACAATGCCATCCAGATAGGTTTCTCGGCCACATTCTCAGTTTACGGCAATGACGTTTACATGTTCCCCGGCGAGATGGTCAAGAGCAGCCAGCTTCTTACCCGTTTTGAGCGTTCCGAGGAGGGACTCAAGGCTGTCGCAACCTATCAGATCCTGCCCGGCTCTAGCCCCTACACACTTCTCAAGATAAACGACAGCAAGTCATACATCCCTCTTTACGGACAGGGCAACATACAGATTGTAGACTCCAAGACTCTCAAGCTGAAGGGTGAGATTGACCTGTCAAAGTATGCATTCAGTGACCAGTGTGCCGATCCTGCCATGGGTATCATACGTGACAACCTGATGTATCTGACACTTGACCAGATTGGACCCACATGGATGCCTTTTGAGAACTACCGTCAGACCGATGTCGCCATCATTGACATCAATGCCGATACCGTCGTAAAGGTCATTTCTGAGACTCAGAGCGGACTCTGCTTCCCCACCCGTCCTTTCCTGCCCGGCATGATATTCATGAATGAGGCTCAGGACATCTACATTGCCTGCACAGGTTACTTCGGCTATGATCCCTCATATCTCAAGAACGGATTTGTATGCATCCCCGCAGGACAGACAGAGTTTGACCCCAGCCGTTCATGGGACATCAGCAACACCGTCATCGAGGGCACGGACAACTGGAAACCCGCCACCGTTTACAACTCATGCTACATGGGTAACGGAAAGCTCCTGGCATACGTAGGACTTATTGAGCTTAACGGTGACAATCCCTACACCGCCCGCAACACCATGGCCGTTGTCATCGACCTTAACAATAAGACTATCAGCAAGATTGACGGTATTCCTTACACTGACGGACACAGCTGCTCAATTGAGAAGTATCAGAACAAGTACTACTTCGCTGCATATGGCGTTGACAAGTCAGGCGTATTCTCATATGATCCTGCAAACGGCGCCGTTGAGCACGTCATCAACTTCAACTCAGATATATCCTATCTACACATATTCTGATAATACTGACGCATGAAAACACCGGCGGGCTTAATGGCTCGCCGTTTTTTGATTATCTTTGCACCGCCTTTTCTTGTTACCAAACAATATGAATCTTAACGGAATAATTGTAGGAGCAGCAGTGTTCCTGATCATAGGGATATGCCATCCCATTGTAATTAAGCTTGAGTATCATTGGGGAAAGCAGAGCTGGTGGGTTATGGCTCTGGCCGGTGTGGTATTCTCAGCATTCTCCATATTCGTCGACAACCTCATTTTATCAACAATATTAGGTGCAGCCGCATTCTCCTGTTTCTGGGGAATCCACGAGATAATATGCCAGGAAAAACGCGTCCTGCGCGGCTGGTTCCCCGAAAATCCCAAGCGTCACGACTACTACGAGAAGCTAAGGGGACGGTGTTAAGATATTGTTACAATCGTTTTCAGCTATTTCAAAGATGAAGGATTAATCATATATTTGTGCTGAAAACAAAAGATAAAGATGTTAGTTGTATTGAAACTATTGGGCTCTATCGCCCTGCTCATTTACGGTATGAAGGTCATGAGCGAGGCGTTGCAGAAGATGGCAGGCCCGCAATTGCGTCACCTGTTGGGCGCAATGACCACGAACCGTTTCTCTGGAGTGGCAACAGGAGCACTTGTAACAGTAGCAGTTCAATCATCGGCCGCAACAACCGTAATGACGGTGTCATTCGTCAACGCGGCACTGCTCACACTCAGCCAGGCCATATCGGTCATCATGGGTGCCAACATCGGTACCACACTCAGCGCCTGGATCATGTCGGCCGGATTCTCGTTCAACATTGCGAACTTGGTCTGGCCCGCTTTTTTAATAGGTATCATCCTAATTCAGATAGGCAAGCACCGCTATGTGGGAGATTTCCTGTTCGGTATCAGCTTCCTGCTCTTTGCGCTCGGTATGCTCAACCAGACCGGCCGCGAGATGGATCTGGCCAGCAACCCCGCAGTGGTTGATTTCTTTGCATCATTTGACTCAGGCAGTTACTGGACAATCCTGCTGTTCCTGCTCATAGGCGCCGTCCTGACGTGCATTGCGCAGTCATCGGCCGCACTTATGGCCATCACCATGGTGCTCTGTTCAACAGGAGCAATCTCAATCTTCCAGGGTATCGCTCTGGTTATGGGTGAGAACATCGGCACTACACTGACAGCAAACCTGGCTGCCATGTCGGCCAACACACAGGCCCGCCGCGCGGCTATGGCCCACCTGCTGTGCAACGTATTCGGTGTGATCTGGGTTCTGATACTCTTCTTCCCGTTTGTAAGAATGGTCTGCCGCATAGTCGGAATTGACGTTACGGCCGATGCCATTGACCCTGCAAGACTCACATTCGCCCTGGCAACGTTCCACACGGCATTCAACGTGATAAATACATCACTTCTGATAGGTTTCATTCCTCAGCTGGAGAAACTGGTCTGCAAGATTATCAAGCCCCGCAAGACCGATGAGGAGGACGAGTTCCGTCTGCAGTTTATCCGCGGCGGTATCATGAAGACTCCGGAAATCTCGGTATTCCAGGCTCAGAAGGAGATTGTGATCTTTGGCGAGAAGATGCAGCACATGTTCCACATGACCAGGGACCTCTACTCCACTACTGATGAGGATGAGTTCAAGAAGCTGTTTGAGCGCATTGAGAAGACCGAGGACGTAAGCGACCGTATGGAACAGGAGATCGGAAAGTACCTGGGTGATGTAGGTGACGCACACCTTTCAGATGACACCAAGGAGAAGATCCGCGCCATGCTGCGTCAGATCGGCGAGTTGGAGTCAATCGGCGACAGCTGCTTCGGTCTGGCTCGCATAATGCGCCGCAAGCGTGACAACCAGATCACCTTCAATGATGAGCAGCAGGCCGGAGTTGAGCAGATGTTCACTCTGGTTGACCAGGCTTTGACCCGTATGAACGAGCTGCTGGCCGGACGCCGCGAGGACTATGACCTGACCGCATCAGAGGAGCTAGAGAACAGCATCAACGGTTGCCGTAACCGCCTGAAGCAGTGGAATATAAGCAACCTCGACCAGCATGTCTACAGCTATGACAACGGTACTGTATTCTCAGACCTGATAAACGAGTTTGAGAAGAACGGCGATTACATAATCAACGTGGTTGAATCACGTCTGCGCGCAACCCGCACCGGTATCCGTTTCAAGGGCATTTACATTGATACAGACGCCAAGACCGTATCTGTCGACGGAGAGCCCGTTTCATTCACCAAGACTGAATATGAGCTGCTCAAGATGTTCATGATGAACCGCGGCATGGTATTCTCACGTGAGGACCTGCTCCAGGCAATCTGGCCCGATGACGTGGTCGTTAACGCCCGCACCGTCGATGTGAACATCACCCGCATCCGCAAGAAGATCGAGCCCTACGCTGATTACCTTACAACACGCGCCGGTTTTGGCTACTCTTTCCAGGAATAACGACGCAAAGGGGTCGTTTCGTTTTGCGTCACTTTGTGAATTGGCGGGGTGTGATGCCGGTAATTTTCTTGAACAGACGTGTAAAATGGTGGGGATAGTCAAAACCCAACAGGTGGGCGGTCTCGTTGATGTTATGGCCGTTCATCAGAAGGTTCTTGCCCTGCTCAATTACGAATGAATGTATGTAGCCGATGGCCGTGCCGCCGGTAGCCTTATGCACCACATCGCCTAGGTATCGGGCCGAATACGCCAACTGGTCGGCACAGTACTGAACCGTTGGCACTCCCAGGTCCAATTGGCGCTGCTCAAAGTAGTACTCACGCAGCAGGTTGTTGAACCTCTTATGCAGATCCGACGAGCTCTTGTCCTCCTTGGAAAGCTGGCGCAGGTAAATTCTGTTGCAGTATTCCAATATCAGGCGAATATATCCGAGTATCACTATTCGCAGCGCAGGCGAATCGGAATTCTCCTGCAACTCATGTCTTAACTGAGTGAGTAACTGGGTTATCCTGCCCCACTCCGATGTCTCCATCACCAGCGTCTCGGTGGCAAAATATGAGAAGAAACGGTAATCCTTCATCCTGGGCTCAAGGTCCGTACCGTGAATGAGTTGGGGCGAAAACAGCAATGCCCACCCGCTCAGGTAGAGTTCCTCACCATTATCCTCACGTCCGCCTATCTGACCCGGCTCCACGGCAATGATGGAGCCGTCGGGGGCATCGAACATCTTCATGCCGTAGGTCAGGTTCTTGGGGAAACTGCGCTGGATAAAGAGCCCGTAAACACCGTACCGGTTAAGGCTGGAGTGTATGGGCGACACCTCATCATAATGCACGATACTTACCAGCGGATGCAACACCGGAGCGTTCACGTATCGGCCGTAAACATTAGGATCTGAGACCTGCAGGATATTCTTCATAACGCCCGGGCAAAAATCGGTATTTTACTCTCTTTATTGCCCGTTACCTTTGCATTGGTAATAAAAACTGACAATCGTATGAGACAGATCCTTATTATTATAACCGCAATGCTTATGGCATGCTGCTCCAAGGAGAGTGAGATAGTAGCCCAGGATACATTAGATTATAAGATGAATATTACAATTTACGGACAGACTAAAAGTGTTACTCTTGTGGATAATGCAGCCACTAAAACTCTGATAGAGAAACTGCAGCAGGGCCCTGTAACCGTGACTCTTAACAGCAGCGGCGGTTTTGAAATCTGGGGCGCACTGGGATTCTCATTACCCACCAGCAACCAGCAGATAACGGCCCAGCCCGGCGATGTAATACTCTACAACGGCAGCAACATCTGCATATTCTACGGCTCAAACTCATGGAGTTACACCCGTCTGGGCAAGATTGACGGTCTGACAGGAAATGAGCTGAGCACGTTCCTCAAGGCAGGCCAGAGCAATATCAGTGTTACGCTCTCGCTTACATCGGACGTGACGGCAATCAATGACATTCATCATTTACAAGACCAGAATGAATTTTATTCATTAAGCGGTTTTAAGGTGGAACATCCATCCAACGGTATTTATATAAGAAACGGTAAAAAAGTAGCATTATGAAAAAGGTAATAGTAATCTCCACGAGCTTGCGCGCCGGCTCCAACAGCGACATGCTGGCCGACAGGTTTATTGATGGCGCCAAGGCCGCCGGAAACGATGTAGAGAAGATCTCTCTGGTGGGCAAGAACATCCAGTTCTGCAAGGGTTGTTTCGGCTGCCAGAAGTTGGGCCGATGTGTGATCAAGGACGATGTGAACGACATCATGGCCAAGGTTCTCAAGGCCGATGTCATCTGCTGGGCCACCCCTATCTACTATTATGAGATGAGCGGCCAGATGAAAACCCTCATTGACCGTATGAACGCAATGTATCCGCTGGACTATCAGTTCCGTGACGTCTATCTGCTCACAACCGCAGCCGAGAATGAGGAGCAGACTCCCAAGCGGGCCGAATCAGGCCTGATGGGCTGGATAGAGTGCTTCCCCAAGAGCCGTCTGGCCGGAACGCTTTTCTGCGGCGATGTCAACGACGCCCGCGAGATTGTGGGCAACCCCAAACTTGATGAGGCTTTTGAATTAGGTAAGAAGGTATGAAACAGATTATTTTAGCAGCAGCATTGCTGGGCTTAATGCTCACGGGCTGCACAGGTAACGGACAAACAAAAACAGACAATAATATGACAACACTACAATTGACACAGGAGTGGGACAAGACGTTCCCCAAGAGTGATAAGGTTGACCACAAGAAGATTACTTTCCGCAACCGCTACGGCATTGAGCTGGCGGCCGATATGTACACACCCAAGAATGCCAAGGGCAAGCTGGCAGCGATTGCCGTGACCGGCCCGTTCGGCGCCGTTAAGGAGCAGTCAAGCGGTCTGTACGCACAGCACATGGCCGAGCGCGGATTCCTGACTATTGCCTTTGACCCCTCGTTTACCGGTGAGAGCGGCGGCGAGCCCCGCCGTATGGCATCGCCCGATATCAACACCGAGGATTTCCTGGCAGCGGTTGATTTCCTCTCCGTTCAGGATAACGTTGACCCCGAGCGCATCGGCATAATCGGCATATGCGGATTTGGAGGTATGGGCGTGAATGCGGCAGCACTTGATCCGCGCATTAAGGCAACCGTGGCATCCACCATGTATGATATGAGCAAGGTGAACGTGGAGGGTTATTTTGCCAGCGAGGACACCCCAGCTCAGCGTATGGAAAAGCGCAAGGCCATTGCGGCACAGCGCACAGAGGATTACAAATCAGGTACTTATAAGCGCGCAGGCGGTGTTATTGACCCCCTGCCCGACGATGCGCCCTGGTTTGTAAAGGATTACCACGCATACTACAAGACTCCGCGCGGTTACCACAAGCGCAGCGGCAACTCCAACGACGGCTGGAACGTTATAGGCTGCCAGAGTTTCATGAACCAGCCTCTGCTGGCATGGGCTCAGGAGATTGAGAATCCGGTGCTGCTCATCCACGGCGAGAAGGCCCACTCACGTTACTTCTCGGAGTA
>CADBXO010000006.1 GCA_902798685.1 uncultured Bacteroidales bacterium
CATCGATCCCAAGACCGGTAAGTTCAAACTGTCACGTCGTGCTCTCATCGAGAAGCCCGAGGGTTATGAGGAGCGTCCCGCCCGTCAGCCCCGCCAGGATCGCGGTGAGCGTCAGGATCGTGGTCCCCGTCAGGACCGTGGCCCGCGTCACCACCACGACCGTAAGGATGACAACAATCCCGTAGAAAACAATGAAGAGAAGTAATTTAGCATTACTTGTTCTGCCCCTTTTAACAGTAGCCTGTCAACCCAAAGTTGACAGGTTTACTTTGAATGGCCAGATAGTCGAGGCCGATGGCAAGACGCTTTATCTTGACCACATGGGTCTGGACAAGATCGAGGTCATTGACTCTGTCAAACTCGATGCCGAGGGTCAGTTCAGTTTCAATCCTGTGGCTCCCCAGGAGTGTTTTGATTTCTATCGTCTGCGCGTAGACGGTAAGGTAATCAACCTGACCATAGATTCTACTGAGACTGTCAGTGTCAGCGCCAGCCTGCCTGTTATGCAGATTGCATATACGGTTGAGGGCTCTGAGAATTCAGTCATACTGAAGGATCTGGTTATGACCCAGATGGAACTGCTCCAGGAACTTCGCAGAGTGGCTTCACAGTATCGCGGTCAAAATGCAAGTCTGCTCCAGGAGCAGGTTAATGAGACTGTCGATGTCTACAAGTCAAAGATCATGTCAGACTACATCTTCCCGGCTCCCGGTTCTCCCTGCGCCTATTACGCACTGTTCCTGAGCATAAACGGCCAGATGCTGTTCAATCCGCAGAACGACCGTCAGGATGCCAAGTGCTTTGCTGCCGTGGCAACCCAGATGGATCTGCACTATCCTGAGGCACTGCGTACATCACACCTTCACAATGTGGCACTCAAGGGAATGGCCAAGACATCACCTTCACGTAACAACGATCAGGTGAGCGAAGAGACAATCCAGCAGTTTGAGAGCCTGATTGTGGAGACCGGTCTCATTGAGATTCAGTTGCCTGACAGCAAGGGCGTGATTCAGAAACTCAGTGACCAGAAGGGAAAGGTGGTTCTGCTGGACTTCACAGCTTACAAGACAAACTATTCGCCCAACTATACCTTGCTGCTCAAAGAGATTTACAACAAATATGCTGACAAGGGTTTCACCATATATCAGGTATCAGTTGACAACGACGAGAGTTTCTGGATGAATACCGCCATAAACCAGCCTTGGATCTGTGTACATGACGAATCAAGTATTAACTCGACTTACCTTAAATCATATAATGTCCAGCAGTTGCCGACAGTCTTCCTGATTGACCGTGAGGGTAATATCGTTGACCGTCCCGATAACACTAGTGATCTGGACGAGAAGATTGCCAGGATGCTTGAGTAAAGGCAAAAAAACAGGTATTTACCTTGGATAGTGTAAAATATATGCTATCTTTGCCCTGATACTTGAGACATATTAAATGGGTTCCAACATCTGAACTGGATTGTTGGAATTCTTTTTTACTCATGTCAAAACCTGATTGTAGAACTGATAAAATATTGATATTATGGCATATATGTCAGAAGAAGGCTACAAGAAACTGGTAGCCGAGCTACAGTATCTGGAGGGTGTACGCCGTCCTGAGATCATTCAGCAGATAGCCGAGGCACGTGATAAGGGTGACCTTAGCGAGAACGCCGAGTATGATGCAGCAAAAGAGGCTCAGGGCATGCTTGAGGCTAAGATTGCTACACTCAAGGCTCAGATTGCCGATGCCAAGATCATCGATGAGAAGAAGATAGACACATCAACTGTACAGATACTTACCAAGGTAAAGCTTCGTAACACCAAGAACAACGCTACGATGGTTTATTCTATCGTTCCCGAGAGCGAGGCAGACCTCAAGGCCGGTAAGATCTCAAGCAGCACTCCCATCGCCAAGGGTCTTCTGGGCCACAAGGTAGGTGAGACCGTTGAGATTCAGATTCCCAGCGGCAAGATCGGTTTTGAGATTCTTGAGATTTCTCTTTAATAGGTACGTATATGACTATCTTCAGCCGTATCATTGCAGGTGAGATTCCCTGCTATAAGATTGCAGAGACAGAGAACTGCTTTGCGTTCCTGGACATCAATCCTCTGGTAAAGGGACATGTTCTGTGCATCCCCAAGCGTGAGGTTGACTATCTGTTCGACCTGACAGACCAGGAGCTTTGTGACCTGCAGCTCTTTGCCAAGAAGATTGCTACCGCCCAGAAGAAGGTGTTCAACTGCATCAAGGTAGGTGAGGCTGTCCTTGGTCTTGAGGTACCTCATGCACACATTCACCTTATCCCCATGCAGTCAGAGAAGGATATGCTTTTCAGCAATCCCAAACTCAAACTCACTCCCGCAGAATTCGAGAAGATTGCAGCCGATATCCGCGCTGCGCTTTAATTCTTTTTGAAATATTTACCGATTACAGGAAGACTTGCCAATGGCAGGTCTTTCTTTATTAGGTATGCCAGGTATATGCCGATAAGTACGGTGTCGATAGCCATCGCTATCCACTCATTCAAAGGCTTGCAAGCCAGATAGATCACGTACAGTACCGCTGCCAGCATCACGTACTTGAATATGTCCATCAGGGGATAGTTTACAGGGTTCTTTTTCTGGCCGATAAAGTATGAAAGCAACATGCATGTGCCGTAACCGGCAAAGCCTCCCCATGCGCAGGCAATATAGCCGTACTTGGGTACAAACACAATGTTAATGGTAATCATTACGGCCGATCCGATGCTGCTCATCACGGCGCCCCACCATGTCTGGTCATTCAGCTTGTACCAGAATGACAGGTTGAAGTAGATGCCCATAAAGAGTTCGGCCAGCATTACGATAGGCACCACGTTCAGGCCGACTCTATACTCTTCTTTGGCTACCAGGAACTTTAGAATCGGCATATAGAACATCACGGCAAGGAAAGCCAGTATGCCGAATATCACAAAGTATTTCATGCCCTGTGCCAGCGTATCGGTAGAGTTCTTATCCTTGCTTCCGCCGAATACAAACGGCTCATATGCGTATCTGAAGGCTTGTGTGAGCAGCGCCAGAAGCATGGCAATCTTACAGCATGCACCGTAAATACCCAGTTGATTCTTACCCCATTCGATATCGGGAACAATATGCAGGAATGCAATCTTGTCAAACACCTGGTTCAGGATACCCACCAGACCAAGCAGCAGGATAGGCCATGCGTAACCGAGCATTCGCTTGGCCAGACTGCGGTCGAATCCGAACGTAATACCCTTGAGTTCTTTGATGAATCCGAATGAAACCAGAACGGTGCAGGTCAGGTTGATAAAGAAGATCAGACCTACGCCCTCGTTGAACCTGAAATATATATCCTCCAGGGCGGGGAACCTGTCGAACATCTTGGGCATGAGCCAGAAAACAAACAGGTTAAGCAGCACATTGGGAACAATGAACGCCATCTTAAGGGCCATGAACTTGATGGGACGGTGCTGCTGACGCAGACGGCTGAACAAGATAGCCTGGAAGGCATCCAGGGTTGCAATAATGGCAAAGCAGACTATATACTCCTTATGGTCAGAATAGTGAAGCTGTCCGGATATCGGCCCCAGGAATATGATTACCAGTGCCAGGAACATAAGGCCCACACCTCCAACCAGACGAAGCGCCGTGCTATAGACCATTGATTCATTCTCACCCTCCTTGTTTGCAAAGCGGAAGAATGTGGTCTCCATACCGAACGTAAGCAGCACGAACAAAAAGGCCGCCCATGCATATAATTCAGTCACTGTGCCGTACCCGTCAGGGTTAATATACATGGTATGAATAGGAAACAGCAGGTAGTTAAGGAACCTTCCCACTATACTGCTGATACCGTAAATTGCCGTATCCTTGGCCAATGTCGCCATCTTGCCTGCTGCCATATCCAATCTTTTTTTATTTCAGAAGTTCTGCGATTTTCTTTTCAAGGTCTTTGCCGCGCAGGTTGGTGGCTATGATCTTGCCGGTGCTTGCCTCAACCAGGAAGTTTGCCGGGATGGAGTTGATGTTGTACATCTTGGCTACCTCATTGTCCCAGTACTTGACATCACTCACGTGAATCCAGTTCATATCGTTGACCTTGATGGCATTGAGCCATGCGTCCTTTGAGCGGTCAAGTGATACTCCAAGGATCTGGAATCCCTTACCAAAGTATTTGCTGTATGTCTCCTTGAGGAAAGGAACCTCACGCATGCAGGGGCCGCACCATGAAGCCCAGAAATCAATAAGAACGTACTTGACGTCGGGAGTAGCCAGAACATCCTTTGATGATATTACATTGCCGAACTGGTCTGTCTGGCTGAATTCAATATACTGCTTTCCGGGAGCGGTCTCCAGCTTCTTTTGGTTGCTTTCATCTATTGATTTCCACATCTCAGACTGGCGGACATCGGCAGTAAGGATATCAAGCAGGCTTCTGATGAGTTCGGGGTCCTCCTCGTAGGCAAGTTCCCTGAGGCAATAGACTGAGTATATCTTGTTGGGATACAGAGCTAAGCCGTCAATGAGTTTCTGGTGATATTTGGAATCAACCTCTTCCATTACGCCCTCCTGATCACGGTTCTTGTCATAATAGTCTGAGAGCTCATTCTCAAACTTGGTGAATTCGGTGATAAGGTCGTTTGACTTGCTGCCGGTAACATAGTATCCGTCAAACTCTGTTGAGGGGAATACTGACAGCAGGCCGGGTTCCAATGCAACCACGCAACTGTTTTTGGCACCACGGACGGTACGGGCATCGGCCACATATACTATCTGGGGGATAGCGGCATCGCCGTTGAATGTAAACTCACCGTCTTTTACTGTAGTGGAATCTATTATCTTGTTTGAGCAGATAAGATAAACAGTCTTGGCATCAGAATCATTGAAGTTTCCGTGCAAGTAATAAGTGGTATTACCGGTGCATGCGGTCAGGACTGCTGCAAGAAGAATGTATAATGCTTTTTTCATATTGGTTTTAAGTTATGAAAAGGGTTCCTTTATAGTCACTTCAAAGTTATATACTAACTTTATATATAGCACTAAAAGGGGCCGAACTATTTGAAAAAAAACGATAAAAATAGTTCTGAATTTGTTGCACGTAAAAAATCCAAACTCTATATTTGCAACACAAACGAATTGAAAAGTCGCATGCTTAGATTGTAAAGACAGTTCTAAGATGTGACTTTTTTTATTTGCTGATTATTAACTGATCTTCTACCGATTGATGTATAGATTATTCGTCAATATGATGACCTTGTTTGCGTCCTTTTCATCTCAGAGCTACAATTCTGATTTGGATTATAGTCCCAAGCCGGCCTATGCAGAGAGGCCCGGTTTGGGATTTGTTTTGCGTGTCCATAAATTACTTTCATCTGCACTTTTAGTACCCGTTGGAAAACACACCCGTAACACGTTGAAAGACACAAATGTCCCAGCTGTTTCGGCCACCCGTACCGGTCAGGACCTACATTCATTTGGTATCAGGCAAGGTCCTGATCCGGACGGTTGGGAAACTTGAGAGCTGTTATCAGGATCTGGAATCAGAATGAGAAAACACACACAGTTACTCTTGCAAAGTACCATGCTAACACCCATAAAGGTTCAAGTCCTATGTTTAACCTAAAATCTTCATACCGCAAAGAGAGGCATATTTTATCATGACAAACATTTATAATTAATTACAACAACCTAAAAACTAAAAACAATGAAAATAAAAACTCTTATAGCAATATCCGCCTCGATTCTGGTTATTGGGGCAAACCTGTTTGTAATCTCTGCAAAGCAGGGCAGTGTAAACAGCAAAGTACTTCTTTCTAAGGTCTTTTCCTTTAATCATTTTGCTTACGCAACAGATCCGGGCTTTTATGGTGACTATTCCGGTCCGACAGGATATGCGTACCCTAATGGTATCGCTAATTGTAGTAATTTGGCGCCGGAATCATATGATATAGATGTTACCCTCACTTCTAATTCGGGACAAAAACTGAGTAAATATTTAGGTGGAGAGGGAAGTCTTAGTACGAGTGGTTTACGTTTTGTTAATGGCAATATCAAAGTAGAAGGGGGACACAGTTCCGATAATTCATCGGGCAACACTACAACTTCAAGGATAAAAGGTACAATGTATGTTGATGTGTCAGCTGCCAGACCTCAGTATATCTATTGTGACTATTCGGACTTTACACCATGTGTAGAACATACTGATCCTTGCAATGAATTAAAAAGCCAATACTATAATGAGGCACTTAGTGCGTTCGGTTTTTAATAGATATATAAATGAAAAGAATACTTAATTATTTGTTCTTTGCGAGCCTGTCATTAAGTATTTCGTGTAACCATTTGAGTAATTCTGCTGAGGCAGATTACTCAAATGTTACTCAGATACAGTATGATGAAAAGGCGGAGAGTGTGATAACGATTGATAAGATAGTAGATCGTTGCAGTTTTGTCAGATTGGAAACCGATAAGTCTAATCTGATAGGCAGAATAGATCAAATCCTAATATGTGATTCACTTATTGTAGTTGTTGATCAACATATTGCGAAAGCGATATTTGTATTCAATCATGAAGGCAAATTCTTAAACCGTATTTCCAGATTAGGAAATGGTCATGGAGAATATCTTTTAATCAATCATGTTGCAATCAATGACAAGAATGAGGTCTGTATCTTGGATAATATTAAAGAGCGTCTACTAAAATTTGATATTACCGGAGATTTGGTTGCTTCTCAAGATCTGCCGTTTAAGAGTGCTAAGTTCGAATTTTTAGGTAATGATTATATCCTGTTTGATGTAGAGAAATGCAGTCCTCTTGATTCATCCGTTGAAGATGATGTTGAAAAGTCGTGTTATCTGTTGACAGACTCGGAACTTAATATCAAATATACGTTTGGTAAAGATCCCTCGTATAAAAACTCCTCATTTCTACGTTATACCGAAGCCTTTTTAAAAACTGACGGGAAAATATATGGAAGGTTGAATCTTGGCAATACTATTTTTGAATTTGGTACTGACTCAGTTAAAGCGATATATGAATTATCTCTAAAAGATGATGTCCTATATGCTCCGTCAATTGAAGACTTGTCAACCGAGGGCTTATATACAGAAAAGAGGCTGAAACAACCATCATTCTCCGGATGTTTCCATGTTTGCAAGGATTACTCTTGCTATAAAATGATGTTTCCGGAAAGGAAGTTATTGTACACTTGGTTTTTCAAGTCAAACAAGACAGGATCAATTCTGACACTATCTACAGAATCAGATGATCCGGTTCTGAGGTGTTTCGACAATCCTCTTGTAAGATGGAGCGATAACACATTGGTTCAGGATATTTCTCCTACCACCTTGTTGGCCCGCAAGGATGATATCCTTTCAAACAGCATGGTAGAAAATCCGGAGGCTTTGTTTGACGGCTTGACTTTAGAGGATAATCCCGTCCTGTTCTTCTATACATTCAACCCTGATAAGGTGGACAAGTGATATGAAAAGGCGCATTTATTGGATAATCAGTTGTGCCCTTTTGCTGATGTTCAATGTGGTTCTTTTGGCGGAAAGGACGGATGAAGTTGTGGCAGAGAATGTTGACAGCAACATAGGCGGGAGTGCCAGTTATTCATATCAGTCATCATTCATCGATTTGTTGGAAAATGACGGTTTGCCCATTCAGGACATGGCGTTGTTGGATATTACGGACAACTCAGTAAAGGCATTGTCAGAACTGCTTGTTGATGATTCTGTCCTGTTTGTATGCAGAGTATCACAATTCCAATGTCAGGACTGTGCCGGTTATGCATTGGAAAAAGCTATAGAACTGATAGAGAAAGATTCAACGGGAATGAAACTGTTGGTTGCCGGCGAGTATGAATACCGGTCTCTGAAGATATTTGTTGATGAACATCCTAACGTAAAAGGTTACGCCGTTTACCAGGTACCAATTATTGATCTGCCGATAGAAAACAGGACATATCCGTATTATTTCACTCTTTCAAAGGATATGGTGGCACATGATGTTTTTGTTCCGGAAGCAGACAGTCCTGTAAGGACAGAAATCTATTGGAATTATATTTCTAGGAAATGGAGATAAACCGTAAGAACAGGACAATGCCATGTTTCCTGTGGACGGTTCAAGATATTGTTGTCGTGGCTCTGTTCATGTATATGCGTTACACAAACAAGAGTCAAGGGGATGATGTGTCTGTCATGCTGTTTTCATGGGTGAACTTGCTTTTTGCAGGCTATTTTGTGTTGAGGTTGCTGTTTCATGCAGGAGGTAAGGTCGCACAAAAACTCGTTCTGCTAGTGATTGGGGCTGTAGCCTGCTACGAGTCTTTCCTGTCCCTTTTGCAGATAATAGGTGTGGCGAAGTCAAACAATTATCTGTTCATATGCACCGGAACATTTGATAATCCAGGTCCGATGGGCGGGTTTCTGGCAATAGGTCTATGTATCTCATTGGCTGAGATCTTTTTGATAAGGCAACAAGGCGGATCAAAACCGTCTTTGACTCTTGACAGAATATTATTGGGGATATCATATCTTACAGTTGTTCTTTGTGTCATAATACTGCCATCCACTCAAAGTCGTGCAGCATGGCTGTCAGTAATGGTTTCAGTGTTTTTCTATTGCCTTAAAAAGCCCAAGACTCTTGCTTGGATAAAGACTCATTGGTCCGTTACCCTTATTTGCATTACAGTTCTTCTGTCATCTGTCTTCATTTTCAAACGTCCGTCTGCTAACGGAAGGCTTTTTACCTATAAGATAGAGTTGAAGACAATCGTAAGAAACGGTCTCAATGGAGTGGGGATGGGCCATTTCTCAAACGCATACGGGATAACCCAAAGAGAGTTTTTTTCAAAGAACGTAGATATCAGGGAAGGCCGATTGATATACGATGAGTCTGACAGAGACAGGGTATGTGCCGATAATCCCAGGGTTGGTTTCAATGAATACTTACAGTTCGGAATAGAATTTGGCGTAGGCCCTTTGTTCCTTTTTCTGTCATTAGTCTTGATGATTCTGTGCCGGTTATCCCAAATGCATTCTCCTTTCTTTTATGGAATGGTAAGTATGCTTGTGTTTGCCTTCTTTTCTTATCCGTTTTCATTATGGGAGTTTCTAGTTATCTTTCTTGTCTGTGCGGCAATTGCGGGTTGTAAACCTGACATGTCCGGTTCTTCAGTAGCAAGCAGTCTGCTGTTTGCCTTAGGTTGTTTTGTTCCGGTTGCTGTTTTCCATAAAAGCGCCGATACCGTCAGGATATCAAATGAAACTGAAAAACTGTGGAAACGGCAGAGACCTCTCTTTGATTCCGGTGATTATGGGTCTTATGAGTATTGTTGTTCACAATTGTATCCAGACCTGCAGTTGAACTGTGCATTCCTGTATGAGTATGCGTACTCCCTATTTGAAAACGGAAAGACAGATGAAAGCGAAAAGGTATTAAACCAGAGCCTGGCATTGAGCGGAAATCCTTTGTCATTCATTCTGCTGGGTGATATTCACAAGAAACAGGGACTGATAGCTGAAGCTGAAAATGATTATTACAATTCTTTTCTGGCTATACCTGACAGACTCTATCCGCTGTATAAACTGACAGTTCTGTACTATGACAGCAATCAGGAGGAAAAGTATCAGAATATGGTCCGCAGCATTGAAGAATTCCATCCCAGAATAGAATCCGAATCAACAAATCAGATTCGGGAATTGTTGAACAGTCTTAGATACAGGCATGATAAAACGATGTAAGGTCTACGGGTTTGCGGTAATTGCATTATATGCTGTCTTCCGTTTATTCGTCTGTTTGAAGTATACCATCCTTACAGGATCAATGCTCCCGACTATAAAGGTCGAAGAATCTGTTTATGTCTGGAAACCTTTGTACGGATGGAGATTCTATGACTTCCGGCCCAAAAGTTCGGATCATTTCTTTAGGATTCATGGAATTAGGGACATTGTACCGGGGGATGTGATCCTGTTCAACTTGCCTTATATCGGAAACAACATAGAAAAGATTGCATTTAATCCGGAAGTGGAGTACTGTAAGCGGGTGCTTGGACGACCGGGAGACAGGATAGGGGCGGTTGACGGACATTGCTGGAATGACCGGTTTCTGAAACCCGTTGGGGTGGTTGATGAGCAGGAAAAACTTCGTTGGATGTTTGACGGCTTTTTCAGGATGACAAACAGCTATGAGGTCATTCCGTACTCTGATTCAGATTGGAATATTAAGAACTGGGGTCCGGTTATTGTGCCGGCAAAAGGGCTTACAATGATTCTGGATGATTTCACACGTGAGCTGTATCGTAAGGTGATTGAATATGAGACAGGCGAGCCGTTGGATATAACGTTGAATGAGTACACATTCCAAAAGGATTATTATTTCGCGGTGGGTGATAATGCGATGTCGTCATTTGACTCGCGCTATTGGGGGTTTATCCCGGAGGATTACATAATCGGAATTGTGGGAGGCAAGAGATTTCGGAACAAATAAATAGTTACTTTTGTGGTGACTAACGCAGTAACTATGGGACTTATTCTTAAGAAACGCTTTCTATTGGTGGCACTATACCTGTTTTGCTTTATTCCTTTGGCTTTCTCACAATCGGCTCATGCTTTGTACATGAAGGACGGCAGTAGAATTATCGGACAGATTCTGGAGGTGGATTCCGTTAATAATGATATCAAGGTTCTTCTTGTTGACGGAACCAGGCTTTCTGTTCCCCAGAGTAGAGTTGAAGAGATAAACTGGTCTTTTGTCATAAGGAATACAGCTCCCGGCGCCATTTACAGATATGGCGATTCGTTCCGTTGGAAGTACAATGACACGGAGTTGTCCGATAAGAACTATGAAAAATACTTTGATGATGATCTGTATCATAACTATGTGACCGGCAGTAACATGTTCAACCTGGGCGGAGCCGGCCTGCTGTATGGTATCACCTGCGCGGTTATGACTGTATTGAGTTTTGATGCTAAGGCCGATCATCAAAGAGCAGCTTTCTTTGCATATGCCGGCGGCGCTGTCGTACTTACCGGTGCCGGCATTGTCTTAACCAAAAAAGGAAAGGATCGTCTGGACTGGGTGGAGAGAACGTTCAACAGCCGGAATGCTGCCGATAACGAGACGTCATTCTCTTCAAAAAGCAAAAGATCCATTCAACTGAATCCGTCATTTCTTATGACGGCTCAGCGTGACATGGGTGTGGGCGCTACATTAAGTTTATCTTTCTAAGCGGTCGTAGGTGGTATTGAAGACGGTCACCTGGCCGTTTTTGCGGAATCCGTTCTTTGTGTAAAGGTTGTAGGCGGTCTCGTTTTCGGGGTCGACCAGTATGGTTGCAAGCGGGATTCCGGCCTCGTCGCGCAGCCGGAACATCTCCTGGATTAAGGCCGATGCAATTCCCCTGCGTTGGAACTCGGGCAGCACGGACAGTGAGTCAAGGTAGAACTCTCCGGCACATGTCTCATCATCCTTGGATTCGTAGTCATCACCCACATAGATGCGTATCATTGGGAATGTGATATCACGCATCCGGCGGTATCGGGCACCGTCATAAGCTACCATCAGTCCGGCAGGAACGCCATCGTAGAGCGCAATGGTTGAGTTACGCCAGCTGTAGAGCGTGTCATCACGGCGTGATATGCCGGCCAGATGTTCAATGTGACTGTCATCGGCCTCATCAATATGCAGTGCGCGCAGCACATTCTCGGCTATGAACCGTGCATCGGCCACTGTTGCTCTCCTTAGTGTTATCTTTCCTTCCATTGCGATGCAAAGATAGTACAAAAGGGGAGAGACCCCAATCGTATCTTTTTCATATCTTTGTACTTAACAATAATCCTAATTATTACCAATATGAAGAAATCCTTGTTATCAATGCTGTTTGCTGTGCTTATTTGTTCTTGCACCAGCGGACCCCGTGAATTTAAGAACACACAATCTTATGCAGATAATACCTGTGATTGGCATAAAGAACTGCGTGTTACACATGTGGAGTTTACCGATACTGCCACTATTCTGACATTCTTCTATCAGGCACGCCAGCCCTGGTTTACTCTCTGTATTGCTCCTGAGGCATATCTTTCTGATGAGCGTGACCGTCATTACAAAGCTCTCTTTATGGTTGAGCACCCCTTAGGCGAATTCTTTGGCTCCGGTCCTGACGGCACATATTTCCATGTGGGTTTTGAGCCGATGCCAGCCGGTACCAAGATTTTTGATATGATAGAGGGTACAGGTTCAAACTATTTCAAGATCTTGGGAATTCATGATTCTACATACGTTCCGTCCAAACCCAAATACAGCCGTAAGGAACTCAAGGAGGCAAAACAAATACGCAGCAATGTCTTCAAGTCCGGCCCGGTTACATTACGCGGTACGATTGTTGATTATGACATCAATGACGGATTCCAGACATACCAGATGCATTTTACTTTTTATGACAGGGATGATCATGGAACGGTTGCATTGGACATAGATCGTGATGGTCATTTTGAGTATTCATTCGATACAGACAATATTCTGGGTGCTTGTATTGTTGATCATACAGGCAGTTGGCATAATATCATCGTTCAGCCGGGTGATACTCTTGATATCACTTACTATAAGGATGGTTCGGTGAGCAATATGCTGTCTGATGGCCGTCCGTATCTGCTCAGCAATTATGACCGCATTCCAACGAGTGTATATCCTGTAGATCATTTTAAGTTCCAGTTAGGTGATTCAATAGACCTGATGGGTGTACAGGCATATTCTTTTGAGTGCAAGGCCAAGGGTAAGGATTATGTCAATTATATCGCAAAGAAGTATCATCTGACTGCCTTTGAATATGAATACGCAACAATCATGATGGAGAATGACATCCTTGAAGGTTTCCTGGACTACCGTATGGATGTTAAAGATGATTGGATAAGTTATTACACCAAGACAGAGAATCCTGATTATAGGGTGATAGCCGAAAAACAGGAAAGAGCGGATAGCATTCTCGTTGATCCTGACGGTTATGCTTTCTTGGCCGATTTTACCGCCAATGATTCACTTATGATGGTTTTGCCGCATCAGTGGGTTATTTTCAACCGCTATAAGTATGACGGAGCTTTCTGTGCATCGGAACCCCGGTTGGATTCATTAAGAGAGCAGATGGCTTATCCGTTCTTTTATGCTCTGGAGTCATATATCAATGATTCCGTCCATCTGGCTAATGACATGAAACTGTATGGTGCGTCAGAACCTTCGCTGTTTGGCAAGTTATGCATGATGGAGGATATTGATTATCATCTTAAGGTGATTAACGATGGGCTGAAAGACAGCACAGATTCATTTAGGGAAGAATACCTGTTGTCATATTTTGCAAAAACAAAGAGTCTGCTTAACGATCCTGTCCTTGAGGCCCGTGCAGACAAGATTTATCAGGAGTTTTTGCGCAAGCAGGCTCCGTATTGGGAAATACCGGAGTGCCGCGGCAAGGAGGTCCTTAACGGGATCCTTGCAAATTATCCGGGCAAGTATGTCTATATAGATTTCTGGTCAACCGGTTGCGGTCCGTGTGTTTCGGGCATAAAGTCTTGCTTTAATTACCGCCGTGAACTTATGACCGGAAAGTTTGACAACTTTGCACTGGTGTTCATAACCAGTGATCCGGAACAGGCGTATGAGCCCTTCCGTAAGGAGTGGCTTGAGGGAGCCGAGAGTTACCGCATATCACAGGATGATTACAATTCTCTGGCCGGCCTGTTCAACTTCTCGGCCATACCTCACCATGAGCTGATAACCCCCGATGGCCTTGCTGTTACGGATGTGATGGAGATGTTGGGTATCAATCCCAACAATCCTGAAGGAAAATAGTACAAAAGGGGAGAGACCCCAATAGTATAGGTTTGTTGAAAAGTAGTACAATTGGGGACTGTCCCCAATTGTACTAAAATATGATCACGTATCGGACGCCGTCAATATTTTGACTGACCTGGGCAAAGCCCGGGGCCGATATACGCAGTTTGTTATTAAAATCAGCAATATCAAGAGTAAACTCTCCGTTTGACTCTGATGTGGTCTGGGTGATTACATTGCCCTTTGAGTCTATCTCAGCAATCGCAGCGTCCTTTATTGGCTCCGAACCATTCATCACAATACCGCTGACGGTCTTCTCTTCCGGATAGATTTTGCCTGATATAACCACCTGTTTCTTTAATTGTTTGGGCCTTTTAGAATAACTTGATTCATTCAGTTCAAACCATTTCGCCAAAGAACTGCTTTGGTAATAATCATGGTGTTTTTGGGCAATATTCATTACAACAGGTTTATAGACAATGTAAGAACGGCGTTCCGGATCATACCGCTTATACGTTGCTCGGATAGAATTTCCGGGATCAACTATCTGCAGCCTGAACAGGCCGCGTTCATCGGTACATGTAACATTGACCATTTTTCCTTTCTTGTCAATCTCCTCCACAATACAACCGCTGCTGCCCCAATGATCCACAAAGACGCAACCACCCGTGTATTCACCGGGATAGACAACAAAATACCAGTCCGATAAATCATTGGAACCTATCCAGTGCTGCGGATCATAAGGTGTTTCAGAACTATCATAATACGGAGTTACTTCCCACCTGTTGTTATTGGGAAAAGGCTCGGGTCCTAGATCAAATTTGAATGATTCGTACATGTCATACCAATTGACCCAAAGTGTAAACTCTCCCAAATGTTCGGCTGCCCGGCCGGACATCAGAACCTTAACCACATTATCATCCTTGGCAGCATCGGCATCGGCCTTTTCGCGTTGCTTGGCGTTGTCAAGATCTTTCTTTGCATTATTGATCAGTTTTTCCAACTCGCTTTCAACCTCCCATTCTGACAAGCGCATCGTAGCCGATGACATCTCAGTGTCAACCTTGTCCCTGTCATACTTATAATAGTTGAGGAGCATCTGGTACCCTGCACTGTCTTTCTGCAGGAACAGACCGTACGGTTTATACCCTGAAGGGCTGAATGTGTAACCGCATATAAAACTGTCAGGAACAATCTCTATAAGGCTTTGCTTATAATCGCACACAATAAAACTGTCTTGAGCAGACACTGTGGAAAAGGCTATCTGCAACGGCAAGGCTATTGAAATCAGGACAAACAGCTTCTTGCTAATTCTCATTTTGTTCATTGTAATAATATCTGCAAAAATAAAGTTTTAAAACATAAATACATATCCCCAATTGTTCTTTTGAGCGTTGCAAAAACGTTGCAAAAATATTGCGACAGTTTTGCAACGCTGTTTGTTTGCTGGCCGCAACCGGGCGCTCTACTTTTGTCGCAGAACAAATCAAACGCGACAAGAATATGAAAAGATCAGTTTTTACAATTGCTCTGCTGTTGGTAACAGTCTTTGCATCTGCTCAGGAGAAGCAGTCTATTACATTTAATGTTGAGGCCGTAGAGATAGCAAAAGCATATCTGCCTACAAAGTATGGTGCTGATCTGGGCCGTAAGTGGGCCGACGGCCAGCCTTATCTGGGATGCAGTTTTGCTAATAAGTCACTTGTAGACGGCGATGACAATGCCTTCTTCTCAATGGTTTGTCTGGCGTATGCGCAGCATCGGCCTATAGTTCTTTCGCCCGATATAATGTGGATAATTATATGTAACGGTTACTCTCAATATGTGAACCGTGATCCGGAAAAGTTCCGCCAGTATCTGGTCAATCATAATGATAAGGAGACTCTGGTTATAAGGACCGACTTGCAAACCACTACAGCGCAAAAGGTCCAGAAGTTTGCCGATTTGATTGCAAAGGAGACTAAGGACGATATAGCAGAAGTTATGACCTGCAACTTCTCAACTACGGGTATGATAGAGAAGATGGTGTCGCAGATTACGCTTATGGAAACCGTAAAGCAGTACTTTGATTTTATGGAGTTGCTGGCAGGGTGTGGTATTCCAAGCGTAACCCTTGAGGGTACTCCCGATGACTGGAAATTGCTGCGTGAAAAGACCCGGAAGTTGGGCGAATTCGGAGTTAAGAAGTGGACCGACAAGCTGGACCCCATACTGGCGGAGTTTGTGTTGGCATCGGAAGGTAAACCTAACCTTAAGTTCTGGTGGGATATGGCCATTAAGGGGCGTCCCCTTAATTTCCATCTCAAGGCTGGCGGCGGATGTCTGCCCACTTACGGACCGACCCCGTTTGACGGATGGTTCTTGGAGTTTATTCCGTTTGATGACTGGGGAGAGCTTCCGTCAAAGATACCGTATGGACATGATCTGCCGCCACTTATGACAAGTGTTCCCATTATACAGTATGTTGAGGATGATTTTGGAAACTGCATAGGTATAAACACTTTGGAACTGCGTGGCGGAATAGTAGGTCTGGCTCAGGATACAGCCACCATGGCATTGCGTCCGGAGATAGGATGGCTGGTAAGGGATGACCCAACTATAGAATTTGATGAGGAGGATGTCCGCAGCAAGATACAGCAGGTTAAAGAGATGGGCGATGGCGATGCGGTGATAAAGCAAGGCATTAAGAAACCCGAGAAAGAGCAGGACAAAAAACTTCTGGGAGAAAGGCCCAGCTACTGGCCTTTTGTTAGAGATGATGATATAGACTTGTCATTGAATCTGGCAGAGTTTGAAGGCTGGGGTATAGAGATGAAATATATAGTCCGGTAATTGGTAAATAGGTTTGTTGAAAAGTAGTACAATTGGGGCCTGACCCCAATTGTACTATTTTTTGTATCTTCGCGCTAATAATGTACAGGCGCGTATGGTACTCAACTGGATTTGGATTTCGTTCTTTCTTATAGCTTTTGTGGTGGCTGTGATCAGGCTCTGCATGGGTGATGCGGGAGTGTTTCAGGAGATTATGGACTCCACGTTCTCATCGGCCAAAACGGGCTTTGAAATTTCACTCGGACTTACCGGTGTCCTGTCACTCTGGCTGGGTATAATGAAGATTGGCGAGAAGGGCGGTCTGGTCAATACCTTTGCCCGCTGGCTCAGCCCCGTGTTCTCACGCCTGTTCCCTGAACTTCCCAAGAACGATCCTGCCTACGGACATATTTTCATGAACGTTGCCGCCAATATGCTGGGTCTTGACAACGCTGCTACTCCCATGGGTCTTAAGGCTATGGAGCGTATGCAGGAACTCAACAAGACCAAGGATGTGGCATCGAACCCCATGATCATGTTCCTGGTGCTCAACACATCAGGTCTGACTATCATTCCGGTGAGCGTACTTGTGTACCGTGCGCAGATGGGTGCCGCACAGCCGGCCGATGTATTCATTCCCATCCTGCTGGCAACCTTCTTCTCGACGCTGGTGGGCCTGCTGGTTACCTGCTTTATCCAGAAGATCCGTTTTGACAAGGTCCTGATAGGTTTTGTGGGCGGACTGAGCGTGCTTGTAGCCCTGATCATCTGGGGATTCTCACAGCTTCCGGCAGTCAAGATAGGCCCGGTGTCCACATCGGCCGCCAACATCATACTGTTTGTGGTGATAATAGGGTTTATCATATCGGGCATCAAAGCCAAGATAAATGTGTATGAGGCGTTCGTTGAGGGAGCCAAGGATGGCTTTACCACGGCGGTCAAGATCATTCCGTACCTGATTGCCATCCTGGTGGGCATCGGTGTGTTCCGTGCATCGGGCGCAATGGATGCCGTCGTGAACGGCGTTGCATGGTGTGCCGATAAGTGCGGACTGGACACCCAGTTCGTGGGCGCTCTGCCTACCGCTCTCATGAAACCTCTGTCCGGCGGCGGCGCACGCGGTCTGATGATCGATGCCATGACCACATACGGGGCCGATTCGTTCACCGGACGTCTGGCCTGCCTGTTCCAGGGCTCGACCGATACCACATTCTACATCCTGGCGGTTTACTTTGGCAGTGTGAACATCAAGAACACACGTCATGCCGTGGGCTGCGGACTGCTGGCTGACCTGGCGGGTATAATAGCTGCCATATTCCTGGCTTATCTGTTCTTTGCATAAACTTTAAAAACGATGATATCATTCCTGACTGAAAACATAAAGATGCCCAAGCTGGACCGAAAGGCAGTAAGGGCATGGATTACTGAAGTGGCCGCCTCTTATGAGGGCCGGAAGGTAGGTGATCTGAACTATATCTTCTGTAACGATGACCGTATCCTGGAGGTGAACAAGGAGTTTCTTGGACATGACTACTATACGGATATCATAACCTTTGACTACAGTGAGCCGGGCCGGGTGAGCGGTGATATGTTCATCAGTCTGGACACCGTGTTGAGTAACAGTTCCAAGTTTCATACGTCTTATGAGAAAGAACTGATGAGAGTGATCATTCACGGGGTGCTGCATCTGTGCGGCATCAACGACAAGGGTCCGGGTGAGCGCGCCGTAATGGAGGCTGCCGAGGAGAAGGCCCTTGATATGTGGTACAAGAAATAATTAGAGCGGATGAGAAAAATACTATTGTCTGCAACGCTGTTGCTTGCAGGCGCATATGCGGGCGTATCGGCCCAGAGTCGTCTGACCGATGCCGATACACGTCTGCTTGACGAGTGCCGTACCGTATTCACGCAGGGTGATTACGGCGCTGCCGGTTCGCTGCTTGACGAGTGGGTCAAGGTGGCCGAGAACCGCAAGCAGGCGCTGACTGAGGAGATTGAGTACATGCAGGTGGTGATTGCGGCTGAGCGAGACCTGTCGACCGCCATGCCTGCCATCCAGATATTCATGTCCAGGTATCCGGGTTCAATGTACAACAACAGGATGCTTGCCCTGATGGGCTCGTCCCATTTTGTGCTGCGTGAGTATCAGGATGCCATTGAGTGCTTTGACGAGTGTGACCCGCTGCTTCTGGACAGCAAGGACTGTCAGCGTATGGTTCGCCATAACGCCATCTCCCTGTTCCGATGCGGACGCGCCCAGGAGGGTTACCTGCAGCTCAACATTCTGGCCCGTCTGGTTGAGGAGACTGATGAGGATGAGGACATAGTTTTCTACCGCGCATACTACGATTATGTGAACGGTCGTAGTGCCGATGCCAAGACCGGTTTTGAGAACTCACTTGAGACCCGTCATGATGATGAGGCCCGTCTCTATCTGGCCGATATCTCTCTGAACGCAGGTAACGATATGATCCAGGCCTACAACACCGCTAATGAGCTGGTTGCGACAACCGAGGATCCTTACATTGAGGCCGAGGCCGAGCGTATTCTTGGTGAGTACTGGTACCGCAAAGCCGATTACGCCAAGGCAGTTGACCTGTTGACCAGCTATCTTACCACCGGCCAGAGCCAGGATATCCGATATGACACCTATCTGCTGGGAATGTCAGAGTTCCAGACAGGTGATATGGACAAGGCAATCGAGTACCTCTCACAGGTTACCGATGCCGATGACGCCGTAACCCAGAACGCACTGCTGCACATTGGTCTTGCATCACTCAAGAAGGGTGACAAGAACGCCGCACGTATGGCGTTTGAGCGTGCATCGAACATACCCGGCAAGCCCGAAGTCAGGGAGCAGGCTCTCTACAACTACGCAATGGTTATCCATGAGACATCATACTCACCGTTCGCCGAGTCAGTGACATCATTCGAGCGTTTCCTTAACGAATACCCCAAGTCTGCCTATGCCGACAAGGTTAGCAGCTACCTGGTAGACGTCTACATGAATACCACCAGCTATGATGCCGCGCTGGCGTCAATAGCCAAGATACAGAACCCCGGAGCATCCATCCTGGCCGCAAAGATGCAGCTGCTCTACAAGAAGGCCATGGACGATATGGTAGCAGGCAACTACGATGACGTACCCTCTATACTGACCGATGTCATAGCACTTGAGCGTTACGACAAAAAGACCGCCAATGAGGCGCTGTTCTGGCGCGGCGAGTGCTACTACCGCATGGGTCAGACAGACCGTGCCGAGGCCGATTACAGCCGATACCTGGCACTTAAGGGAAGTGCAGTGACTCACAGCAGCGCCCTTGCCAACTACGGTCTGGGTTATATCTACTACAACAACAAGGAATACAACAAGAGCGGCAAGGCATTCACCAGAGTACTGGAGTCTGCACGTCAGGCCGGTCTGGAGAATGAGATCATAGCCGATGCCGCCCTGCGTGCCGGTGACTGCATGTTCTACGGCCGCCAGTATGACCAGGCCAAGGAGTATTACGGAACCGCACTCAACCTTGTACCTTCAACCGGTGACTATGCCCTCTATCAGACCGGACTGGTTAACGGACTGCAGCGTAACTACCGCCAGAAGATACTTGACCTTGACAAGCTTACCGTCAACTATCCGCAGTCTCCCTATGTGCCGTCAGCACTTTATGAGGAGGGACGCGCCTACCAGCAGACTGACCAGCCCGAGCAGGCCGTAGCGGTATTCAACAGGATTATCACGGAGTATCCAAATACAGACCTGGCGCGCAAGGCATCGGCCGAAGTAGCCCTTATCTACTACCAGACCGATAAGTATGACCTTGCCATCGCAGCCTACAAGGATGTTATTGCCCGCTACCCGGGCAGCGACGAGGCCCGTACCGCACTTGTGGACCTCAAGTCCATCTACGTGGAGAAGGGTGATATCAATACATATCTGACATATACAGAGACCGTTCAGGGTGCCACACCCATAGCAGTGAGCGAGCGTGATTCACTCTCCTATACCGCAGCCGAGGGTCTCTTCAGCCGCGGACAGAAGGCCGATGCCAAGGCCCGTTTCAAGGAGTATCTGGAACAGTATCCGGGCGGTGCCTTTGCAGCCAACGCATGGTACTATCAGGGACTGCTGCTTGAAGAGGAGAATGACTATGAGGAGGCCTATGAGAGCTTCATGCACAGCGCCGCTTATGAAAGCAGCCGATTCTGCGAGAGCGCTCTTGACCACGCATCCGGCATGGCCTGGTCAGTGGGTGACTGGGAGACCGCGATGGATACCTACATCCGTCTCTACTCCAAGACCACCAATGCCGACCGTCAGCGTACCAGCCTGTTCCGCATAGTAAGCAGCGCGGGCCAGATAAGTGAGAATGATGCCGTCCTGATGTATGCCGACAAGGCCCTGCAGACACAGCTCACTGCCGAGCAGAAGACAGAGGTAACATACTGGAAGGCACAGGCCCTGCTGGATGGCGGCAAGCGTGCCGAGGCCCGTCCTCTGTTTGAGGAACTCTGCAAGGACACCCGCTCCAGATTCGGAGCCGAGTCAGACTACCTGCTCAGCCAGCTGCTGTTTGACAGCGGTGACAAGGAGGGAGCCGAGAAGGTTATAATGGATTTCATACAGGAGGGAACACCCCATATGTACTGGCTGGCACGCAGCTTCATACTGCTCAGTGACATCTATAAGTCCCAGGGTAAGGATGTTGAGGCGCGTCAGTATCTGCTCTCGCTCAAATCCAACTATACCGAGGATGATGACATTGCTGATATGATTGCCAAACGACTTGAAGAATGACCGTTATGAAAAGATATATACTTCCGGTCCTTATGACCGTAATATGCTGGGGCGGTGTAAACGCACAGAATGATGTGCTCCCCTCCAGATCACTCACCATCGAGGGTTCATACAACCCGTCCATGTCGGACCAGGGTAAGATAATGCCCGTGCCCGAGCGCCCGCGTACCGAGCGCCAGGCCACAACAGTCAGTTACCGTACCGAGGCCAACCCCCATCAGGGTTATGAGCGCACTCCCATGGGTGTGTTCGGCGAGCAGTCCGATGATATCAAGGAGAACAGCTACTATGGCCTGATTCGTCTGGGTTACGGACTCAGAAACGTCACTGACGGACTTCTTGATGCAGGCTGGAAGATCTCAGACAGAGACCTGCTTACCATCTCCGGACTCATGGACGGATGGTCTACCAAACCCGACGGACAGTGGAAATCCAAGATGTTCAACTCAGACCTCAAGCTCGAGTACTCTCACCGTTTCGACAGCCTGACCGTGGGCCTGTACGGCGCGTACGGACACTCCGGTTTCAACTACCGTGAGGGTAAGGATACCACCGCCGCGATGCTTGCATTAAGCGATCTTGGCGTTGGTATAAACAGGGCCGAAGCTGGACTGTGGCTCAACGGAGAGTTCCGTAAGGTTGACTGGCACCTGAGCGCAGGCATGCAGTGGTACACCCGCAAGGGAATGACTGTGAACGGAGTCGGTCTGTCTGATAGTGAGCGTCTGCTTCGCATCGATGCCGGCGCAGAACTCCCGCTGTTTGGCGGAACAGCCGGACTGGATTACCGTCAGAAAACAGCCTCATATGACTGGACCGGACTGTACGGAGCCACCTACGGCAACTTTACCACATTAACCCTGTCTCCTTACTGGAAGATTACCTGGCGTGACATTGAGACCCGTCTGGGACTCAACATGGATATCCGTACCGGAGCCGGAAACAAGTTCCTGCTCTCACCTATGGTAACCGCCCAGTACAATGTCAACGGGCAGATCAAGGTGTTTGCCGGAGTGACAGGCGGAATCAAGGACAACAGCATGCGTACCCTTGCCGGTATTTCTCCCTACTGGTCTGAGGTAAGTCGTATCAGAGACGGATATGAACTCATGAACGCCTCGATAGGAGCATCCTACTCACAGGGCACATGGCTCACCCTCTCACTGCGCGGCGGTTACCGTCATACCATCGATGACCTGTTCCAGACAGTACAGGACAGCATCATCATCACCTCTCTGCTCAGTCAGGAGGGATCGGACGTAGTATATGCCCGCCTGGATGCCGACATGCAGTTTGCCGACAGGGCACAGGTCAAGATGGACCTTACCTGCAACGGCTATACCGGCAAGTACTCAGAGGGCCTTCTGGCACTCAAGCCGGTAGTTGAAGGCTCACTGTTCGGAAAGGTGAATATCATACCCGGACTGGACGCCATGGTTACATACCGTGCAATGGTGTTCGGCAAGGTTGACGGCACCCGTATGCCCATGGTAAATGACTTGGCTCTGACGGTTGATTATGACTTCCGTCCCAACCTCTCATTCTACCTTACCGGCAACCGTCTGGCAGGAGGTAACTACTACTATTACGCAGGCTACCGCGCCATCAAACCTTCAGTGCTTGTAGGGGCCACTTACCGCTTCTGACTTTTTATTAATATTTATATTAATAAGGTGGATGGAGATAATTTTTTATGTCCGTCCACCTTTTCTATATGTTTTTTTTGTTCTACTTTTGCCGCGCCTTTAGTGCATAAACTTTAATTGAATATCATGCAGAAGAATCTGGTAATTGTGGAGTCTCCGGCCAAGGCCAAGACAATCGAGAAGTTTCTGGGAGCCGATTACAAAGTGATGTCAAGTTACGGACACATCTGTGACCTGAAGAAAAAGGACCTGAGCATCAACATCGATACGTTTGAACCCATATATGAAATACCTTCAGATAAGAAGAAGGTGGTAAGTGAACTCAAGGAGGCAGCCAAGAAGGCCGAAATGGTCTGGCTGGCATCTGATGAGGACCGCGAGGGAGAGGCCATCAGCTGGCATCTGTTCGAGACCCTGGGTCTCAAGCCCGACAAGACCAAGCGTATTGTTTTCCACGAAATCACAAAGAACGCCATACTGCACGCCATCGAAACCCCGCGTGACATTGATACCAACCTGGTATATGCACAGCAGGCACGCCGCGTGCTGGACCGCATAGTAGGTTTCAAGCTTTCACCCATCCTCTGGCGTAAGGTTAAGCCCGCTCTTTCAGCAGGCCGCGTACAGTCAGTAGCCGTACGTCTTATAGTAGAGCGCGAGCGCGAGATCAAGGAATTCGTACCCGAGGCTTCATACAGGGTAGTTGCTATCTTCCGTCTTGAGGGCGCCGGCGGCCAGGTACAGGATGTACGTGCCGATTACAGCGAGCGTTTCAAGACCAAGAAAGAGGCATATGCCTTCCTTGAGAAGTGCAAGGGTGCCGAGTTCAAGGTAAAGGATATCACCACCAAGCCTCTCAAGAAACTGCCTGCTCCTCCTTTCACTACATCAACCATGCAGCAGGAGGCAACAAGAAAGTTCGGATTCACCGTCATGCAGACCATGATGCTTGCACAGCGTCTGTATGAGTCCGGTAAGATCACATACATGCGTACTGACTCTGTAAACCTCTCAACCCTTTGCATCGACTCATGCCGCAAGGCCATCACCGAGTCAATGGGTGAGGAGTATGTAAAGAGCCGTCAGTACACACAGAAGGCCAAGGGCGCCCAGGAGGCACACGAGGCTATCCGTCCTACCTACATGGACAACCAGACCATTGACGGTACCGCTCCCGAGAAGCGTCTCTATGAGCTCATCTGGAAGCGCACCATCGCATCACAGATGGCCGATGCCGAGCTGGAGAAGACAACCGTATCTATCACATCACCCAAGATTGACGGTGAGTTCTCAGTAACCGGTGAGACAGTCAAGTTTGACGGTTTCCTGCGCGTTTACCGTGAGAGCCGTGATGATGACGCTAATGATTCACAGGAGGTTCAGGGTCTGCCCGAGTTCAAGAAAGGCCAGGCACTGGAGTTCAGCCAGATATCAGCTTACGAGCGTTTCACTCAGCACCCGCAGCGTTTCAATGAGGCTGCCCTGGTACACAAGATGGAGGAACTTGGCATAGGCCGTCCTTCAACTTACGCACCTACCATCGGCACCATCCAGCAGCGCGAGTATGTACTGCGTGAGGACATTGAGGGAACCAAACGTGAGTGCAACATGCTCCGTCTTGAGGAGGGTGACATCAAGGACCAGACCATTACCGAGGTTTACGGAACTGAGAAATCAAAGCTTGTTCCCACTGACATAGGTATGGTTGTAAACGACTTCCTGATCGAGTACTTCCCCGACATAATGAACTACAACTTTACCGCTCAGGTAGAGAAGGAGTTTGATGATATAGCCGATGGCGACAAGCAGTGGAAGAGTGTTATCAGCACCTTCTATGATAAGTTCAGCCCGGCAGTCAACAACGCCATGACCCTTAAGAACGAGCATAAGGTAGGTGAGCGTATCCTGGGTACTGATCCCATTTCAGGCAAACCCGTATCAGTAAAGATAGGCCGTTACGGTCCCATCGTACAGATAGGTAGCGCCGAGGATGATGACAAACCGCGCTTTGCCCAGATGAAGAAGGGTCAGACCATTGAGACCATCACTCTTGACGAGGCTCTGGAGCTCTTCCGTCTGCCGCGTACACTGGGTGAGTTCGAGGGCTTTGAGGTTACCATCGGCACAGGCCGTTTTGGTCCTTACATCCGTCATGACAAGTTCTACGTGTCACTGACAGGTGTGGCCGATCCTCTTACCATCACATTCGAGGAGGCTGTACACCTTATCCAGCAGAAGCGTGAGTCAGAGTCAAAGAAGGTGCTCAAGTCATTCCCCGGCAATCCCGACATGGAGGTTATGAACGGCCGTTACGGCGCTTACATTGCATATCAGGGAAGCAACTACAAGATTCCCAGAAACATGGATCCCTCTACTCTTACCGAGGAGGAGTGCCAGGATATCATCAAGCGTCAGATTGAGAAGACCGGTTCAGCTCCCAAGCGCCGTATATTCAAGACCAAGAAATGATAAGGGTTTTCCTTATGGGCTTTATGGGGGCGGGTAAGACCACCCTCGGCAAGGCCTTGGCAAAGGACCTGGGAGTCTCGTTCATAGACCTGGACCAATATATCGAGCGCAGGTATATGAAGAGCGTGAGCCAGATATTCGCCACTCGCGGCGAGCAGGGCTTCCGTGAGATCGAGAGCCGTATGCTGCGTGAGGTGGGAGATTTTGATGACGTGATAGTGTCATGCGGAGGCTCCACACCGCTTATCGGCGATAACATGGACTACATGCTCCAGCATGGCAAGACCGTCTATCTTAAATGTGATAACGATACTCTGCTGCGCCGTCTCAAGGTAGCCCGATCACAGCGTCCGCTCATAGCATCCAAATCCGATGAAGAGCTGGCCGCTTTCATAGAGAGTGAGACCGCACGCCGCGAGCCCGGATACCTCAGGGCCGAGTACATCTGCCCCGGAGACCGTCTGGAATCCCGCGATCAGATATCGGACACAATTACTTATTTGAAACAACTGTTGGACCTTAAGAAAGATTGACCATATATGAAACAGTCACTTGTCATTGTAAAGGTGGGCGGCAAGATAGTTGAGCAGCCCGAGACTCTGGAGCGTCTGCTCAAGGATTTCAAGGCTATACCCGGCGCCAAGCTTCTGGTACACGGAGGCGGCCGCTCGGCAACCGCTATGGCCAGCCGTCTGGGCATTGAGAGCAAGATGGTGGACGGACGCCGTATCACCGATGCCGATATGCTTGACGTAGTGACTATGGTTTACGGAGGTCTGGTAAACAAGAATATCGTTGCCAAACTGCAGGCCGAGGGCATCAACGCCATTGGTCTTACAGGTACTGACTGCAACGTTATGCAGTCCGATAAGCGTCCGGTAAAGGAGGTTGACTACGGTTTTGTAGGTGATGTCAAGGCTGTCAATGCCGAGTTCCTGGCAAGCCTGATAGAGAAGGGTATTGTTCCTGTTCTGGCTCCGCTTACACATGACGGTAAGGGTCAGCTCCTGAATACCAATGCCGATACCATTGCCGGTGAGGCAGCCAAGGCATTGGCATCATACTTCAAGGTAACTCTGATATTCTGCTTTGAGAAGCCGGGTGTGCTGCTGCATGAGGATGATGACAACAGCGTCATTCCTTACATCTCATACTACGATTTCCCGCGTCTGGTACAGGACGGCACCATAAGCGGCGGCATGATTCCCAAGATCCAGAATGCGTTCACCGCATTGCAGGCCGGAGTGTCATCGGTCCTTATTACAAAGGCCGAAGCACTCGATAAGCTTACAGGTACTACAATCGCCCTGTAATAATCTTACTTCTCGTAATTGTCTCCCTGGAAAGTGCCTTTTGAGGTGCTTTCAGCAGGCTCTGCAGCCAATTCTGCGGCAGACTGAGCCTCTTCTTCCTGCTGTTTCTTGAGCTTGGCGTAATATCTGACGATCCAGATTGCTGTGATGACGAATACGATTGCCAATACCATGAACGTAACCACTCCTGCGGTAGACTTAATGGTGAATTCATCATCACCCCCGTCAGAACCGGCTCTCATGGCCATGAAGGATATGGTGTTGTTCAGTATGTGCAGGCAAATGGGTATCAGCAGGGTTCCTGTCTTGCAGTAGAGCCAGCCCAGTATTATTCCGGCGGGCATTGCGAATACAACCTGTATGGGATTGATATGAATGATCGCAAAGATTGCGGATGATATCAGAATACCGGCCCACATGCTTTTGGTCTTCATCTTGATCTCCCTCAGGATAACGCGTCGCATCATCATCTCCTCCATGATAGGGCCGATGATACAGATTGCCAGGAAACCGGTCATGGTTTTTGACATGGCGTCGAACTGATCGGCCAATGTGTTGGGTATATCAAAGCCTGAAGATAGTATTTCGACAGCCATCATTCCGCTCATACCGAACACCATTGAGATAAGCAACACCATTCCGGGTGCGGGCTTGAACATCTCTTTTAAAGTGCAGTACTTCATGATAAGAAGCGCAATAATGACTATTGCGTCAGAAACCAGCAGGGAGGGTGCAAGTATTGACATGATGTCATTTCCCTGTATCGTTGCCACTATCATGAAGAGAAAGGTGATTACCAACTGAGCGGCAATCCAGATACCTATGGTTCTAAGCGTTTTCTTCATATTTATCCTATTTTTATTGTTTGTCTTACTTTGTCACGGTCAGCTTCAAGCTGTGCAGCCAGACCCTCAGGTGAATCAAAACGCCTTTCGGGACGCAGGAAATCCACAAACTCCAGAGTCAGCTCGTGGAAATAGATGTCACGCTCAAATCCCAGCAGGTGGGCCTCGATGGTACGGGCGGTACCTTCAAACGTGGGGCGGAATCCTATGTTGAGCATGGCTGGCCATGTCTCGCCGTCAACCTTTGCCAGGGCCGAATATACACCGTCGGCAGGAATCTGCATGAATTCGCAGTAGGGGCCCAGATTTGCGGTGGGGAATCCCATCTTGCGGCCGTTCTGCAGTCCGTGAATGACGGTTCCGCTTATGGTGTAACGGTATCCGAGCATGGCGTTTGCGGCCTTTACGTTGCCGGCTACGAGTTCGCGGCGAATGCGTGAGCTGCTCACGGGCGTACCTTCATAGAGATATGCATCGGCCGGTATGACCTCCATGCCGATCTTTTCTCCTATGCGGCGGTAATCATCTATACCCAGACTGGTATCATGGCCGAAGTGGTGGTCATGACCTACCAGCAGTGTGCTTACGCCCAGTTTCTTCTGCAGGAAATCCGTCATGAAAGTCTCGGCATCCAGAGCGGCAAGTGCAGTTGTAAAGTGAAGCGGGAAACAGTAGTCTATCCCGGTCTGTTCCAGCAGGTGCATCTTGTCTTCCGGGGTGGAGAGCAGACGTGGGCGGTAATCTGACTGAAGTATCTGTCGCGGATGCTCGGGGAATGTTATGGCCATACTCTTGAGTCCGCGCTTTGCAGCGATGGCTTTGAGCTCCTCCAGCAGGTGTACGTGACCCAGGTGGACTCCGTCAAAGAATCCTATCGTGGCAGCGTATCTGCAGGTGTCGGGAACGGGTATGGTCATATGTTTTTGTTTTGGATTACAAAAGTAGTGAAGAAACGCGGGGTACGGGAAATTTTTCTCCCAAAACTTTGTAAATACGGGTTTTTGGAGTACTTTTGCACCCGAATGAAGCAGTCGGCCATGGGCCGGTGATTCTTTCTCCGGGCTTTTAGCTCAGTTGGTTAGAGCAACAGACTCATAATCTGGAGGTCCTAGGTTCAAGCCCTAGATGGCCCACGAAACCGTCCATTCTTTTGGACGGTATTTTTTTGGGGCTATCTAGAAGTTTGGAAAGTATTTTTTTATGAATAAGGATGCAAACTAATAAAATTCGTTAATTAGTTTGAGGCGAATTTGTTTAGTTGTATCTTTGCACTCAGAACTTTGGTTATTTATTATTTGACACAGCCAAATAAGTGTGTGAAAACTTACTTTCAAATATAATACATGAAGAGACTCACTAAAAAAGAGGAGATCATCATGAATTGGTTCTGGGACAAGGGACCACTTTATGTCAAGGAACTCCAGGAGCTCTATCCTGATCCCAAGCCTCACTTCAACACCTTGTCCACACAAGTCCGTACGCTAGAGTCGAACGGGTACCTGAAGCACAATTCCTTCAGCGGTTCATTCCAGTATTATCCTGCACTCAGCAGGGATGAGTACAATGGACTCAGTCTGGATACTCTGATAGGCAAGTGTTTCAACAATTCCTATCTGGGCGCTGTATCAGCGTTGGTTACAGAAGAGAAGATTTCTCTTGATGAACTCAAAGACCTGATCAGACAGATAGAAGAAAGCTAATCTTCTCAATAGCTTGCAATAATAAGTCCTTGTTTTAACACTGGCGTCAATGCTTAATGCGTTGGCGCCAGTGTTGATAAATAACGCCATAGCGATTGGGAAGAGTGCCTTTTAATTTGTATCTTCGCTGAATTTAAAACAGGTGGAGATAATGTCTGATGATAACATATCAGTGATCGCTGTCAGGACAGCCAGGGACCTGCGCAGGTTTGCACGTTTCAATGTGCAGCTTTACAGGAACCACCCCTATGCCGTACCTGATCTTATAAGCGACACCAAGAACTCTTTCAAACCCAAGCGTAATGCCGCACTTGAATTCTGTGAGGCACAGCCTTTCATCGCCCTTAAGGACGGCAAGGTGGTGGGCCGGGTGGCTGCCATCATCAACTGTAAGGCCAATGAGGCGTGGAAGGTCAAGACCGTAAGGTTCGGTTGGATAGATTTCATTGATGACATTAACGTAAGCCGTGCTCTGCTTGATGCCGTATCGGCATGGGGTAAGGAGCGTGGAATGGACCGGTTGGAGGGACCTTTCGGATTCACCGATTTTGATCCCGAGGGAATGTTGACCGAGGGCTTTGACCTGATGGGTACAATGGCCACCATCTACAACTATCCCTACTATCCCAAGCATATGGAGCAGCTGGGACTCAAGCCTTCGGCAGAGTGGGTTGAGAGACATATTCCCTACAACACCCTTCCGGAGAAGATGGAGCGTATAGGCAAGATAGTGCTGGACCGCTACAATCTCCATATTGACAAGCTGGAACACAGCAAGAGTGTGGAGGCCAAGAAATATGCCCACAAGCTCTTCCATCTGGTTAATGAGGCGTTTGCTCCGCTGTACGGATATTCGGCCTTCTCCGACAAGCAGATTGAAGACTTTGCCCGCAAGTTCGTGCCGCTTCTGGACAAGCGTTTTGCTGCGTTCGTGCTTGACAAGGATGACAACCTTGTGGCCGGAGCGCTTACGATGACATCCATTGCACGTGCACTGCAGAAGGCTCAGGGCCGTCTCTTCCCGCTGGGCTGGTGGCATATAATCAATGCGCTCAAGTTCAAGCGCGACAATATCGTGGAGTTCCTGTTCATAGCCGTAAAGCCCGAGTATCAGAACAAGGGTATCAATGCGGTACCGTTCACCATACTCAATCCCACTCTGGTTGAGCTGGGATACAAGCTTGCCGAGACCAACCCGGAGCTGGTTGACAACACCAAGGTCCAGAGCCAGTGGTCTTACTATGAGGGAGTGAAGATTGTACGCCGCAGGGCGGTCTTTTTCAAGCCCATCTGATTTAATTTTGTTTTGAGATAAGAATAAAGATATATGGCAGACACTGAAGAATTATTTGACCCGCAGACACCTCAGGTGCAGTACAACGAGGACAATATCCGCCACATGGACGATATGGAGCATATCCGTACCCGTCCTGGTATGTATATCGGTAAACTGGGCGACGGCTCGGCAGCCGATGACGGAATCTACGTACTGCTCAAGGAGATCATAGACAACAGCGTCGATGAGTTCCGAATGAATACCGGCAAGCGCATAGAGATAGACCTGGCCGATACAGGTAAGGTTTCGGTGCGTGACTACGGACGCGGTATACCTCAGGGTAAGCTGTTGGAGGCCGTAAGCATCCTGAATACCGGCGGTAAATTTGACAGCAAGGCGTTCAAGAAGAGCGTAGGTCTGAACGGTGTCGGTCTTAAGGCGGTAAACGCGCTGAGTCACCATTTCCAGGTAAGCAGCTGGAGGGACGGTCAGGTGCGTACACTGCAGTTCGAGCGCGGCAAGCTCCAGTCTGACAAGACTGAGCCCAGTGCCGAGGAACATGGAACACAGGTGATCTTTGAACCGGACAACGCCCTGTTTGTGGGCTATCAGTTCCGTCCGGCCATCATTGAGACCATGCTGCGCAACTATACCTATCTGAACACCGGCCTTACAATCATGTACAACGGCCAGCGTTTCGTATCGCGCAACGGTCTTGAGGACCTGCTTATGGAGCGTATGAGCGCCCAGAGCCTCTATCCTATCATTCACCTTCAGGGAACAGATATCGAGATTGCGTTCACCCATACCAACCAGTACGGTGAGGAGTACTACTCATTCGTAAACGGTCAGTATACCTCACAGGGCGGTACACACCAGAGCGCATTCAAGGAGCATATAGCACGCACCATCAAGGAGTTCTACGGTAAGAACTTTGAGTTGGGCGATGTACGTAACGGCATAGTTGCCGCCATCGCCCTGAACGTTGAGGAGCCGGTGTTCGAGAGCCAGACCAAGATCAAGCTGGGTTCTACCACCATGAGCCCCAACGGCGGTGTTTCACTCAACAAGTTCGTGGGTGACTTCATCAAGAAGGAGGTCGATGACCTGCTCCATAAGGATCCTGAGGTGGCCGATGTCATCCTCAAGAAGATCCTTGAGTCCGAGAAGGAGCGCAAGGAGATAGCCGGTATAACCAAGCAGGCCCGCGAGCGCGCCAAGAAGGCCAACCTGCACAACCGCAAGCTGGCCGACTGCCGCATCCACCTGAACGATCTGCGCGGTGACCGTCAGGAGGAGAGCTGTATCTTCATAACCGAGGGTGACTCTGCGAGCGGATCAATCACCAAGAGCCGTGACGTGAACACCCAGGCTGTATTCAGTCTGCGCGGTAAGCCTCTGAACTGCTACGGACTCACCAAGAAGGTGGTCTATGAGAATGAGGAGTTCAACCTGCTGCAGGCAGCCCTCAACATTGAGGAGGGTCTTGATGACCTGCGCTACAACAAGATAATCGTTGCAACCGATGCCGATGTGGACGGTATGCACATACGTCTGCTTATGATAACCTTCTTCCTGCAGTTCTTCCCCGAGCTGATAAGGAAGGGACACGTATACATACTTCAGACTCCGCTGTTCCGCGTGCGTAACAAGCGTAAGAAGAAAAAAGGTGCCGATGCCCATGTGGACGGCGTGGTAACCGAGAAGGGTGAGTTCGAGACCATCTACTGCTACACCGATGAGGAGCGTAAGCAGGCAATTGAGAAACTCTCACCCAATCCGGAGATCACCCGATTCAAAGGACTCGGTGAGATATCGCCCGATGAGTTCAAGAACTTTATCGGCCCCGATATGCGTCTTGAAATGGTGACCCTCAAGAAGACCGATGCGGTCGATGACCTGCTCTCATTCTATATGGGTAAGAACACCATGGAGCGTCAGAACTTCATCATTGACAACCTGGTAGTCGAGGAGGACAGGGTTGATGAGGATGAAGGTGAGAAATTCTAAACAAAAAAGTAGTATTATGAAACTGTTATTCCCAGGGTCATTTGACCCCTTCACGATAGGACATGCCGACCTGGTTGAGCGTGCTCTTGACCTGGGCTGTGAAGTGGTGATAGCCGTTGGCATCAATGAGGAGAAGAAACCTCTGTTCAGTGCCGAGCAGCGTCTTGAGGCTATCCGTAACCATTACAAAGGGTACTCACGTGTAAGCGTTATTGAGTACAAGGGCCTTACCGTGGATGCCGTAAGGGAAAACGGTTGTGACGCAATACTTCGCGGCATCCGCTCAGTGACCGATTATGACATGGAGCGTAACATGGCCGATATAAACCGCACCATCGACGGCGTTGAGACAGTCCTGCTGGTTTCAACTCCCGCAGTGCAGCATGTCAGCAGCAGTCTGGTACGTGAGCTTATCTCTTTCGGCCGTAATGCTGATGACCTGATGATTGATACATTCAAACCATATATGTGATAATATGAAGAGGATACATATTCTGTTTGCAGCTCTTTTGATGCCGTTTATGCTGATGGCTCAGCCGGGTCGCGGACTCCAGCAGCCCCAGCGTCCGGGACAGCCTCAGATGCAGCCCCAGTTGCCGCGTCAGCCCCAGACTCCCATGCAGCCGCAGGCTACCACCATAGATGCCGAACTCCAGAAACTGCTGGTGGCCGAGGGAGCCATATCGGCCCTCTATGTGGAGGATGTTGATGAGAAGAAGATCGTGGAGAAAGCCATCAGGGGTATGCTTGAGGAGCTGGATCCGCATTCCACATATCTGACTGCCGAGGAGAATGACAAGTCAAACGAGACTCTCATGGGTTCATTTGACGGCATAGGCGTACAGTTCAACATGATTGAGGATACGCTGTTCATCGTACAGCCCATACCCGACGGTCCGTCCGAGAGGGTAGGTATCCTTCCCGGTGACCGCATCATAACCGTCAATGACACCACCATTGCAGGCGTCAAGATGTCACAGGAGGCTATCATGAAACGTCTGCGCGGTCCCAGAGGCTCCAAGGTCGACCTTGGAATATGCCGCCGCGGAGTCAAGGAGACACTCAAGTTCACCGTCATCCGTGACAAGATCCCCGTAAATACCGTGGATGCCGCGTATATGATTCGCCCGGGTGTAGGTTACATAAAGATATCAGGCTTTGGCGCCACCACCGTCGATGAGTTTCAGCAGAAGCTCTCTGAGCTGAGCGCCATGGGTGCACAGTCACTCATACTTGACCTTCAGGGTAACGGAGGAGGTCTGCTTATGGCCGCAGTCGGTCTGGCAAACGAGTTCCTGAACCGTGACCAGATGGTTGTTTACACTGAGGGCCGACGCCAGCCCAAGAGCGGTTACCTGGCAGATGGCCGCGGACATTTCCGCACCGGCAAGCTGGTAGTGCTCATTGACGAGTACTCGGCATCGGCCAGCGAGATTGTATCGGGTGCCGTTCAGGACTGGGACCGTGCCACCATCATAGGCCGCCGCTCATTCGGCAAGGGTCTTGTACAGCGTCCCATCGAGTTCCATGACGGATCACTGATACGTCTTACCGTAGCCAAGTACTACACTCCTGTGGGCCGATGCATACAGAAACCCTACGGCAAGGATGTGGACTACGGCGATGACATCGAGGAGCGCCTGCGCCACGGTGAACTCACCAACCGCGACAGCATCCACTTCCCTGATTCACTCAAGTACAGCACCATGATAGAGAAGCGCACCGTCTACGGCGGTGGCGGAATCATGCCCGACATCTTTGTGCCGCTTGATACCACCAGGGTCAACCAGTATTACCGTAACATAACCGCCAAGAACGTGGTGTTCAACACCGCATTCAAATACGTGGAGCGTAACCGTCGCACCCTGCAGCGCCGTTACCGCTCATTCGAGGATTTCAACCGCACGTTTGAGGTAGGCCCGGATGTACTACGTATGTTCCTGGACCGTGCCAAGGAGGACAAGGTCGAGTATAATGAGGCCCAGTATCTGGATCAGCTGCCCATATTCAAGACTCAGCTCAAGGCATTCATAGCCCGTCTGCTGTGGGGCATGAACGCCTACTATCAGGTAATACAGGAACTTGACGAGACCTTACAGAGAGCTGTGGTCTTCATGGAAACGGGTCAATAAATGACAGGCCTATACATCAAAAACCGATTTTTTGTGTAAGTTTGTGGGCCGAAATAACAGATAACCAATAATTATTAATCAATAAAATCATCTTTATGGCAAACGAAGTAAACAACGGTTATTACAAACTGAGTTGGGGTCAGAGAATCGGTTTCGGTTCAGGTGACCTTGCCCAGAATCTTATTTTCCAGACAGTTGCATGCTTTTTGATGCTGTACCTGTGCACAGTATTGAAAATCAATCCCGGCTTTGTAAGTGGACTTATCCTCGGAGTAAGACTCCTTGACTGTTTCTGGAGTCCCGTAGTCGGAAAATATATCGATAACCACAATCCCAAGCTCGGTAAGTATCGTACATATCTGCTTTACGGTGGTATACCTCTTACAGTTGCCGCTTGCTTCCTGATGCTTCCCGCAGTAGCTACATGGGGTATGACATGGAAGATTGTATACGCTACAGTCAGCTATACTCTCCTCAGCATGATCTACTCAGTAGTTAATATTCCTTACGGTTCTATCATGGCGTCAATGACCCGTGATAATGATGAGGTTCTTATCCTCACTTCAACCCGTATGGTATGCGCCAATATCGGTCAGATCGTAGTACAGGCCGGTTTCCCCATCGGACTGGCTATGGCCGTAGGCATTGCAGTTGACTGGAACCAGGCTGTATTCATGGCTATCGGTACCATTCCTGCATTCATCATCCTTCCTTTGCTTCCCGTTTTGAAGAAGCTGTTCGGAAAGAAGGGACTTTATTATCTGCTTCTCTGTGTAGGTCTTGTAGGATTCATCACACTCTTCATCATCGGTAAGTTCTTTGATGTTCAGAAGTGCAATGTAATCGTTCAGGGTGCTAAGGTTCTTACCGGTGTAGGTCTGCTGGTCGGTTCACTCATGTGGGCTCTTGTTCCTGAGGTAATCACTGATGCTGAGTATCGTACCGGTAACCGTCCTGCTGCTACCGTTAACGCTCTGGCCGGTGTTGCTTTCAAGGCCGGTTTCTCACTTGCTGGTTTCATCACTCCCTGGGTTATGGGTCTGATCGGCTTCAACCTGGCCAGCGAGGAGTCAGCTCTGCCTACTGATCCTAAGGCATGGTTCACTGTAACATGCATCTTTGCAGTTGTAGGTTTCGTTCTGCTGACACTCTGCTTCCTTGGCAGTAAGGAGAACATCACCACCACTCCCGAGAAGCCCGTTTCATTCAAGGAGATGTGGCTGGAGTTCAAGGCCAACAAGTGCCTGCAGCTGGTACTGAGCATCTTTATCGTAGTGTTCCTGGCTTCATTCATCAGCGCTCCGGTAAATGCTTACTATACTCACCTGAGTGATTATAACGAAACCGTACAGAACGCTATCCTGTGGTTCACCACCATTATCCCGGCTATCCTGCTTATTGTTGTAGGATATCTGGTATTCAAGTATCCTCTTACTGATGAGAGACTTGACGAGATGAACAAGGAGATCGAGGCAAGACACAATGCTGCCAAGTAATAAATAACAGCTTCTAATGCACAAAGGGGCCGGTTCTGAGAAGGACCGGCTCTTTTTTTAAAAAATATGTTAATTATTGCGTATGGTTGTGTAACTTTGCAGGCAAAATAAATAGAGGTATGTTGTCAAACGTGAAAAAGGTAATGAGATTAAGCTCATTTCTGATTGTCCTTTTCCTTCTGCCCTGCTGCATGGGTAAACAGAAGGTTTGCGACACATGCCTTCATGAGATATCAGCCCCTCTTCTCCACGACGATCCCACGGAGTATCCCATCATGTCAAGCATGTTTGAAAGGGTAGACACCGTCTATCTGGAGAATGCCGGCGTTGAGAGCATCATTACTTCTGTCGATGAGGTGGTATCATTCGGTGACACAATCATTGTCCGTTCATCAAACAGCCTCTTTTTCTTCAACGGAAAGGGCAAGTTCCTGTACCGTTTTGACCGCCAGGGCAAGGGTACCGGCAATTACCGTATCATTGAGCGTTTTGATGTACTTCCGGAGCGTGATGAACTCTTCATCATGGACGGCCATAACAACAGAATCTTTGTCTATGGTTTGGACGGCAGCTACAAGAGGAGTGTCATAATCGATGATTTTGTGACTGATTTTGCTGTTATGTCCAACGGTGATTTCCTCTTCTCCAACCCTATTGTCTATTCGGGCCGACCCTATCGCAGAGGCCTCTGGAGAACCGGTCCTGACGGCAGGTTCAAGCAGCAGCTGGTGGAGTTTGACCCGGAGTTCGCACACGTGAGCATCAACAATCCCTATATTAACCACATCAGTAAGGATGTGATAGGTTTCATGGGTATTGAGGATAATGACAAGTTCTATCACTATACGGCCGATACCGTCAGCGTTACATGCCGTATGGTTACGGATATAGTAATCCCTGATGAACTTAAGCGCAGCGACAAGGTATTCACCAATCCCGAGAGGGAGTATACCAAGTGCGGTTATCTTGAGACTCCGCGCTTCCTTTACTTTGTCAATACCAACTACGGCGCCAACCTGATGATGGTCTTTGTAGACAAGTCCACCTGGACCACCTATCGCATGTACGTACTTACCGGTGAGTTCAATAACGACAAGATGACCCGCGAACCCTTCCCGTTCCTGGTCAGCTCATACAACGGAACTTTTGTAGGTTTCTATGACTCGGGAATGATCACGGAAAACGAACGTTTCAAATCCCTCTTCCCCACCATCACAGCCGAGTCAAATCCGGTACTCCTGTTCTTTAGAGAGAAATAAAAAATGCTTGCCTGTCTGGCAAGCATTTCTTTTTTAGAAGCCGAAGTCGAAATCCTGAGTTTGTATTGCTTCGTCCTGTTCGGGAGCCTTAGCCTCCAGATGAACCGGATTGCCCTCAATGTGGACTGCCTTGACGGGGCAGATGAATTCGCAGCCGCCGCATCCTACGCACAGTTCGGGAGTGGTCTCCGGAATGGTCAGACCTCCCTGAAACGGAACCATGTGGATAGCCTGTACGGGGCAGTGCTCAGCGCATGCTCCGCAACTGGTACGGTTCACGTTAACGACACAGATGTTGATGTCGAACACTACGCGGCCCGGTTGGGTCTTATGCTTCTCCTCGACAGTGAGCGGCTTGATGGCGCCGGCGGGACATACCTGGCTGCAGAGGTTGCAGTCATAGTTGCAGTAACCTTCGTCAAACTTCATGACAGGCTGCATGATACCACCCAGACCGTACTCCATACCTGCAGGCTTAAGCACATGGCTGGGACACTTGCTCACGCAGAGATGACATGATGTGCAGTGGTTAAGCAGGTTCTTGTGGCTGATGGAGCCGGGAGGTGACATGGGCACGCGGGTGTCCTTTACTCCCGTAACCTTGGATTGGAGCGCTGCGGGTGCCAGGGCGGCAATAACCAGTGATGACTTGAGGAACTGACGCTTGGACTCGTCAACAGTATCAGTATCAGCACTTTTGCTGCCGCATTTTACAGGGCCGAAGCTTATGGCCTTCTGCTTGCATGACTCTATGCAGTCAAAGCAATCCACGCAGCGTGAATAGTCAATGGTCTGATTCTTGGAGTCTATGCAGTATGCCTTGCACTTGCGCTGGCATGCCAGACAGTGGTTGCACTTGTCCTTGTCTATGCGTATGCGCAGGAGTGAGAATCTTGAGAAAAATCCCAACAAAGTACCAACCGGGCAGATGGTGTTGCACCAGGTGCGTCCATGGTGGTATGATATGTGGCCGATGACCAGCAGCGTGAGTATTGCAACCACGAATGCGGTAACGGACTTGAGGGAGATGACAACCTTAAAGAAACTGTAGTTGCCGAACTTCTCACATATGGCTGCCAGTATGTTGTTACCGAAGATATAGACCGGACGGAAGAGTTCATCGGCCATACGTCCGTATGCGCTGTAGGGCTCCAGAAGTCCTACCAGGAAGGTGAATCCGCACAACCATGCTATTACCAGGACTGCCAGGACTCCCCAGCGGAGCCAAGGTCTCTCAGGACGGAACTCATACTTCTTCTTTTTGTCAAATTTTTTTGACAGCCAGTTGAATAAATCCTGGAATATTCCCAGAGGACATATAACTGAACAGTAGAGTCTGCCGAGCAGAAGCGTGGCGGCTATCAGGCATACCAGCGTGACAATGCTGAGCGACAGCAGGGCAGGGCCGAACTGTATCTTCTGTAACAGCGGGTTGTCAATGACTCCCGCAAAATCTATGAACCCGTATGTGAGTATGGCAATGACGGCTATTGCCACTGCCGTTCTAATCCTACGCAACATCAGAGCTTAATTCTCTTTACGTTGATTGACTCCAGATCCATTGTGCCCAGTCCCAGTTTCTGTCCGTCCGGAATGTGCTCAATGTCCTCAAACTTGATGTTCTTGTTGATACCGGTAAAGAACTTGCCGGCAGCGGTGTCGACTGCTACGATATCGGCCGATGCGAACAGAGCTTTGGTAAGAACTACATCATTGGCGCTGCGTCCCTGAGGGCCGTTAGTGGCAACGGTGCGGTATGCGTCAACTATGTGGAGCACTGCAGGCTTGTAGGTGCAGATATCTGCTATGCACTGGTGGAGTCCGCGTGAATGGAAAGCGCGACGGTCCCAAACTATACCCATGTGGTTCTTCATGGCGCAGGTCATAAGAGCTCCGCCATGGTTCTTGAGAACCGGTACGTTGATCCATTTGTCGCACTCGATGATGGCCTTGTGAACCTGTGCGTTCTTGAGAGTCTTGCCGTTAGGTATTTCAACCTTCTCGTATGAGGACTGCTCATGACCGTAAACCATGGTGGCCCCGGCTTTCTTTACGGCAGCCTCTATTCCGCTGTGGTCATAGCATCGGCTCCAGTTGTCACAGGTGTGGTCAAAGACCTTTATCTCGGCTGCACCTGCATCCTGGCACATCTTGATGAGTGCCGATATGAGGTCCGGGTTGGTGTTGCCGGCCAACTCGGGAGTGCGGTCCCAGCCGATATTGGGTTTGATTACAATCTTGTCACCTTTCTTGATGAAACGCTCTATGCCGCCCAACTCTTTCATTGCGGCCTCAAGCATCTGGGCGGGCTCGCCGTTCATGACGGCTGCCAGATCTGCGTTGTCTGCTGCGGCTGCCTGACTTCCCGACGGAACTGTGGAAGCCATGACATCCATCATTCCGCTGGTCTTTACGGTTACCAAAGCACCGGCTGCAGCCAGGGTTTTCAGGAATTCTCTTCTATCCATAATGATCTGCTGTAGAAAAACAATGGTTAGTATTGTAACTGTCTGCTAAGGTATGCTTTTTATTGTCAAATTGAGCATGATGGGCGCACTTTTGGTTTTATTATATTTTTTATTTGCTATTTGCAGTGTATACTCTTGCGATAGTAGGGGGAATTTGTTAATTTCGCGAAAAATTATTCAGATAAACCGATAACCCATAAAAATATGTCCGAGACAAAGAGAATTTCATCAGCTCTGATTTCGGTCTTCCATAAGGACGGCCTTGACGAGATAATCAACAAACTCCATCAGGAGGGTGTAAAACTTATTTCTACCGGCGGTACCCAGCGCTTCATTGAGTCGCTTGGAGTTCCCTGCCAGGCAGTAGAGGAACTTACAGGCTATCCGTCAATCCTGGGCGGCCGCGTCAAGACCCTGCATCCTAAAGTATTCGGCGGCATTCTGGCCCGTCGTGAGGAAGATAATGATATGGCTCAGATGGCCAGCTATGATATACCTGAGATCGATCTTGTAATTGTTGACCTTTATCCCTTTGAGGATACAGTAAAGTCAGGCGCCGAGGATGCCGACATCATCGAGAAGATCGATATAGGCGGTATCTCACTCATCCGCGCCGGAGCCAAGAACTTCAAGGATGCTGTCATCGTTGCCAGCAAGGATCAGTACAAGCCCCTGCTTGACATCCTGAACGAGCGCGGTGCCGAGACCACCCTTGAGGAGCGTCGCTGGTTTGCCAAGGAGGCATTCGCCGTTTCATCATACTATGACAGCTGCATCTACAACTGGTTTGCAGGTGATGAAGAGGAGGATCATTTCCGTCTGGCACTGGATGGCCACAAGGCAATGCGCTACGGTGAGAATCCTCACCAGAAGGGCGTGTTCCACGGTGACCTGGATGCAATGTTTGACCAGGTTCACGGTAAGGAGATCTCTTACAACAACCTGCTCGACATCAATGCAGCAGTTGACCTGATCGATGAGTTCAATGAGACTACATTCGCCATCCTCAAGCACAACAACGCATGCGGCGTGGCTTCTCGTCCTACACTGCTCGAGGCCTGGAAGGATGCACTTGCAGGTGATCCCGTATCGGCCTACGGTGGAGTACTTGTAGCAAACGCTCCCATTGACAAGGCAACCGCCGAGGAGATCAACAAGATCTTCTTTGAGGTTATCATCGCTCCTGATTATGACTTTGACGCACTGGAGATCCTGGGTCAGAAGAAGAACCGCATCATCCTGGTCCGCAAGGATCAGAAGCTGCCCGTCAAGCTGGTTCGCTCAGCCCTGAACGGTGTGCTTGTACAGGATAAGGATACCAAGATTGAGACTCCCGATGAGCTCAAGCTGGTTACCTCACGCAAGCCCAGTGATGATGAGATCGAGGATATGCTCTTTGCCAACAAGATCGTAAAGAACAGCAAGAGTAACTCAATAGTCTTTGCACGCGGCAAGCAGCTGCTGGCAAGCGGCGTTGGCCAGACCTCACGTGTTGACGCCCTCAAGCAGGCAGTTGAAAAAGCACACGGATTCGGATTTACACTGGAGGGTGCAGCAATGGCAAGTGACGCCTTCTTCCCCTTCCCCGACTGCGTGGAGCTGGCCGATAAGGCAGGCGTCAAGAACGTAATACACCCGGGAGGCTCAGTACGTGACCAGGAGTCAATCGACTACTGCGAGCAGAACGGCATGACCATGGTTATTACCGGATTCCGTCATTTCAAACATTGATTTTTAACTAGAAACAAATATTACTGTGGGACTATTTTCATTAACACAAGAGTTGTCGATGGACCTTGGCACTGCCAACACCATCATAATGCACAACGATAAGATTGTAGTTAACGAGCCGTCAATCGTTGCTCTCGATAACCGCACCGATAAAATGGTGGCAGTGGGCAACCAGGCCAAGATGATGTATGAGAAGACCAACAAGGACATTCGCGTAGTCCGTCCTTTGAGAAACGGTGTGATAGCCGACTTCGATGCCTGCGAGCAGATGATGCGCGGACTTATAGGCATGGTTGATACCGGTCGCCGTCTTTTCTCACCTTCACTCAAGATGGTGATTGGTGTTCCTTCAGGCAGTACTGAGGTTGAGCTCCGTGCCGTACGTGACTCTGCAGAGCACGCCGGCGGACGTGAAGTATATATGCTGTTCGAGCCTATGGCAGCAGCCATCGGTATAGGTATCGACGTTCTCGCCCCGGAGGGCAACATGATCGTTGATATAGGCGGCGGTACAACTGAGATCGCTGTTATCTCACTTGGCGGTCTGGTATCCAACAACTCTGTAAAGGTAGCCGGTGATGATTTCACAGCCGATATCCAGGAGTACATGGGACGTCAGCACAACGTCAAGGTATCAGAGCGTATGGCTGAGCGTATCAAGATAAGCGTGGGTGCCGCTCTTACCGAGCTGGGTGACGAGGCCCCTGAGGATTACATCGTCAACGGCCCCAACAAGATCACCGCACTGCCCATGTCAATTCCCGTATGCTATCAGGAGATTGCACATTGTCTGGACCGCTCAATCGCCAAGATTGAGTCAGCCGTGCTGAACGCACTTGAGAACACACCCCCTGAACTGTATGCCGATATCCTCAAGAACGGTATCTATCTGTCAGGTGGCGGCTCAATGCTGCGCGGTATCAGCAAGCGTCTGGCCGACAAGATCGGAATTGAGTTCCACGTGGCCGATGAGCCTCTTCTGAGTGTTGCCAAGGGTACAGGCGTGGCTCTTAAGAACGTTGACCGTTTCTCATTCCTGATGAGATAAAAATAAAGGATAGCCGTGCGTTCACTGCTTGACTTCATAGTAAAGCACAGCTACGTTTTCCTTTTCTTTCTTCTGGAGATATTGTCGCTGGTGCTCCTGTTCGGTTTCAACGACCGGCAGAAAGAGGCCTTTTTGACCTCGGCCAACTCCATGTCCGGAACCATCTATGAGTGGCGTGCCGGAGTGGATCAGTTCTTCTTCATCAGAAAGGAGAACACCCGTTTGGTTGAGGAAAACACCAGACTCCGTGAGATGCTCTATGAAATGACCGACAGCCAGTATGTCGATCAGGAGAGAGCGTTGTCCTCATCGAGGGTGGTGGCAGCACGTGTAGTGGACAACTCAATCCGTAAGGATGACAATTATCTGACCATCAACAAAGGCCGCCGCGACGGAATTGCCCCGGGTATGGGAGTTTACAGTTCTGACGGCGTGGTAGGTGTTGTAATGGTCACAGGCAAGCGTTATTCAATAGTCCTGCCGGTGTTGAACGGCAATTCAAGCATAAGTTGCAAGAAAAAGGGAAGTGACAGTTTCGGTTTCCTGGAGTGGTCCGGAGGAGATCCTTATGTGGCCCAACTCAAGGATATGCCTTACCACTCGGCTGTGGAGATAGGTGATACCATTGTCACGACCGGTTTTTCATCGGTATTTCCAGAAAACGTTCCGGTAGGAACCGTGGCTGGAGTTGAACGCTCCAAGAACGGTTATACCCTCAGAATCAAGGTCAATCTGTCTTGTGACCTGTCCGACCTGGGATGGGTATACATACATACGCTGACTGAAGATGAAGAGATTGAGGAACTCAATGAACAGATATTGAAATAGAGCTTATGGAGAAAAGATCTTTCATGTTCCGTTTGTTCCAGTTGATCGGACTGGGGTTGCTTCAGGTGCTGATCCTGAACCGGATAAGCCTGTTCGGTTATGTGACTCCGTTGTTCTACATCTGGATGATAATCAGATTTGACACCTCAATGAACCGTTCAGCCGTATTGCTGTGGGCGTTCTTCCTTGGTCTGTCAATTGATCTGTTCTCGGGAACTCCGGGCCTGAACGCCGCTTCAGCTACCTTCATTGCCATGCTCCAGCCTGCTATTGTCAAACTGTTCGTTCAGTTGGACCGTCATGATGTTCTGATTCCCTGTTCTGCCACCATGGGCGGCAGATCGTTTGCAGGTTATCTGCTTCTGATGATAACACTGCATCATACATGCTATTTCATACTGCGCAGTATTCCTCTCGGCGATTGGACGGTGCTGGTTCTCAAGATCGTATTCAGCACTCTCATGACTTTCATACTTATGATTGTGACGGAAAGCGTCACCATGTCCTCAGGTTACAAACGTTGATAGGTAGTGAAGAGCCACAGATTTGATAACAGGAAGTACTCCATCGGTCTGATGGTGGTATCTGTCGTGCTCCTGTATATCATCCGTCTGGTTCAGATTCAGCTTATCGATACCCGTTACCGTAATTCGGCCGATAACAACGCACTCTACTACCGCACGGTCTATCCCACACGCGGAGTCATCTATGACCGCCAGGGCCGTATGATAGTGAGCAACCAGCCGTCATTTGACGTTACGGTGGTTATGCGCAACATCCGCAACCTGGATACACTTGCCTTCTGCCAGTCACTTGACATTACTCAGGAGTTCTTTGATACCCGTATGGCCGATATCCGTAACCGCCGCAAGAACCCCGGTTACTCTCCCTATACAGAACAGACATTTCTGGCACAGCTCTCGTTTGAGGAGATATCGGAGTTCAGGGAGAAGATGTACCGTTTTAACGGTTTCGGCATAACCCAGCGCCAGCAGCGCAAGTACAGCTATGAGGCAGGAGCCCATCTCCTGGGTGACCTTGGTGAGGTCTCCAAGAGTGAGATAGAGGGTGACAGCTGGTATGTCCAGGGTGACGTGATCGGCAAGCAGGGCGTAGAGAAATACTACGAGTCGCAGCTGCGCGGAGAGAAGGGGACCGAGGTGCTGCTCAAGGATGCCTACGGACGTATCCAGGGCAGTTACTACAACGGTGAGTTTGACAAGGAGGCCGTCCCCGGACGCAACCTTACGCTGGGACTTGACATAGAACTGCAGATGCTGGGTGAGAAACTCATGCAGAACAAGATAGGCAGCATCGTTGCCATCGAACCCAAGACGGGTGAGATTCTTTGCATGGTATCGGCCCCTTCATTCAACCCCTCGGAACTGTCTGGCCGCCATCGCGGAGAGCATTATCAGGAGTTGCAGGCCAGACCTGACAAACCCCTGCTGAACCGTCCCATTCAGGGAACCTATCCTCCAGGCTCAACTTTCAAGACATCACAGGCGCTCACCTTCCTTCAGGAGGGAATAATTGATACCGAGACCAAATACACCTGCAATGACGGATTCTCATTCCGCGGACTCAGGGTGGGCTGTCACTCACATTCATCACCCCTGTCACTGAATTTTGCCATTGCCACATCATGTAACGGTTACTTCTGCTGGGGATACTACTACATGATCGGTGCATCCAAATACGGTTCACCTCAGAATGCGCTTACCGTATGGAAGGATTACATGGTCGATATGGGATTCGGCTATACGCTTGGAGTGGACCTTCCGGGTGAGGCCCGCGGCATGATCCCCAACTCGGACTATTACGACCGTCATTACAACCGTTCATGGAACGGCCTTACCACTATAAGTAACGCAATCGGTCAGGGTGAGGTTACACTGACACCCCTCCAGATTGCAAACCTTGGTGCCACCATCGCCAACCGCGGCTATTATATCACACCTCATGTGGTCAGGTCAGTTGACGGAGAGGATACTGATACGGCCTATACCAACCGCCATTATGTAAACGTAGACAAGGAGAACTACGAGATAGTGGTTCAGGGTATGCGCCAGTCAGTCATTGACGGTACATGCCGTGCCGCCAACAACCGTGATTATCTGGTTTGCGGTAAGACAGGTACTGCCCAGAACCGCGGCATAGACCATTCGGTATTCATGGGATTCGCTCCGATGGAGGATCCCAAGATTGCCATTGCAGTCTATGTTGAGAACGGCGGATTCGGTGCCGTTTACGGTGTGCCTATAGGTGCGCTGATGATGGAGCAGTACATAAACGGCAGCCTGTCGGAGGCTAGCCAGCGTAAGGTAGAGGATTATTCAAGTCGTGTGATTGATTATGGAGAGGAGGAACGTTGACATAATGGGTAAGCTTGACTGGCTCACGGTTCTGCTTGTGCTGGTCATAATGGTCTGCGGATGGTTCAGCATCTGCGGTGCCAGCGCCAATGTCGAGAACGTTGACCTGTTCTCATTCGCCACACGTCCCGGCAAGCAGATGGTCTGGATAATCTGTGCATTGGTACTGGGTACGGTGGTTCTGTTCATCCATCAGAACTTCCTGAACTCATACGCCTATATCATATACATAGCGTTCCTGCTGCTGCTACTTATCACGATCTTTGTGGCCAAGGACACCAAGGGTTCCCGCTCGTGGCTGAACCTGGGTCCGGTGAGTCTGCAGCCGGCCGAGTTCGCCAAGTTCGCGACAGCACTGGCACTGGCCAAGTTCGTTGACCGATTTGATTTCAATCCTGCCCATCTGGGTGACCTGCTCAAGGCATGTGCCGTGTTTGTGGTGCCCATGTTCCTTATAGTATGTCAGAATGAGACCGGATCGGCACTCGTTTACATGGCCTTCCTGCTGGTTCTTTACCGTGAGGGAATGACCGGAAGCGTATTGTTCCTGGGATTCTGTGCCATACTCTTCTTTATACTGGAGATAAAGTTCAGTCCGCTCAATTTCGGTGACCAGCCGTTCCAGGTTGGAACCTGGCTTGTGCTGACCATAATACAACTGCTTGAACCTCTCATATTGTGGTTAATGTCTAAGAACCGTCAGTTGACACTTACCGTTGGAGGTATAGGATTGGGCGGAATGCTCATAGGCCTGGCCGTATCACTTTCAATCGTACCGTTCAAGGTTACCTGGCTGCAGATAGGTCTTATAGTTCTTACCAGTGCCTATATCTTTTTCCGTGCGGTAAAGGATATGACCCACAAGTATATTCTTGTGGCACTGTTTGCCTTGGGATCTGTAGGATATCTGCTCTCCGTGGATTATGCCTTCAACAAGATTCTCCAGCCGCACCAGCGCACGCGTATCAACGTAACTCTGGGACTTGAGGATGATCCTCAGGGAACGGGTTATAACGTAAACCAGTCACTCATTGCCATCGGCTCAGGCGGTCTTACGGGAAAGGGTTTCATGAAGGGAACTCAGACCAAGCTCAAGTATGTTCCTGAGCAGGATACAGACTTCATATTCTGCACCGTGGGCGAGGAGCAGGGATTCAAGGGCTCGGTGATTGTACTGCTGCTCTATCTGGGACTTCTTTTACGTCTCATAGTGCTGGCCGAGCGGCAGTCATCCGTATTCGGACGAGTCTACGGCTACTCGGTGGCGTGCATACTGTTTTTCCACCTATTTATTAATATAGGCATGGTACTGGGTATTACCCCCGTAATCGGAATCCCGCTGCCTTTCTTCAGCTACGGAGGCTCCTCACTCTGGGGTTTCACCATCCTGCTTGCAGTCTTCCTGCGCATAGACTGCGAACGCACTACCAGTTACTGATTCTGCTGATTCTGCTGTGGACGCTGTCCGTCACCCGGGCGGCGGTTACGGTTGTGGTGCTTTTTCTTCTTTTTCTTTTTGTCGAAACGTGAAAGGTCCTCGTCAGTCAGGATATCGTTCTCAATGCGGGAATCGGTCTTGACGACTGTCTCATCCAGACTCAGGGGTCTCTGACCCTTACGGTTCATGCCAATGATCTCAAGGGCACGCTCCGGGGTGATGGTCTCAACGTTGGCTGCGAATACCTTATCGGTTGAGTATGATATCTGGCCGTTAAGGATATCGGCCTTGAAGAAATAGTATGTGCTGTCTTTGGTCTCCAGAGGAATGTCGCGTGAGGGGAATCCCTTCTGAGCCTCAACATAGGCGTCCACCTCATAGTTGAGGCAACACTTGAGCTTGGCGCACTGGCCGGCCAGTTTCTGCGGGTTCATGGAGAGGTCCTGGAAACGGGCGGCACCGGTAGAAACTGATACGAAGCTGGTCATCCAGGTGGTGCAGCAGAGCTCACGTCCGCAGGGGCCGATGCCACCGATGCGGCCTGCCTCCTGACGGGCACCGATCTGCTTCATCTCAATACGTACATGGAAGGCGTCGGCCAGCACCTTGATGAGCTGGCGGAAGTCTACACGACCGTCGGCAATGTAGTAGAAGATTGCCTTGAGGCCGTCACCCTGATACTCTACGTCGCCTATCTTCATCTCCAGACCCAGGTCTTTGGCAATCTGGCGTGAGCGGATCATGGTGTCATGCTCGCGGCTCTTTGCCTCGGCATACTTCTCCATGTCAACCTCACGTGCCTTACGGTAGATGCGCTTGATTTCGATGTCGGGGCGCAGGTTGGCCTTCTTCATCTGGAGTTGTACCAGACGGCCGGTCATGGTGACCGTACCTATATCATGTCCGGGATTGGATTCCACAGCCACAATATCACCTTTTTCAAGCGGGATCTTGTTGGAGTTGATGAAGAATCCCTTGCGGGTGTTCTTGAACTGGACCTCAACGTAGTCGCCCTCATCGGCCCCGGGCACACCGGCCAGGTAGTCAAATGAGTGGAGTTGTCCCATTCCGCGGCCACAGCCTTTGCAGCATATGCCACCGCTTCCGTTATTGAGTATGAAATCCTGATCCATTCCTTTTTATTGTTTCATTAGCATGATGGTCTTGAGTGACAGGTCAAAGAAAACCATCTTGGAGTTTACATTCTGTTCTATATCGCGTTGGGCATCGGACAGCGTGTCCATGAGCCCTATTATGTTGTTCTCATTCACGAACGGGGCGAACTTTACCGAGAACTGCCGTTCCTGCTCAGTCATGTAGTTGAGCTCGGGCATGTGGAAGTTACAGATAAAGTTCTCACGTATCATGCGCTGACAGTATGCCAGGAACCGTTTCTGCCATTCACGTCCTCCTCCTGCGATCTCATCGGCCCAGCGTTTGAGGTCCTTGAGACGACGGCCGTAAGAGAGTCTCATGAGCTGCATGAAGTAGTCCAGGAACTCATCACTCTCTGTGTTGATTCTCAGGGTGCTTATGGCCTTGAGCCAGCTGCCTGCGCTCAGATGGGCAATCTTGGCGGCGGTGTCGGCGTCCAGCATGAAGCCCGGTCCGGTCAGCCTCTGCTCTATCAGCTCTGACGGGATGCGCTTGAAGTCTATGCGCTGGGTACGGCTCAGTATGGTCTCGAGCATCTGCTCGGGGGTATCGGTGGTAAGTATGAAGATTGTCCCGGCAGGGGGCTCCTCAAGCAGTTTGAGCAGGGAGTTGGCGCACTGCTGGTTCATCTTCTCGGCATGCCAGATAATCATGATCTTGTAGCCGCCCTCCACTGACTTGAGTGAGAGCTTTGACATGATTGACTCGCTTTCGGTGACGAATATGCTGGCCTGCTTGTTCTCGGCATCAAGGGCCGATAACCACTCCTCAAACCCGAAGTACTGTTTGTCCAGCACACACTCGCGCCAGGTCTTTATCTCATCGTCCGATACGGTGGAGCGTTCCGAGCTCTTGCTCTTGTTTATGACGGGGAATACAAAGTGCAGGTCAGGATGGACCAGTTTGTCCATCTTGACGCACGATGGGCAGTGGCCGCATGAGTCTGCGGCGTCAGCTTTGTCACGGCAGAGCAGATAGCGTGCAAAAGCAATGGCTGTCTGCAGTTTGCCTGTACCTTCAGGACCTGTGAACAGCAGAGCGTGGGGTACAGTACCGGCCTGAGCGTCCTTTACGAGACGCTCAATCACCTCCTGCTGTCCTATTATGTCCTTAAAGTACATTTACTTCAAAATGGAACAACCCTGGCAGGGCTTAAGTTGTTTGAAGAAGTCATTGCCCTTGTCATCAACGAGGATGAATGCGGGGAAGTCCTCAACCTCGATTTTCCAGATGGCCTCCATACCAAGCTCGGGATACTCGACGCACTCGATTGACTTGATGTTGTTCTGAGCCAGGATGGCAGCGGGGCCGCCTATTGAACCCAGATAGAAACCGCCGTGCTTCTTGCAGGCATCGGTAACAGCCTGTGAGCGGTTACCCTTGGCCAGCATGATCATTGAGCCGCCGTTATCCTGGAACTCATCAACATAGGGATCCATACGTCCTGCGGTGGTGGGGCCCATTGAGCCGCAAGCCATGCCAGCAGGTGTCTTGGCGGGACCTGCGTAGTAGATGGGGTGCTCCTTGAGGTACTGAGGCATAGGCTCACCGGCGTCAAGGCGTGCCTTGATCTTGGCGTGGGCTATGTCACGACCTACTATGATTGTGCCGTTAAGGCTAAGACGTGTGCTTACGGGATACTGTGAGAGCTGCTTGCAGACCTCAGCCATGGGGCGGTTCAGGTCAACCTTTACTGCATCGCCCTCGCCGGCCTGACGGAGCTCTTCGGGAATAAGCTCGTATGGTTTGTCATCCATCTTCTCAATCCAGATGCCGTCCTTGTTGATCTTGGCCTTGATGTTACGGTCAGCTGAGCAGCTTACGCCCAGACCGATGGGGCAGCTTGCGCCGTGGCGCGGCAGACGGATAACGCGAACGTCATGTGCCATGTACTTACCGCCGAACTGGGCACCCAGACCGATCTTGTAAGCCTCCTGCAGGAGCTGCTTCTCAAGTTCAACGTCACGGAATGCACGGCCGGTCTCGTCACCGGTGGTGGGCAGTGAGTCATAGTAGTGGGTTGATGCCAGCTTTACAGTGAGAAGGTTCTTCTCAGCGCTGGTACCGCCTATTACGAATGCGATGTGGTAGGGAGGGCAGGCTGCTGTACCCAGGCTCTTCATCTTCTCAACCAGGAAGGGAATCAGTGTGCCGGGGTTCTGGATGCGTGCCTTGGTCTCCTGATAGAGGTATGTCTTGTTGGCTGAGCCGCCGCCCTTGGTAACCATAAGGAAGCGGTACTCCATGCCCTCGGTAGCCTCGATGTCAATCTGGGCGGGCAGGTTGCACTTGGTGTTCACCTCATTGTACATATCCAGGGGAGCATTCTGGCTGTAACGCAGGTTCTCCTCAGTATAAGTCTTGAAAACGCCCTCTGACAGAGCCTCCTCATCACAGAAACCGGTCCATACCTGCTGGCCCTTCTCACCGTGGATGATGGCGGTACCGGTATCCTGGCACAGAGGGAGCTTACCCTTGGCCGATACCTCTGCGTTGCGCAGGAATGTCAGTGCTACATACTTATCGTTGTCTGATGCCTCGGGGTCACGCAGAATCTTGGCAACCTGCTCGTTGTGTGAACGGCGCAGCAGGAAGCTTACATCGCGGAATGCGGCGTTGGCCATCTTGGTGAGACCCTCCTTCTGAACCTTCAGAATGGGTTTGCCTTCAAACTCGCTTACGCTTACGTAATCCTTGGTGAGCAGATAGTACTCTGTCTCGTCCTTGCCCAACTGGAACATTGGGGCATACTTGAAATTTGCCATTTTTATATGTTTTGATTTTCTGAATTATCCATATCCGGGTAGAGGAAATCGTTGTAAGGGTACTTCTGTACGTGCAACTGCTTTACTCTATCGTATAATACCTTTCTCATATTTTCAATGCCGGTCTTTTTGAGGGCCGATACAAACAGGCACTCGCCGTTCAGACGACCCATCCATGTGCGCTGCAGTTCATCAAATGTGATGTTTTCACGTGTGGCAGGGGTCAGGTCATCGGCCTCCTTTTCCACCCATGTGTATGCATCTATTTTGTTGAAGAGAACTATTACCGGTTTCTCGGCTGCACCCAGATCTGCAAGAGTCTTGTCAACCACCTTCATCTGGTCCTCAAAATCGGGGTGGGAGATATCTACCACATGTATAAGAAGGTCTGCCTCACGGACCTCATCAAGGGTTGACTTGAATGACTCAACCAGGTCGGTGGGCAGCTTGCGTATGAATCCTACGGTATCTGAAAGCAGGAACGGCAGGTTGTCAACCACCACCTTGCGGACGGTTGTGTCAAGGGTTGCAAAGAGCTTGTTCTCAGCAAAGACATCACTCTTGGAGAGCAGGTTCATAAGGGTTGACTTGCCTACGTTGGTGTATCCAACCAGTGCAACGCGGATCAATCGGCCACGGTTCTTGCGCATGGTGGATTTCTGGCGGTCAATATCGGCCAGCTGCTCCTTGAGCCAGCTAATACGCTTGGTGATGATACGGCGGTCCATCTCAAGCTGGGTCTCACCAGGTCCGCGAAGACCTACCGAACCCTTACCGCCGCCGGCACCGGATCCACCTCCCTGACGCTCCAGGTGAGTCCACATTCGCTGCAGACGGGGCAGCAGATAGCGGTACTGCGCCAGCTCCACCTGAGTCTTGGCGTGGGCTGTCTGGGCACGCATGGCGAATATATCCAGGATTAGGGATGTGCGGTCCAGAACCTTTACGTTCAGCACACTCTCTATGGCAGACATCTGCTTGGCGGTGAGCTCATCATCAAAGATGGCCATACCCACCTCATTCTCCATGTCCTCCATGCGCTTTATGTAATCACGCATCTCCTCAAGCTTACCTTTACCTACGTAGGTGGCGGCAAGTGCCTGGGGTATCTTCTGTGTGAAACGGCGCATCACGCGGACTCCGGCGGTATCGGCCAGGAACTCCAGCTCGTCAAGATATTCGTTTGTCTTGCGCTCGTCCTGATCCTGTGTGATGATACCAACCAGTATGGCGGTTTCAGCCTTTTTCTCTGTTATGACTTGGAACTCTTCCTTCATTTATCTGCTCCTCCCAATACTATTACTATCTCACCCTTGGGCTCGTGGGCCTTGAAGTGAGCAAGTACTTCTGTTAATGTTCCGCGCACGCAATCCTCATGCACCTTTGAAATCTCACGGCATACGGCAACCTGACGGTCCGGACCATACGCCTCGATGAACTGCTCCAGCGCCTTAACCAGACGGAACGGAGACTCGTAGAACACGATGGTGCGGGGCTCGTCCTTCAATGCATTGATTCGGGTCTGGCGGCCCTTCTTCTGCGGCAGGAATCCCTCAAAGAGGAACCTGTCACAGGGCAGTCCGGAGTCAATCAGTGCAGGCACGAATGCCGTGGCGCCCGGCAGGCACTCCACGTCGACACCCTGCTGTACGCACTCCCTTACCAGCATGAATCCGGGGTCCGATATGCCCGGAGTACCGGCATCGCTGATGAGTGCTATCGACTCGCCGGCCTGGATGCGGCGGGCTATTTGGGCCGATGTCTCATGCTCGTTGAACTTGTGGTGAGACTGCAGCGGTTTGTGAATGTCATAGTGCTTGAGCAGCACTGAACTGGTGCGGGTGTCCTCGGCCAGGATAAGGTCCACCTCCTTGAGTATGCGTAATGCCCTCAAGGTGATGTCCTCAAGATTTCCCACCGGTGTGGGTACCAGATATAGTTTTCCTGCCATCGTGTGTGCGCGCGTGCGTTGCAGAAGACAAAAGTAGTCAAAATCCCCGTATCAACCGCTTTTTTTCATTATGTTTGCATTTACAAAACCAAGAATGTGAAATGATGAGAAAATACAGATTCCTGGATGCTGTGTGTGCGGTATTGGTGCTGGTAACAATTTTTGGAGTATTGTTCCATCAGGCATCTTATCGCCTTGAATTCAAGGAACAGATAAGCATATTTCTTTGGGGTGCTGACCGTATAAGCTGGTACCTTTCAAATCCCGGTGTCATAGTATCGGTCTTAGGAGACTGGCTGACCCAATTCTACATCAACTCCTGGACGGGCGTTCTGCTGAGCATGCTGTTGCTGCTGTTGACTACGGCCGGATTATACCGGTTCTACAGGATTGCCAACCCAAAGCATCATGTTGTCATGATGTTGCTTATCCTCCCTGTATTGCTGGAGGGTTATTTCATCCCGTTCCCCAATTATCCGGTATCGGCCACTGTCGGACTAACCCTCTCGGTCTGGACGGCTTGTGCCCTGGCTCATCTCAAGGATTCAAGATTTGCTCCCTGGATTTACGGTCTGTCGGTTCCGGTAATGTTTGTGATAGCCGGCGGTCATGCGCTCACCCTGGCGTTTATGCTGGGTTACCTTAAAAGACGTGATGCCGTTCAGACTTTGATGTGCCTTCTGGCTGGACTGATTGCAATGGGGCTGATAGGAAGACTGTATAATCTGACCTTGCTTCAGACTCTCATCTGGCCTGTATATCCCAAACACATTATCCCTGATGTGAAGTGGCTTCTGTTTGAACCTGCTCTGGTAGTGATTGTAATGGTTCTTTCCACTTTGTCATCCCGTATAAGGAACATAAGAGTAAGAATGCTCATCATTCCGTTCGTGTTGTTTTTGAGTGATACGTTGTTCCTGACAACCGCCGATAAGGAGCTGGAGAATGTGATCAAGATAGGTACGCTGGCTTATAGGAATGACTGGCAAGAGGTCAAGAGGATGGCATCAAGGGAGACGACAAACAGATACTGCATATATTACTGGCATCTGTGCAATGCCCGTGAGGGCCGTCTGCCCGATGAACTGCTTCACGGCCGATGGGGTTTGTCTTCACGCGGTCTCTTCCTCTCTACCGGCAAGGGCGATCCCTGTTTCTCAATGATGTACTTTACCGATGCCCTGCTGGAGATAGGCGATGTGTCACAGGCAACTGACTGCGCTTTTTTGGCACAGACCGTGATGCCGGGACACTATTCGACACGTATGCTGCGCCGTCTGGCCGAGATAGGTGTGGTAACGGGTGACTATGCAGTGGCATACAAATACCTCAATATCCTGTCCCGTACCAGAAACCACAGGGAGTGGGCCGATGACATGATCAAGTGCATCGAGGCAGACAGTATACCGGATCAGTATCTCATATGGCGCAGCCGTACATCTCAGACAGATCATTTCTTTGCTCAGGGTGACATAAGGTCTTCATTGTCTATCCTGGCGCAGGAGTCTCCTTACAACAAAGTGGCCATTGACTACCTGCTCTGCTCATACCTTCTTGACAAGAACATCAACTCTTTCATTGAATCATATGAGAGATTCTACCTTGGCAAACTGGATCAGATTGTCAAGGTACCTGATATCTATCAGGAGGCCTTGCTGATAAATGTAAACTCCAATGAGTCATTTAGGGAGACCGTTGAGAAATACCATATTTCACAGGAAATCGCGAGCAAGTTCATACGCCTGATGGAGGTCCGTTCCAGGTCTGAAAATCCGCACGTCCTCACTGAGGAGGCAGCCGGTACATATTGGAACTACATCATGGCAGTCAGTCTAACCAACCCGAATATGAAATGAAGAACAGGTTTATCATAATATTGGCTTTTGCAACATCTCTTCTGGCCGGTTGCTCAGACCGTAAGACAGATGCTTTCAACGGTTTGTTCCCGGATTACAGCGACGTCACCATTCCGTGCAATATCGCCCCTCTGAATTTCAGGGTTGGTAATGCCGGCGGAATTACGGTTACGGTCCGGGGAAAGGGCGGTGAGTACTCTTTCAAGGGCCGCAAGGGATTGGTAAAGTTCCCTCTCAAGAAGTGGCACCGCATGCTTGAAGCTGAGAAGGGTAATGTGCTCTCAGTCAATGTTGAGTGGAAAGACCGGACAGACCGTTCAGCCTGCTCGGAGTCATTCTCATGGACCGTGGTTGCCGACCCCATTGACAAGTATCTGAGCTATCGTCTGATAGAGCCCGCATATGAGGTTTGGAAAGGTATTCAGATTGAACAGCGTGACATGGAGAGTTTCAAGTCGGTTCTGCTGGGTGACAACCGTAATGCCGATTACTGCTGCATGAACTGCCACACCTCAAACCGCAACGGAACAACCTTCATGCATCTGCGCGGTGCCAAGGGCGGTACCATTCTCAACCGTAACGGCAAGCTCACCAAACTCAATACCCGCACTGACATGACCGGTAACACCGTCTACGGAGATATATCGGCCGATGGACGGTACGGAGTATTCACTACGGCCGATATCACATTCGCCATCCACAGTCAGGTTGACATGAGAATGGAGGTGTATGACAAGCGCAGTGACCTGGTGGTCGTTGATTTTGACGACCTGACCGTAACTGAGAGTCCGGCTACCACAGGCGATGAGTTTCAGGAGACGTTCCCCTGCTTCTCGGCCGACGGCAAGACCATATTCTTCTGCCGTGCCGAGCATCATAATCAGCCCGACAGCATCGCTCAGATGCATTATGACATAGCCGTGCTGGCCTTTGATCCCGAGACCGGAACCATGGGCGACAGGGTAATCACCATTGTCGCAGCCGGTGAGAACCTCTCATTCAGCCACCTCAAGGCATCCCCCGACGGTCATTGGCTGATGGCAACCGCAGCCGAATACGGCACATTCCCCGTCTGGCACAAGGAGAGTGAACTGTGGCTCATTGACCTTACTACAAGAAAGATTGATGTCCTGCCGGGCATCAACGCATACGGAGCCGATACCTATCACAGCTGGAGCGCCAACAGCCGCTGGATAGTATTTGCCTCCAAGCGTGACGACCTGGTTTACGGACGTCCCTACATCGCGTATATCGGCCCTGACGGCAAGACAGGAAAGCCTTTCCTGCTTCCGCAAGAGGATCCCGACAAGTACAATATGATGCTCAAATCATTTAACCTTCCGGAACTCTATCCTATATCAGAAGTATACAACGCACGCACCGCAGCTGCGTTCTACAATGATGTGGAGACGGAGCAGGTGCAGTACAAACCTTGATATCAAATGTCATGGCATACAAAAGATTCAGGATAGTTCTGTCAAAGGGATGGACGCTGTTGGTCTGCTCTTTTTCTGTTGTCCTGCTGGCGTTGATGAGTTCGTGCCGCAGCAAGAAGCTGAACAAGACCGTTGAACCCGAACCGGTTGAGGAAGAGGTGAATGATGAGGATTCCGGCTCAATAAACGATTATACTCCCATAGCCGCATTACCCGGTGACTCAAAGGAGGTAAGGGCCAAGATTGATGAGGTCAACACCCTTAAGGGTGAACTCAATTCCCGTATGAATGTGGTTGTCTACGGCCCGCCTGAAGTGATGGAGCGCCGCGCCCAGGAGAACAGGGAGATGAGAGAAAAAATCGATAATCTTTCAAAGGAGATCAATAACTCCCGCCGCAGATAATGGATTGCAGACTGTCCTTTCCAAAAAGACTTGTTCTTGAAACCGGCAGAGCGGCCCTGAGGACCGAGGTGCTGGAGCATACGCTTACCCAGCTTTTCTGGGAGTGTACCCTGCGCTGTAACCTGAGCTGCCGTCACTGCGGAAGTGACTGCCGCAAGACCGCCGGTATGGCAGATCCTCCGCTGAGTGATTTGTTGGGCGTTCTGGACAGTTGTCCCGATGGTTTTGACCGTGGCCGATGCGTTATCGTCACCACAGGCGGTGAGCCTATGGTCCGCAAGGATATCATGCAGGTGGGAGCCGAGATAAAGAAACGCGGCTTCCTGTGGGGCATGGTCTCCAACGGAATGCTGCTAACCCGTGAAGCGGTGAACGAGCTTGTCGAGACTGGCCTTGACACCATAGGAATGAGCTTTGACGGATTTGAGGATGAGCATAACTGGATGCGCGGCAGCGAACTGAGTTTCAAGCGTGCCGATGCCGCTATAGACTGGTTCAAAGAGCATAAGGGACTGACATGGGATCTGATAACCTGTGTCAACCAGCGTAATTTCGGTTCTTTGGAGAAGTTCAAGGAGTATCTTATTAGCCGCGGAGTAAGACAGTGGCGAATCTTTACAGTTGCGCCCATGGGCCGTGCAGCAGGTGATGATGACCTGATGCTCACTAATGAGCAGTACGTACAGTTGCTGAACTTTATCGCTTCAGTTCGCCGTGAGGGCAGGATCAGACTCAACTATTCATGTGAAGGTTTCCTGGGACCCTATGAGGGCGTGGTCCGTGACCATGTGTTCCGCTGTGTTGCCGGACTCTCAGTTGCCTCAATCCGTTATGACGGTGCCATCTCCGGATGTCTGAGCATCCGCAGTGACTACAACCAGGGTAATATCCATACCGACAACTTCTGGGATCTGTGGGAGAACAGCTTCAAGCTCTACCGCGACCGCAAGTGGATGAAGAAAGACGAATGCGGCGACTGCAAGGTGTGGCGTTACTGCCAGGGCGGTGCCATGCACCTGCGTGACGGTGAAGGCAAGATTCTGTCCTGCAATTACCTTAAGATCAAAAACGCTGGAGAATAAAAAAAGGGGTTATCTATGATGACCCCTGGCCCTGCCACGGGCCATCATACAACAAAATAAGCCTGAACTCCCTTGAAAGCAAGCTTTCAGATGATTTCAGGCTTATTTTGTTGGTGATCCGCTCGGGGTTCGAACCCGAGACCCCATCCTTAAAAGGGATGTGCTCTACCTGCTGAGCTAGCGGATCTACCTCTAATTGCTGTTAAGCGGGTGCAAAATTATGCCTTTTTGCGGATGTAGGCAAACTTTTACAGATTTATTTAACAATCTTGATGGTGCGGTTGCCGGTTTTGAGCAGATAGATACCTGATGGCAGGTCATTCAGGTCAAACGGCTTGTCACAACTGATGTTGGTGTGTGTCTTGACGGGACGTCCGCTCAGATCATAGATGGTGTATGTCTCTTCAAACTGAAGTTTCTCTGCTTCAGAGCTGAAGTTTCTCTGCTTCAGAGAGCTTAAGGCTCTTGGTTGTGCCGTCGGAATAGGTGGTAACAACGTTGCCGTCCTTGAAAGATATCTTGCGGAGATTGTCAAGTTCCAGATTCTGAGTAAGGCTGTCGCTGGCGGCAGAAACCGCATCCTGACTGAACGAAGGTGCAGTCAGAAGGGCAGTAAGAGCAAAAAGGAGCAGCCTTCTCATAAGGTCAGAAATCAAATTTGTAACTCAGGCAGATGAATGAACCCGCGGGCTCGTCATCATCATGTTGGTTCTGCCACATGTATGCCACTTCAAAGTTATGCATTTTATTGAAACTGAACTCAACACCTGCTGTTAATCTTGACTTTTCAGATTTGAAGCCGTTATCAAGACCGTGGAACACCTCATATGATACGAACGGGTCATACTTCCAGTGAGGAATGTTGTAATCCACGCTGATCTTGGAACGGAGCACATTCTTGTTTGATCCCGATTTCCCGGAGATATCATTACGGGTGTAATAAGCCCTCTCTTCGGAGCCTACAAAATACGTGTGTTTGCTGTAGCCCTTATTTACCCAGTTTGTCTGACCATCCTCAAACCTGTACTTGTCCACATTATAGCTGACACTGTCTGTATGGGTGAACTGGTAGGTCTCACGCAGAGATATCTTGAAACGTCCAACCTCCCAACCTGCCTGCAGTGAGGCCGTTACACGGTGACGGTCGTCAACATATGAGTCCTTCAGGTTGAAGTCAAGTTCGTTGTCCAGATAGAACTGGGGCTCCAGCTTGTTCTCAATGCCTTCATCATCATCCTTGTACTTGGTTGACCAGCTGTGGTAAACGTTCATGTACTTGTATCCCAGACCGGCCTTGACGGTAAAGGTCTTGGCATCATTACGGTACAGGCGCTTGTCCAGAGAGAGACCTATGCTCCAGCGGTCCGTATTCTTGAAATTGTCTGTCTGGTAGTATTTGGCCTCGACTCCTGCGTCAAGACCTTTGGTTATCTTCTTGTCCACCCCTATACTGCTCCTCAAACCCCAGTTTGACTGGGCCGATAAGGATACGGTAAGAAGGCACAGACCTGCTGTCAGAAGGAACTTTCTCATTTGATCTTTCCGGTTTTCATTACTGAATCAATGGTGCCGAACTCATCCATGATGGGCTCGTAATAGATCTTGATGATAGCCGAGTCCTTGAGGAAATCGACGTTGCCCACCTCAATGCGGATGATCTTGAGGCCCAGACGTTTCTCCAGGTCGGCCTTGAGTTCATCCTCCTTGCCGTGTGCCACAAGCTTGACATTGTCATACTTGATGAGTTTGGAGGGTACATGTTTCATCCACTTGGTGTTCTCACAGATGGCAAGTGCGATGATGAATATCAGGTTGGTGCCCAGAAGCTCAAAGTAGCTTACGCTGGTGGCAAGTCCGTTGATTGCAGCCACTGCAATGATAACGAACATATAGGTCATCTCACGGATGGGAACCTGCTCGGTACGGTACTTGATGATGCCGAATATGGCAAACAGACCCAGAGCGAATCCTATCTTGAGCTTTACGCCTCCCATCAGGTAGATGAGCAGGAATATGCTCACTCCAATGATAGAGAAAGTGAAATAGTAGTCACGTCTCTTGGCTTTGGGATAGTAGAAAGCATGTACTATGATTCCTATGGTAATAACATTGATGAGGAGACGCATTATCATCTCCCAAACACTTGACCATACAGGCCAGAACGGTGTTGAACCAAGTGAGGCGAACAGGCCCTCGGCCTCATCACCAAACAGTTCCTCTTCTTCGGATGCCGCAGCGGCCAGCTGGCTGAGTCCGCCCACCAGCGGGGCTAAAAGATTCATAAGCATATCGATGTCAGTTTTTCTATTTTTCTAATCCTTTCATTAAACAGATTACGCTTTATACCAGGGGTGGTGAGCGCCATGCCGATGCAGTACTTGCTGAATCCGCTCGGGAAGATGCGGAGTTTGCGCAGCAGGTCCTGAATGGGTGAGTATGTATTTCCGTCACGCTTTACCTCAATTACCACCAGATTGTCCATTGTGCGGTCCAGACCGGTCTCTGCATTATGGAATGAGAGCTCGCGGTCAATGGTAAGACGCTCCGTCTTGGCATTGTTGACCAGAGTTATGCGCTTGAAGTGGTTTGCCACCTTGGGCGTGAGGTCACTGAGCGGTATGGGAAGCATTGCATGCTCCTGGAGAAACTCGGCCGCTCCGTCCTGTACGTACGTATCGGCCCCTGTCAGATGTATGCGCTTTTTCTTGGTGCGTCCGTGGTTGTTCTTGAGTTTTACCTCAAAGAAATTGTCACCGGTATCTACGTAGGTGCGGATGCGGACCTTCTGTCTGGTGAGACGTCCGTTGTGGTGGTTCAGGTACATTGTGTTGAACCTGTCATCAAGATACTGGGTGCTGTACTCTGACTGGCAGATTCCATTTATGGATTGGACCATATACTCGTCGGCTGCAAGCTCCAGAAGTTCCCTGAGCTGATCCTCATTGGCCAGATACTTGCTGTCAATCCTGTTCATAAGGCGTATGGAAGACATCTCGTCAAGAGAGATAGTCTTGAATCCTTCCAGAATATGTGCACAATCAGTTAGCATAAGGTCCTTATCCGTTTGAGGTGACGCAAAATTACTAATTTAATGCGGTTTATTGAAAGAAAATGGTTTATCTTTGCTTTATCGAAATAAAGTCAAAGTTATGTTAGATGTAAATATTTGTCTCAGCGAGGCTGAGGAGCAGATGGAAATGGCCATCATGCATCTTGAGGATGA
>CADBXO010000007.1 GCA_902798685.1 uncultured Bacteroidales bacterium
CCCATAACAATCTTGTGTATAATTGGACCGCGAAGATAACGCTTTTATCAAACGGAATCATTATTTTTGAATAGTTTAAACAACGATGGGTAACAATTCGCACCTCACTGTGTATAAGGCATCGGCCGGATCGGGCAAAACATTCCGTCTGGCCGTGCAGTACATTACCATGCTTGTTAACGACCCTGAGGATTACCGTCACATCCTTGCCGTAACCTTCACCAACAAGGCCACGGCCGAGATGAAACAGCGCATCCTCTCGCAGCTTTATGGCATCGGCCACAGCCTCAAGAATTCTGAGAGCTATTACCAGGAGGTTAAGAAAGCAGTAACATATAATGAGCAGACCATTCGTCACAAAGCTCTGGTTGCTCTGGACATGATACTGCAGGACTACGGGAGGTTCCGCATAGAAACAATTGACAGCTTTTTTCAGACTGTATTGCGCGGCCTTGCACGTGAATTGCACATAGGAGCAAACCTTACCCTTGAACTTGACACAGAACTGGTTATTGACGAGGCCGTCGATTCGTTCCTGGCCAGCGTTGAACAGGGGTCCGATGACCGCCGCAACGTCATGGAGTTTGTGGAGAGCAATATCGAAAATGACCGCAGTTGGTCCATTGACGGCACACTCAAAAAATTCTCACGTGAACTGTTCCGCGAGATATTCATGGAAAAAGGTGACGAGCTGCGCCAAATACTCTCCCAACCCAATGCGGTTGCCGATTACAAACGCAACCTGACAACAGCCCGTGACACTGTCCTGCCAGGTTTGCTTGAAAAAGTGAAGGCGACTGGTCAGGATATGATTGGCGCAATTTCATCGGCAGGTTCATCACTTGAGGAACTCAACAGGTATGTCAAACCGTTAATTCAGAAGATTGCCGACGGCACGTTTGTCGATGCAGACCTTAGCAGAGGAAAGACTCTGGGCAATTGCCTGGAAGACCCCGACAAGTTCTATGACAAGGGGACACTACAGAAATCTCCATATCTGTCAAATCTTGCCCAAGAGCGTCTTGCTCCCCTTCTTTCCAGAGCCAAGGAACTCTATGATGAGTATAATTTCAATCGCAACTCATTCAATGCCGCTCTGCAATACATCCATGAGCTGAGTCTGCTGCTGGGTATACGTGCAGAGATAGACCGTCAGAGTCAGGAACAGGGCCGTTTCATATTGGCCGATACGCCCCAACTGCTGAGTAAGCTGTCCGGCAGTGACACTTCATTCGTATATGAAAAGACCGGAAGCTTCATAGACCACCTCATGATAGATGAGTTCCAGGATACCTCACGCCTGCAGTGGGGCAACCTGCGCCTGCTGCTCTGGGAGTGCCTGGCCATAGGCAAGGACTGCCTTGTGGTAGGAGATGTCAAACAAGCCATCTACCGCTGGCGCAACAGTGACTGGGACATTCTCAACTCCAGGATGGAGAAAGAGCTTGCCATTTACCACCCACAGGCGGTACCTATGGAGGGCAATTACCGCAGTCATCAGAACGTGATCGATTTCAACAACGCCCTGTTTCCAAAGGCTGTTGAGATGGCGCAGATGCACTACATCGGCCAAACCGGTAACGGTTACCCCGCAATTGAAGACGCCTACAAGGAGGTTGAGCAGGTCAGTTCCAAAGCTGACTGCCAAGGCTACGTATATGTCATGGCCGAGGGCAAGAAAGACAAAAAAAACGATAAGAATAAGGAGAAAAAGGCAGATTCTCCCGACAAAATATTCCTTCAGATTGAGGAGCAGCTTGATAAACTGACAGCAGCCGGAGTAGAACAGACAGATATAGCCATACTCTGCCGTTACAGCAACCAGATAGCAGATATCGCCCAATGGTTCGTAACAAACCGGCCGGAATACCGCATGATATCAAGCGAGGCCTTCGAGCTGGGTTCATCGGCCGCTGTTCGCATACTCATAAACGCACTGCGCTGGCTTACGGACAAAACTGATAATGTCGCCCTGGCACAGCTTGTCTGGGAGCGTGAGTGCAGCATTGTCAAGTCAGGACTCCCGTTCGACCGCCTTATAGCTCAAGGTCTTGAATCCGCCCTGCCACAAGCTTTCAGTGATCAGCTTGAGTCTCTGCGTCATCTGCCGCTCTATGAACTGACAGAGAAACTCTACTCCATTCTGGAGTTAAACCGCATACCCGGACAGGACCAGTACATCATGACCCTGTTTGACACCATATGCCAATGGCTCAGCCGCAACCCAGGTGAACCTTCGGCATTCCTTACAGAATGGGAAGAGAAACTCTTTAAGACCCCTATCCCCGCAACCGATGTCAACGGCATTCGCCTGCTCACCATACACAAGTCAAAGGGACTGGAGTTCCACACCGTCATCGTACCCTATTGCAACTGGGAAATCATTGACACCCATCACAGCGAACGCATCTGGACCAACCCCACCGTTGACCCGTTCAAGGGTATGCCCCTGCTTCCCATAGGATTCAGCAGCAAACTGGCAAACTCAGTCTTCAGTCAGGAATACAAGCAGGAAGCCGGCTTGCAGATAGTTGACAACCTGAACCTTCTCTACGTCGCCCTGACCAGAGCCATAAGCAACCTCATAGTCCTGAGCCCGTCAGGCCGCGGAACCACTATGTCCGATGTTTTGGTTTACGCTCTCTCAGCCGCCTTCGGTTGCCAGCCACAGGAACAGAACCTGTACATCTATGAGAACGGCCAAATAATGCCGCACACAGAGAAGGAAAAGGAGTCAAGCGACAACCCGTTTGAGCTCAAGCCCACACCCCAGGATCTCCAGCTGTGTTCCTTCCCCATAAACGCAAGGTTCCGCCAGTCTGGCGAGTCCACCCGTTTTGTCCATTCCACCGATGACTCCGATGACCGTCAGGAAGAGTACATCCAGACCGGCAAGCTGCTTCACAGCCTCTTTGCCACCATACGCACGACCGATGATATCAATCCTCAGATTGACAATATGTTAAGCCAGGGCCTGATTGAAACCGCAAGGAAGGCCGATGAACTCAAGAAGATGATTCCCGCGCACATAGAGGCATCGGGCGTATCATCATGGTTCAACGGTGACTACCGTCTTTTCAATGAGGTCTCAATCATCTACCGTGACGGAGGAGTTCTCCAGACCCGCCGCCCCGACCGCGTAATGATTGCCCCCGATGGCCACGCCATTGTAGTGGACTTCAAGTTCGGCCGCGACCGCGAGGAGTATCTCCACCAGGTACGTGAATATATGGACCTTCTCCGCAAAATGGGCCATCCGTCTGTCGAGGGCCATATCTGGTACGTATATTCAAACAAGATAACCAACTGCTAACACTATAAGCTTATGACTATCCGGAGACTATTTTTTATTACAGCAATAGCATGCCTGCCCATGGCATCGGCCCAGGCCAAACGTGCCAAGAGTTATGCGCCAAAGGGTTACGAACTCGTATGGCAGGATGAATTCAATGAGGGCACAGAGCCCGATGCCACCAAATGGAACCACGTGGTAATGCGCCAAGGCATGGTCAACCACGAGCTCCAGAACTACGTAAACCACGTAACTCCCGCCGGCACACCCGTAACTGAGGTCAAGGACGGCACCCTGCGCATAAACTGCTTCAAAGAGGACGGCAAGGTCTATTCAGGCCGCATTAACGGTAACGCCCGCACCGGCTGGCAGTACGGCTATTTTGAGGCCCGCATAAAACTGCCCAAAGGCAAGGGCACATGGCCAGCATTCTGGATGATGCCCGCCGCCAACCGCATGCCCAACAACGGCTGGCCACGCTGCGGCGAGATAGACATCCTGGAAGAGGTTGGATTCACGCCCAACGAGGTCTCATCATCCATCCACACCCAGGCCTACAACCACACCAACAAGACCCACAAGACCCAAGCCGTCACCATCAAGAAAGCCGAGGGCGATTTCCACATCTACTCCCTCCTATGGACCGATGACGAAATCATAACCTACGTCGACGGCAAGGAACTGCTCCACCTGGAGAAATCAGTTCTGGGCGATTCCCATGATGAGTGGCCCTTCCACTACCCCTTCCACATAATCCTAAACCTGGCCTGGGGCGGTGACTGGGGCGGCCAGGAAGGCGTTGACGAGGACGCTCTCCCAGTAACAATGGAGGTCGATTACGTTCGCGTTTATCAGCAACCCTCAGAAAACTGATCATATGAAGAAAGCATTGGTGATAATATCGGCCGCATTAATGCTGGCAGCATGCGGTGACAGTCAGAAGCAGCTTATCAGGCGTGCGGAGAAACTGTGTGCGTACATTCCGGACCATGCGTTGCTGGAAAAGTCAGAGGGTTATTTGACGGCCGATTTCTATGCGCTACTGGACACCATGTTCTACAGGCTGCCGGCACATGAGGCTATGGACCATGAGTGGCTCTACTATTTTGTAACCGGTAATGGCGGAACTATTGCCGACTACACTGTCGTTGATGTAAACAAGACCGATGACACTCACGCCGTGGCCACCATTAACGTGCGCCAGATGTGGGAGGACGGCTCTTTTGATCCGGAGACGGACATTGAGGAGCACAGGCTCTATATGGAGAAGGTCAACGGCAAATGGCTGATGTCTGACTTTGATGAGCATAAGCAGGATTGCATCCAGTATATAGCCAACAACCGCAAGGAGCAGGCTCTGCGTGATGCCATAAGCGAATATCTTGTAACGGAGATAGGACCGCAGTACAGACATGGTCAGTTGTGTATTCCCACCATCATGATTGTCCATGAAGAGGAGATGAGCGAAGTCCGCACTCTTGTCTGGGGTGATTTCTGGATCTTCTGGTACGATGTAGCAGGTGACACTCTCAAGACTGTATCAGGAGGTAATCACTCTGGATGCATGACTCTGCGCAAGCAGAACGGAACTGTCAGGGTTACCGGATTTGTGCAGGCTTCTGACGGCGCAGGTTATGACGCCAGTGTCAAGAGGATATTCGGTGACTTTTATGACATATACCAGAACATGCACTCCAACCAGGACGTACGTGAAGCCGTACGCCAGGAGCAGCTGACTGAGTACGTATATCGCTACAATCTCGATATTCACTATTACTATGACTACGGCTGGGATGCCGTCGGATTATAAACTATGGAACCGTTCCTTAAGATAGTAGCAGAGGACCTTTACAGCAAGTTCGGTTCTGAGAACGGACTGGCTGACATCACGGTGGTTTTCCCTAACCGCCGTGCAAGGCTGTTCTTTGATGACCTGCTTTCAGCATGCTCATCGGCCCCGGTCTGGTCTCCGCAATACACTACCATTGAGGACCTGTTCCACTCTCAGTCTGATTTGCGGCCTGCAGACCGCATTGAGATGGTCACCCTGCTCCACAAGATCTATCAGGAGGAACTTCACACTGAAGAATCACTTGACAGTTTCTGGTCATGGGGGGAACTCATGCTGGCCGATTTCGATGATGTGGACCGAAACCTGGCCCCTGCCGACCAGCTGTTCAGCCTGTTGCGTGAGCAGCGTGAGCTTACCGATACTTCTTTTCTGACCGATGAGCAGAGAAAAGCCCTGGAGCAGTTCTTCGGCGAGATGAAAAACGCCCAGCCCACCCAGCTGCGAGAGCATTACCAGGCAGTTTGGAGTGTGCTCGGCAACATCTATGAGCGGTTCGGCAAACTGCTGTCTGACAAGGGTATAGGCTACAGCGGAATGATCCAGCGTCGTGTCATTGCAAGCCTTGATACGGAACGTCTTACAGCCCGCAAATACGCCTTTGTAGGATTCAACAGCCTGGACGGCGCCGAGAGGGAGTTATTCCGCGCCATACAAAAGGCCAGCAAGGCACTCTTCTACTGGGATTATGACCCCGCCTACACAGAGAGCAGCCTGCCGCATGAAGCTGGCCGGTTCCTTCGTGACAACCTGAAAGAGTTCCCCAATGAGCTGCCCCGTGAATTGTTCGACGGCATGCACAAGGCACGTCTTACCATCGTTGAAGCATCGACCGATAATGCCCAGGCACGTTTCATTCCACAGTGGCTTGGTTCCCTTGGAACCGGGAAAGCCGGTAAGGAGACCGCTATTGTGTTGGCCGATGAGAATCTACTCCAGCCCGTCCTGCACAGTATACCGCAGGAGCGCATAAACAACGTGAACATTACCATGGGTTACAAACTGTCAGAGACATCGCTCTACAGTCTGGTAAACGCCCTGATAGACATGCAGCGCCTTGCTGCCAGGAACAAAGGCCGTTTCAGCATACAGTCACTCAGCCGCGTGCTGGGTAACCCCATGACGGCTGCCCTGTCGGCTGATGCACCCAAAATACTTGAAGAGTTACGCGCCAGCCGCCGTATATTCCCTGACACCACTGCAATCACAGACAGTAAGGAGCTTGCGGTACTTGTTACACCCGCAACAGACAACAAATCCCTGCTGCAATACCTCCAGAACGTACTCAAGGCACTTGTGCCGGTCATCCGTGAACGTGCTGACGACACCCTGTTCCAGCCGCTCAACCAGGAATCCCTTTACCGCATATATACGCAGATAAACCGCCTCTACTCCCTCATGGAGTCCGGAGGATTGGATATAAGCACAGACACACTTTGCCGCCTTATACGCTCCGTACTTGCCACAACCACCGTTCCTTTCCACGGCGAACCCGCTGTAGGAATGCAGATCATGGGACTTATCGAGACCCGTAACCTGGACTTTAAGAACGTGTTGCTGCTGTCGGCACAGGAGGGTGCGCTGCCCAAATCAGGACAGAGCTCATCATTCATTCCGTATAATATCCGTGTGGCGTTCGGACTCACCACGATGCAGGATAAAAGTGCGGTTTCATCGTACAATTTCCACCATCTGCTGCAGAGGGCTGAGAACGTGACCATGGTCTATAACAGCAATGCCGATGCCAAGGGAATCGGAAAAGGACAGATATCACGTTATCTGCTGCAGCTCATTGTGAGCGGTGCCGATATAAACCGCATAACGCTCAAGACGGACCGTCAGGATACTGAGCCACAGACTCTCAGCATCACCAAGACACAGGCAGTACTGGAGGAGCTGTGCCGCAGGTATGACTACTCCAACCCCAAGACATTCCTGTCACCATCGGCCCTGAACAGATACATGAACTGCCCTCTCCAGTTCTATCTTGCACAGATAGCAGGTCTCAAGAAGCCCAATGATACCGATACTGAGATAGACTATGCCATGTTCGGAACGCTGTTCCACAAGAGCGCAGAGCTGGCATATAACTATCTGTCACAGGACAGTCAGACCATAACCGCAGCAGCCATTGACTCGCTGCTCAAGGATGGCAAGCGTCTTGAAGGATTTGTACAGCAGGCTTTCAAGGATGATTATTTTGCCCGCAAGGCAGTTGACAAGGCCGATTACAGCGGAACCCAGTCCATCAACTATGACGTGATACTCAAGTACCTGCGTCAGGTGCTGCGCATGGATATGGAACTGTACGCTCCGTTCAGTTACGTAGGTAGTGAAGATGAGGGCTATCAGCACGTTGTTGAGGTTCCGGATCCCCTGAATGCAGGTTCAATGAAACAGATACGCCTTAAGGGTATCATCGACCGTCTGGACTGCAAGGATGGCATTCTGCGTATTGTGGACTATAAGACAGGATCGGACAAGGGCACCCCTGACTCTGTCGCAGACCTGTTCCCGCCCACTGAATTCAAGAAACGCAAGAGCCAGGCCTTCCAGATATTCTACTACGCTTATATAATGAGCATGCAGCCGCAGTTCAGCAAATACCGGTTGGCCCCCACTCTGCTATACACCCGTTCATCATCAAAACCCACCAAGCAGGACATCTATTACAAGATAGGAACAGATGTTCTTACTGATTTCAACACTCAGTGTGAGCAGGAATTCCGGAACAAACTCATAGAACTGATATCCGAGTTATTCAATCCCGATATCCCGTTTGTTCCCACCGATGAAAAAGAAACCTGCCGCAACTGTGACTTCAGTCAACTGTGCGGCAGGTCGTGAGGCAAGTTAGATATTCCTTTTTATCTCTTTATGAATTCCAAATCCATCTGTCCGCCTCTGGCAGTCTTTCCGTCAATCAGCTTGAATTCGAATGAGCTCAGGAAATCTACATCCTGTTCAAACTCTTCCGGTTCCATAACATACCAGCGATAAGGATATTCTTCAGTGTAGGTAAGTTCCAATGTCTCTGGATCAAATGCTCCGTCTCCGACAAACCAACCCTTATAATCTCCATCAATAATCAGGGCATCGTAAGCGTTTTCATTCTTGAATGAGAAATAGAGTGAGTCATTCTGATAGGTGTATGTTCCTTTCAGATGGTCGCCCCATGCGATAATGTAAACGTCAACTTCGTTGCCGTTAAAGATAAGGGTCATATCCTGAGATCCGTGGCCTCCCCCTTTACGAGTACCGTCCCAGCGTCCGTCAAGTGAAACCTTGGTCTGTGAGTTATCCTCAATCTCCTCTTCGTCACATGATGTAAAAGATAAGCCCAGCATAGCTGTAGCAATTGCGTAAAACAAGATCTTTTTCATTTTTTCTGTTCTTTATAAAATTTTCCGCTAAAATGGGACTTTTGTGATTGATTGACCATTCAAAACAGAAATAAATCGGTCATATCGTACAAAACAATATCTTTGCAATCAATAACAGTTATGATAGAAAACCTCAGTCCTATCCTTCCCTTCATGGTCTGTCTGTTCTGGACAATCCATGCCGGTATCAGTTACAGAGAACTAAACAAGGCACAGCGTTACCTTGGAGTGTTCCTTTTTGTCTCCATGTTACTGTTTCTCTACCATGGAGTCTATTACAGCACTGACTATTCGGCCGATGACTACAAAGTGTTGACAGTCTTATACTCATGGTCAACCTTGACTACATATCCGTTGTATTACCTCTACATCAAGGCTATAACGGATTATCATAATCCCGGCAAGTATGAGATGGCACTGCTGTTCGCTCCTGGTCTCATTGCCACCGTGTCAAGTATATTGACGCTCACATTCGGACTTGCGCATCAGTTCACAGACACTTTCATCAGTATAGTACGCCCCATACAGACCGTCTTGGTGTGCGTAATCAGTCTGTTAAAACTCACCGCTTTTGACCGCAGTGTCTATGACTCCTACTCGGAGGTTGAGGGAAAGACCGCCCAGCCCATCATTGTCCTGGTTGCCGTACAGTTCACAGCCGCAATCTGTACCGTGGTGCTGACCATTCTGGGACCGCGTTTCTTTACCGGAAAGACCATACTGGTGGTACCGTCTGTCCTTTTTGCCAGTACAATATACGCTATAGCCTATGTAGGGTTTCGATACCGTTTCGGTGCGTACCAGATGGAGACTGAACTCAAGGAGGATATCTTATCGGACGATAAGGAAAAAGAGGACTCTGTACTTTTCAAGGTCATACAGGAAAAGATGCAGAAAGAGAAGATGTACCTCAAGCCCGGTCTGTCAGTTGTCGACGTGGCCAAATCCATAGGCAGCAACCGCACCTACGTATCGGCAAGCATCAACTCACAAAGCGGTAAATCTTTTGCCACGTATGTCAACACCTACAGGGTGGAATACGCCAAGACAATAATGGAAAAAGACGGAAAACTCTCCATTGCCCAGGTTGCCGAAATGTCAGGATTTGCCAGCGAGGAATCCTTCCGCCGAAACTTCAGGAACATCACCGGCAAATCCCCATCTGACTGGACTGGATCGGTCCGTCTTTAATCTTTACAGTATATCCGGTTATACCGGACTTTGTTTATCTGGCCAAAGGATTGCCCAGCTCTGAAGCCTCGGCATCTTTCTCATCCAGCTTGAAGATCATGAACTGCTGATTGTCCTCGGTCAGAGGCTTCCACTCGCCGCCGTTGGGGCCGTTGGGATCAGCATACTTGGCAAAGTTTGACCATGCTGTAAGCATCTTCTCAGAGAGATCCCAGTCACCCTTGGTCCAAGGACGCCAGCAATGCTTCAATGACTTGAACACGTACCAGAGGTCCGATGAGTGGAATGCACCTCTAAGACGCTGTGTTACCTCAGGATGATTGCCGTCATCGGGCAGCGGACGTGCAAACTGGTAGGCGTATGCCTTGCCGCCCATCTCCTCACGGTTCAGGCAGAAATCCACGATCTGGGTTCCCATATTGCCTGCATCATTCAGGGTGTAGCCAATCAGATAAGGAACCTGTGCCAGTGAACCGTCCAGGCAGGCGTCATCAAATGACTCGGGCAGAACATATCCGTCAATATAAGGTGATATGGGTGAAGCGGTCAGAACGCTGCGCTTTCCGGTTACATTATTGTAGAGAGTACCCAGAGCAAAGATGGTCTCGGTGCTGGCGTTACGCATCTGACGAAGATTGGTCAGTTTGGCCCAGTCGCACACCTCCTTGGTCGATGCCTCAGCCTCGGCCAGAGTAGTCATACCCTGCTGCGGCATACCCATGCCCATTCCGCGGCCTGCGGGTGCAGCCTCACTCTGCGGGCGGGGCTTAACCAGTCCGCTTCCGCTCATAATCACAGCCTTGTTGAACAGGCCCTTGGTAAGAGGTGATGAGCAGAGGAACTTGACGCTGCGTGATCCGGCGCTCTGTCCGAATATCATAACGTTATCGGGGTCACCGCCAAACTGAGCGATATTTTTCTTAACCCACTTCATTGCCTCAATCTGGTCCAGAGTACCCCAGTTTCCTGTGGCGTGCTCAGGATCCTCGGCTGAAAGCTCGGGATGTGCAAAGAATCCGAACGGTCCTACACGGTAGTTGAATGATACCAGCACAACATCCTTGTTGGCCCACTCCTGACCGTCGAACTCAGGTTCTGATCCCCAACCCTCACGCATACCGCCGCCGAATATCCAGATGGCAACAGGCAACTTGGCATCGGGTTTGCCGGGTTTCTTGGTCCATACGTTCAGGTAGAGGCAATCCTCACTGTAAGGAGCCTCATCACCGTAACCCCACTCGGTAGTATAGCCACCGGGATAATGGGCGGCCTGGAATGGCGGATGACCGAATTTGTCACAAACCTTGACACCTTCCCATGGAATAACAGGCTGCGGAGCCTTCCAACGGTTCTGTCCTGTAGGAGGTGCAGCAAACGGAATACCGCGATAAACGGTTACGCCCTTAATATCGGTAGTAACACCCTGTACCTGTCCGCCCTCAATGGTAAGGACCGGACCGGTCTTCTTAGCGTTGCATACCGTTAAAGCCAGCAAGCCGGCTAATGTAAAAATCAGTTTCTTCATAAAGCACTTTGGTTTAATGACGTGAAAGTAATAAGAAAAAAATTAATAATCATTACTTTTACAGATGAAATGGTGAACAGTCAAACCGAACAGTTTATCCGTGAGCACCGTACAGACGATGTCCGCAAACTTGCTCTGGGCAAGCACCCGGAAGGTGTTGACATGCAGTATGCCCTGACACAGATATCCGGTTGGCAAGCTGCCCAAAACAAGATTCCCCTGTGGGCCGATACGGACGGCATAATCTATCCGCAGCATCTCTCAATGGAGCAGTGCACATCACAGCACATAGCACTCTACAAAGCATCGGTCGTAGAGCAGCTATTAGGAAAAAACTTCAAAATGGCCGATCTCACCGGCGGATTCGGAGTGGATTGCTTCTTTATCTCAAGGAGTTCCTCCAGCACCTGCTACAACGAGATGTCCAGTGAACTTTGTGACATAGCATTAAACAACTACAAGGTTTTACAACGTTCCGATATTGCAGTCTCTTGTGGATCAGCAGAGGATTTCATATCACAGCACGGCACCTTTGACCTGCTGTATCTTGACCCCGCAAGACGTGACGGCGCAGGCCGCAAAGTAGTATCCATATCAGACTGTCAACCTGATATCAAAGCACTGCAGGACAACCTGTTGGAAGCAGCAAAATACGTCATGGTCAAGCTCTCACCCATGCTCGACATAAGCCGTTCGCTAACAGAGCTCAGAAACGTGAGCCGCATCCTTATCATCGGTTTGGAAGGAGAATGCAAGGAACTTGTATTCATACTGGAGCGCGACTATTCTCAAGAACCTGTTATCGAGGCTGTCGATATCAATGCTAACGGAGCACCGGAAATAACGGTTTCATCGGTCAAAAGCGCCGATAACGCCCTGTCTCTGCCCATTGCAGCCCCGGAGCAACTCATACCCGGCACATATATCTCAGAGCCATCGGCCCCGTATATGAAAAGCGCCCTGTTCCGCACCATAGCTGCACAGACCGGTACCGCCCTGCTCCACCCGGACACCCATCTCTTCTGGAGCAAAGAAAAGCCGGAGTCTTTCCCCGGCCGTATATTCAAAATTGAAGGTATTATTCCGTTTGACAAAAGATCGTTGTCTGCCTTAACCAAAACCCAGGCCAACCTGTCGGTCAGAAACTTTCCTGAGACCGCCCCTGCACTCCAGCAAAAGCTCAAACTACGCGACGGAGGCTCCCGCTACCTCATCGCCACCACCCTCTCGGACGGCAAGCGCGTCCTCCTGGATTTGAGTAAGAATTAACGGGCTAATTCCTCAGCAAGGAACTTGGCGGTGTAGCCTTTGCCGCAGGCGGCAACCTGCTCGGGAGTGCCCTGAGCCACGATCATACCGCCTCCGCGACCGCCTTCGGGGCCGATGTCAATAACCCAGTCGGCCTGTTTGATAACATCCATGTTGTGCTCAATGACAATTACGGTGTTACCCTTGTCAACCAGACGGTTGAGCACATTCATAAGAACGCGGATATCCTCAAAATGCAGTCCTGTGGTAGGCTCGTCAAGGATGTAGAGAGTGCGGCCGGTATCGCGTTTGGCAAGCTCAGTGGCCAGTTTCACGCGCTGGCTCTCACCGCCTGAAATCGTTGTGGAGGGCTGTCCCAGTTTGAGATAACCCAGGCCCACATCCTGCAGCACCTTTATCTTGCCGAGTATATTGGGAACGTTCTCAAAGAACTCTACAGCCATGTTGATGGTCATGTCCAGGACATCGGCTATAGACTTGCCCTTATAGCGGACCTCAAGGGTCTCACGGTTGTAACGCTTGCCGTGGCAGACCTCACAGGGTACCATAACATCGGGCAGGAAGTTCATCTCAATGGTCTTGTAACCGTTTCCGCCGCATGCCTCGCATCGGCCTCCCGATACGTTGAATGAGAATCGGCCCGGTTTATAGGCACGAATCTTTGATTCCGGCAGCTCTACAAAAAGCTGGCGGATATCGCTGAAAACGCCGGTATAAGTGGCGGGGTTGGAACGCGGTGAACGGCCAATCGGTGACTGGTCCACATCCACAACCTTGTCTATGAAATCAATGCCGTCGACAGAGTCATATTCGAGCGGCTCCTTCAGGGAGCGGTAGAATTTCTGTGAGAGAATGGGCTGCAGCGTCTCATTGACCAGCGTTGATTTTCCGCTGCCCGAAACACCTGTAACGCAGATCAGCTTGCCCAGCGGGAACTCCACGTCAATGCCCTTAAGGTTGTTGCCGCGGCATCCGTGCAGCACAATGCTCTCTCCGTTGCCTTCACGGCGTCCCTTCATATTGCCGTCAGCCGTATCCAGCTTGCCGTTCAGATATCCGGCGGTAAGGGTATCGGTACTTAAAAGCTGCTCGGCAGTGCCCTGGAACACCACTTCACCACCCTTGCGGCCGGCACGCGGACCCAGGTCGATTATCCAGTCGGCAGCCAGCATCATGTCACGGTCATGCTCCACAACCAGAACGGTGTTGCCGCCGTCACGCAGCTGCTTGAGTGATTCAATAAGACGTACGTTGTCTCTCTGATGGAGGCCGATACTCGGCTCGTCAAGAATATAGAGAACATTGACCAGCTTGGAGCCTATCTGTGTAGCCAGACGTATGCGCTGCTCCTCACCGCCGGAGAGTGACTCCGCAGGACGGTTCAGAGACAGGTAATCCAGACCCACCTCAAGCATGAAACTCAGTCTGGTACGTATCTCCTTGAGGATCTCGGATGCAATGGTGCGCTGACGCTCACTCAGACGCGGCTCGACATTGCAGCACCACTCATAGAGGTCCTGAATGTCCATCGATGCCAGCTCATATATGTTCTTGCCGTCAATACGGAAGTTGAGCGACTCCTTGTTGAGTCGTGCGCCGCCGCACTCGGGGCATACGCGGGTAACAGCGAACTGATCGGCCCACTTCTGCTCGGCAGCCGTAAGGTCTGTCTGCTGCTGGAGCGAGCGTACATATTTGAATATGCCCTCATACTCCATGAATACGGCATCGGCCTCACTGTTGATACCGGTAATCTGTACCTTGATGCGTTCGTCACAACCGTTCAGCAGTTCCTCGATAACATCATTGGTCATCTCCGATATGGGAGTGTCGAGCGTATAGTCATATTTGGCAAGCAGAGCTGTTATCTGCCTGAATATAAGCGTGTTCTTAAATGTACCCAGAGGAGCTATGGCACCCTGTCGTACAGAGAGTGAACGGTCCGGAATGACCTTCTCTTCATCTACGGCCGATATGTATCCCAGACCCTTGCACTTGGGGCAGAATCCCTGAGGCGAGTTGAATGAGAAGTTGTGCGGAGCGGGCTCGCGGTATGAGAGTCCGGTTACGGGGCACATCAGACGCTTGCTGTAGTGACGCAGCACTCCGGGCTCCGGACGGCCGGGAATGGTCTCCTTGGGCATTGAGAGAACCATCATCAGTCCCTCACCCTGCTTCATGGCAAGAGCCACGCTGTCGGCCAGACGGTGCTTGTATTTCTCATTGACAACCAGTTTCTCAATAACCACCTCAATGTCATGGTTGCGGTAACGGTCCAGTTTCATGCCGGGCTTAACCTCACGCAGCTCACCGTCCACACGGACATTCAGGTAACCCTTACGGCGTATGCTCTCAAATAGCTCCTTGTAGTGTCCCTTACGGTTGCGAACCAGCGGAGCCAGCACATAGATGCGCTGTCCGTCATAGTCATTGAGTATCAGGTCAATGATCTGCTCCTCGGTAAACTTTACCATCTTCTCGCCGCTCAAGTATGAGAACGCCTCACCTGCACGGGCAAAAAGCAGACGCAGATAGTCATAGACCTCGGTCACCGTACCCACGGTAGAGCGCGGATTGCGGTTGGTTGTCTTCTGTTCAATTGAAATTACCGGGCTCAGACCTGTTATGCGGTCCACGTCGGGACGCTGCAGGTTACCCAGGAAATTGCGGGCATAGGCCGAGAATGTCTCGATGTAACGGCGCTGACCCTCAGCGTAGATTGTGTCAAATGCCAGTGATGACTTGCCGCTTCCGCTCAGACCCGTAACGACGGTGAGCGACTTGTGCGGAATCTCCACATCAATGTTCTTCAGGTTGTTTGACCTGGCACCTGTAACTACAATCTTAGACTTCTCCATTTATCAATTTCCCAATCCCAGTCCTTTAAGTACGTTTATATCGGCCTTCTTGTCAAAAATGCGGCCTCCGGCTCCGGTAGCCTGTACATTTATGTAATATACTCCGTCGTTTACGACATCGCCGCCAAATGTGCCGTCCCACAGCTCAAACAGGTAGCCGCCGTCATTGTCGGGCTCGGCATCGTACGGCAGTATCTGATCCATCTTGCCCGATACGGTCTTGATGGTCTGGCCCCAGCGGTTGAATATGGCTACATTCAGCTTCACGATGGAGCGTACATATATCTTGTATACGTCGTTTATGCCGTCACCGTTGGGTGAGAAAGCGTTGAACAGACGTATCTCAGAGTCATCTACAGTAAAATCCATGGGAGCAACCTCAGTACCGAGAATGGTCTCAGTCTCATTCTTCTCCCTGTATGACCAGGCATAATTGACCTGGAACTTACCGTAGTCAGTGAATTCATATTCGGTCACGCTCTCCTGGCGTTTCAGGTAATCGGTTGTCTCCTGTCCGTCTCCGTTGGTGATGGTGCGTGTCACAGTCCACTGCGGAAAGAGTACGTACTCCTTTCCGTCATCGGCCACCAGCTCTGACTCGAACCTGGCGCGCAGGGGGACGTTGAGTGTCGAGGGTGATGATTCACCGGGGGCAATCACCGTCGAGTCACCTGACACGGATATCAGGACAACCCTGACATTCACCTGAGGGATGCCTGCAAATGCAGTAAAACAAGGTGCTGCCGCCATTAAGGCAGCAAAGAAAAGCTTCAGGAAAACACACTTTTTCATACAGTCTCGTTTCAAATCGCAAAGGTACTCAAAATATACTTTGATTCTAACTTCTGCTAATGTTATAGATAATATATATAAACGTAGATTGAAGCCTTTTTTGTATTTTTGCCCTTCAGAAAGATAATCACTTATGAGAAATCTCAAGACAATCATAGCAACGGTACTGCTGTCGGCTCTTTTCAGCATTCAGGCAGGAGCTCAGGAATATTTCATGCATACCGTAACCCAGGGACAGGGTCTTTACTCAATATCCAGAATGTACGGCGTTACCGAGGATGAGATCATCAAGCTCAATCCCGGAAGCGAAAAGGTAATTCGCACCGGACAGGAACTGCGCATTCCCAACAGGAAGCAGACCGCTTCAGGCAAGTTCCACACTGTCCAGAAAGGTGAGACACTCTACCGTCTGGCAGTTGAGAACCGCATATCAGTCAAGGAACTGTGTGACGCCAACCCCGGCCTCTCAGCCGAGAACTTCAAGATTGGTCAGGTAATCACCATCCCCGCCCCCTCTGACGAGGATCCGCTGGCATCAACCATTGAGAACGCCGGAGCCAACGCACCCCAGCACATAATGGCCGATGCCCAGACCATCCAGTCCGACACCGCCGTTTTCAAGACCTATCACATAGTCAAGAAACGTGAGACCATATTCCGTATCTGCCGCATTTACGGAATAACCCAGGACGAGTTCATACAGGCCAACCCCGAGTACAAGTACAACAAACTCAAACCGGGTGCAGAAGTAAGGATTCCCTTCTCAAGCAAGGAGATGGCACAGCGCAAGCAGCTCATCCGTGAGGCTCAGGACCGCATGGAATCCATCCCTGACAGCATGCTCTTCAGCATGAATGAGAGCCAGCAGCATAAGACAGACGGCACTCTTACAGCCGCCCTCATACTGCCCTTCTCACTTGAGGATTCCACCACTACACTGCAGAAACAGATGATAGAGTTCTATCAGGGCATACTTCTGGCGCTTGACAAGCTCAAGGAAGAGAAAATATCCGTCAACCTTAAGGTATTCGATTCTGAAGGTGATGACAAATCCCTCACCCCGCTGCTTGAAAGCGGCAAGATGGATGACGTCGATATCATATTCGGTCCCAGATGGACCAACCAGATAGCTGAGGCTGCAAGATGGTCAACCGCACATCAGGTACCGCTGGTACTCCCCATGAATGCCGGGGCCGATGACGTATTCAACAACCCCTACGTCTACCAGCTCAACACCCCGCAGTCATACTTCAACCAGGAGATCTACAACCACTTCCTGGAGCAGTTCCCCAATGCCAACGTGATACTGCTTGATGCCGATGAGTACCGCAGGAACGAGTTCATTGACGGGCTCAAACAGACCCTCTCGGAACACGATATTCCCATGACCACACTGATGGTTGACACAGCATACCAGACGCTTCTGGATACCATCGTGCCCGGCAAACAGAATATATTCATCATCAACTCCGACGAGAGCGGACCCCTCAACACCATGCTGCCCGTACTGCAGCTGATAACACGTACCAAGGCACCTGAGGTTGAGACACACCTGTTCGGATATCCCAGATACCAGATATACGCAACAGATCATCTTGAAGAGTTCTATGAGGTTGACACCTGGTTCTACAGCTGGTTCTACACCAACAACATGCTCAAGGAATCAGTTGATTTCAACACCCTGTTCCGCCGCTCGTTCAGCCGTCAGATGATGATAAGCTATCCCAGCTTCGCTCCTTACGGATATGATACAGGCTACTATTTCCTCAAGGGACTGGCCACCTACGGCAAGGACTTTGAGAATCACCTGAATGACCTGCAGACAGATCCCGTACACGTAGGATTCAAGTTTGAGCGTGTAAACAACTGGGGAGGTTTCATAAACCGCAAGGTGTTCTTTATTCACTTATCCAACGACTACAAGGTCGAGAAGAAAGACTTTGACAGATAATGAAGCGGACTCTCACCATACTCTTTACTCTGGCATTCGCTTTCACCACCGCCACCGCTCAGGTTGGTGATCCGCGTCATACCATCTCCGTTGGCGTTAACGGCGGAATGGGCACAAGCCAGGTATCATTTATCCCCTCTATCAAGCAGACATTGAGTCTGGGCCCCACCTACGGCGTCAGCATACGTCATATATCAGAGAAATACTTTTTCCTGATATGCGGTACACAGTTGGAGTGCAATATAGCAAACCGAGGCTGGACCGAGCTTATTGAAGACGGTTCCGGAAACGAATATACCCGCGTGGCTACATATATAGAGGTACCCTTCCTGGCACATCTGGGCTTTGGACGTGAGTTCCGCGGCGTTCAGGGCCACATCAACCTTGGCCCTCAGGTAAGTTATCTGCTCAAAGAAAGGGAGATCTACGGCGGACAGAAGCCATGGGATACCACCAACCGTCCCAACCAGGTTATCGAGCAGTACGGAAAGGGAATAGAGAACAAGCTGGACTACGGTATAACCGCCAGCTTTGGTCTTGAATTACACACGGGAATCGGAAACTTCGGAGTTGAAGGCCGATACTACTTCGGCCTGGGTAATATCTACGGAATTACCAAGAGGGATTACTTTGCACGCTGCGCCAACAGCACAATCTCTGTCCGCGCCACCTACTCCTTCAATATCCTTAATTAATCGCGGAGTCTGAATCCGCTCGCTTTTGCTATGATGGCAGCTTCAGCCTTGGAGACGCCGTTTATAGTCATGTACTCCAGTATAAGACTGATGAGCGGGAATGCCGCAGCTATACGCGGGCCGAATGAAGCGTCGCCCTTGACCAGCAGGACATATACCACAAACAGTATGTAATAACCTACCGTAAGCAGCATCATGAACACCAGCAGGCGCTTCTGAAGCACGAAATTGCGGAAACCGGACAACAGCAGCTCAAACACGCCCACTGCGAGTATTGCGATCATAATCACACCCAAAGCCCACATGGCGCCGGCGCTGTCACCCTCAATGAAATTCAGGCGGAAGTTGGTAAGCTCCGCCGATGCTCCCTCCGCATTGGAGAGTTCTCCTATGGGAAGAAGAAGGCCGGCAAACATCAATACACAGATGAGAGCCAGCCATACCTGATGGAGGTAGAGTTCTATCTTCATCAAAGATTCTCTTTCTCCTTAGCGGGATTGCGGAAATAGATCTTACCCTCCTCGAATTCCTGAGCAGCGATCAGAGTCGGTTTGGGAAGACGCTCATAGTAACGTGAAATCTCAATCTGCTCCCTGTTCTCGAACATCTCCTCCAGATTGTCGGTGGTTGAGCTGAACTCCTCAAGCTTTGACTTGAGCTCGTCCTTCATCTCAACGGAAATCTGATTGGCGCGTTTGCCCATGATAGCAACACTCTCGTAGATGTTGTGGGTGTCCTTTACAAAATTGACCAGGTCACGGGTTACTGTGTTGGTCGGAGCATTTGTCTTCTTGAAATCCATTTTAGTCTTCTTCTATTATTTGATTCTTGTTTCCTAAGTTTTTGGAGGCGATACGGAACATCTTATCGGCCTCTTTCATGTATGAGCTTTCAGGAAATTCATTCTTGAAAGCGTAGTATTCGTCAATGGCATCACGATAGCGGTCATCCCTCTTGGCCAACACGCTCTCCTGAGCCATCTGGAATTTTGCCTTAAGCACAAGCATCGAGAGCTTCTCACGATACTTGGTGTAAGGATAGTCACGCAGGGCATTCTGTGCTACGATTATGCTTGAGCGGTAATTGTTGCCCAGGTAGTTGCCCATATTGTAATACAGCTCTGCCGTTCCAACCTCTTTCTCCACAAGACGGTCGTACATGGTGTAGATCATCTCCTCAGCCTCGGGACGGAACTTACTGGTAGGATAAGTCTCCACAAACCTCTGCAGCTGCATGATGGCACTTGTGGTGCTGGTAGCGTCAAGACGCGGATCCGGAGTATCCAGGAAGAGGCTCTTGCCTGACCTGAAGAGGCAGTTCTCAGAGTACGTACTGTTGGGATAAGACCTGTAGCAGGCCAGATAATACTGGGATGCTGACAGATAGTCATCCAGGTTATAGTAGCACGTAGCCAGGAGATACATTGACTCCTCAGCCTGATCAGTACCGCGCTGATATGCCACACACTCCTCAAGTATTGAACTGCAGGTGGTGTAGCGGCCTTCCATAAAATATGTCTTAGCCAGACTGTACTTGGTGTTGTAGTCAGACGCTTTCAGGATCTTGTTATAGCCTGAACAGCCCGACAACACTGCCAGAACAAGGGTGGAGATCAATATTATGGATGCAGTCTTACGCATGCTGTGAAATTTCAACCTGCAAAAGTACCTATTTTGAGTGAACGGAGCAAGTATGCGCCCGTTATTTAATATTATTTACGTATGCGCAACACGTCGCCGTTGTCACGAACTACGTTTTCCTTCCACTTTTCAGAGTAGTCTTCCTGAATCGGATATTCGGGAATAACGTCGCTGAAGCCGTTGGTCATGAACGTACCGTCCTCATTCTGACGCTTAATATTTCCGTCAATATATTTTACCAGAAGATACTTATCCAGATCCTGCCATCTCTTGAACAGTCCCGTAGCATTGTCAATGCCGAACGAAGACAGTGACTCGACAGACTCTGAGTCACTCACGGCATCCACCTTGGCTATCATGTCATTCTCATATTCATCAATGATACCGCGAACCTCGACACCTATCTTGTCATAACGCAGATAAGCGAACTGTGCTATACGGCTTACTGCCCAGTACATAGATGTCTCGGAATACTCAATAAGAGAACCGTTTCCGTCCTTCAGACACTCAGGAACGCTGTTTGTGCAACTGAAGAAAGGCATGAGCGGAGATGTGGCGGCATCGTCCACGCCAAACCAGAATATACCGTTTTTCTTGTCCGGACGGGCCTGGGCCACATACCACCAGCCCGTCTGCTGGGTCGCGATGGCACGCTCGTTGACATACTCCCAACCCTGATACTCAAACTCCATGGGACGCCAGCGGTAAGGCAGATGACTGCCGCCTGCTCCTATATCGGTTGTCATGTCCATGGGTGTTCCCTCAAAGTGGTCACGCATCATGTCGGCCAGATCCTTTGTTGAGATTTTTCTGTTAGGTTTTACATACAGCGGCATATGTTTCTTAAGGTCATAGCCCATTGCATAATCCAGGTATTCGTCCATACCGTCGGCAAAACGGTTGAAGTAAGACCACACTCGGGCCTCACATCCGCGGGCTGCACCGAAATCCAAAGGATTGTAAACGTCACAGAAACTGAACTCCTCATCCTTGCCGCTGAATATACCCTGCTCGCGGGCCTGTTTGATCACATCCTTGGCGTAGAGGCAATTCTCCGGGTCATTGAAATCAATCGTAGTGATACGTGACTGGTTGGCGTGACCTGAGATATAGCCGTCAGGGATACGCTTGGCAACCCATACGGAGCCTTTGTTGATGTTGCGGCCCTTCTTGTCGAACTTGGGATTCTTGCCTATTATCTCCATGATCCATATCTCGTTAGGATCACACAGGGTGAATGACTCACCCTCGGATGCGTATCCGTACTGCTGTGTAAGTTTGTCAATGAGCAGGATTGCCTCACGTGCTGTCCTGCAGCGCTCAAGTGCTATGTAAATGAGTGAACCATAGTCCAATACAGCGGTGGAATCGATGAATTCGCGTCCGCCGAATGTGGTCTCGCCTATAACCAGCTGGTGCTCGTTCATATTACCTATGACCGAATAGACGTGAGAGGCCTGAGGAATCTCACCCAAACGCTTGCCGCTATCCCAGTCAACTATCTCACGCATTGCTCCTGCGGGGAAATCGGCCGCCGGGCTGAAATGCAGGGTTCCGTACAGCTGGTGTGAATCGGCCGCATATGTACACATATTACTGCCGTTGGCCGATGCACCCTTGGTAACTATCAGGTTAGTGCAGGCAAATGCACCTGCCGTGCACAGCGCCGCTGTAAGTGTCAGAATCAGTTTCTTCATTATTTCTTTTCAAGTTTTCGTGCTACAATACCCGCAGCAATGGAGCAAAGCTCACCGCAGGGACGTTTCTTATAATACTCGGGAGTGCGGTCCGACGGCACCGGAGTACCTTCAGGTTTGCTCAGACCCAGCAGTTCGCGACATAAGATGCTGCCGCAATTTTGTTTGAATTCATCGGCCATTTCCTGTACCAGAGCGTAGTTTGCGGTCTTGGCCTGCTTGTCGTTTACATCGGTTGCCGGAATCATGGCACCCGCTATCATAGTCATGGCCGATATGGTTCCGCAAACCTCACGCATTCTGCCCATTCCACCGCCGAATCCGCTGGTAAGACGTGCAACCTCGTCCTCAGGCATACCCAGGACATCAGCAAATGTCATAGCTACTGACTGGCAGCAGTTATATCCGGCCTTGAACAGTTCACCGGCCTTCTGTTCTCTCTCTTCAACTGTCATCTCAAAAACTTTTAGAGGCTCAAAAATACAAAAAAATGCCGTATCTTTACAGCTCGCTTTTACGTAAACGATGGATTTCAAATTAGTATCACCTTTCGAGCCCACCGGCGACCAGCCGCAGGCCATTCAGCAGCTCACCGAAGGGTTGCTTAACGGAGCGCATGCACAGACGCTTCTGGGCGTGACCGGCTCGGGAAAGACATTCACCATAGCCAATGTCATAAAGAACATAGGCCGCCCCACTCTGGTGCTCAGCCACAACAAGACACTGGCAGCCCAGCTCTACAGCGAGTTCAAGGCATTCTTCCCCCATAACGCCGTAGAGTACTACGTATCCTACTACGATTATTACCAGCCCGAGGCATACCTGCCCGCCACAGATACCTATATAGAGAAGGATCTGGCCATCAATGATGAGATTGACAAGCTGCGTCTGTCGGCCACATCGGCCCTCCTTTCAGGCCGCAATGACGTGATTGTGGTATCATCGGTCTCATGCATCTACGGCATGGGTAACCCGGCCGATTTCTACAACAACGTGATTGAACTGCGCAAGGGTGACCACATAGACCGCAACGTATTGCTGCGCAAGCTGGTAGACTCACTCTACACCCGCAATGACATTGAGCTGGGACGCGGATGTTTCCGTGTAAAGGGTGAGAATGTGGACATCAACCTGGCTTACAATGACACCGCCGTACGCATCCAGTTCTGGGATGATGAGATCGATTCCATCGAGGAATTCGACGTACTTACGGGCGAGCGCATTGACACATATGACTTCTACCGTATCTACCCCGCCAACCTCTTCATGACCACCAAGGAGAGTCAGGAGCGCGCCATCCGCGCCATCCAGGATGACCTTGTGGAGCGTGTGGACTACTTCCAGGAGATCGGCAAGCCGCTCGAGGCAAAACGCCTCAAGGAGCGTGTGGAGTACGATATAGAGATGATACGCGAGCTGGGACACTGCAGCGGCATTGAGAACTATTCCCGTTACTTTGACGGCCGCGCTCCCGGCACCCGCCCCTACTGCCTGCTGGATTTCTTCCCCAAGGATTTCCTGACAGTCATTGATGAGAGCCATGTTAGCGTACCGCAGCTTCACGCCATGATCGGCGGTGACCGTGCCCGCAAGAAATCACTTGTAGAATACGGATTCCGTCTCCCCGCAGCATTCGATAACCGTCCGCTCAAGTTTGAAGAGTTCAAGGAACTAACCGGACAGACCATATACGTAAGCGCCACACCGGCCGATTACGAACTCGCCGAGAGTGAAGGCGTCGTAGTGGATCAGGTTATCCGTCCCACCGGCCTGCTCGATCCCGAGATTGAGGTACGCCCCAGCAAAAACCAGATTGATGACCTTCTGGAAGAGATTGCCGTACGCTCAGAGCGTGACGAACGTGTTCTGGTAACCACCCTGACCAAACGCATGGCCGAGGAGCTCAACGACTACCTGCTCAAGAACGGTGTGCGATGCAACTACATACACAGTGACGTTGACACGCTGGAGCGTATCCAGATCATGACTGACCTGCGCAAAGGCCTGTACGACGTGCTGGTAGGTGTAAACCTGCTGCGTGAGGGACTTGACCTGCCCGAGGTATCACTGGTAGCCATCATTGATGCCGACAAGGAGGGATTCCTGCGTGACCACCGCTCACTCACCCAGACAGCCGGACGTGCCGCCCGTAACGTAAACGGCAAGGTTATTCTCTACGCCGATAAGATTACGGAGAGCATGCGTCTGACTATTGCCGAGACCGCACGCCGACGCGAGAAACAGATGAATTACAATAAGGAGCACGGAATAACGCCCAAGCAGATCGAGAAGGCGCTCAACACCTCACTGCTTGTTCCTGCAAGCCAGGAGACCGAGCCAAAGCCGTACGAGATAAAGGACCGCACAAGATCTGTGGCCGATCCCGTAATAGCCAGCATGACTCCGCAGCAGCTTGAAAAGGCCATAGCCCGCACCCGCCGCCTCATGAATGAAGCAGCCTCCAGAATGGACTTCATGGAGGCAGCTCAATATAGGGATGAAATGTTTAAGCTTGAAGCGCTTAAGAAGGTCAACTAAAGACTACCGTCTTGTTTTTGTAAACCAGAATCTTGTGTTCTATATGCTTTTGCACTGCGTGCGAAAGCACTATCTTCTCCAGGTCCTTGCCCTTGTTTACCAGATCCTTGGGCATATCCTTGTGTGATATGCGGACCACATCCTGACAGATGATAGGACCGGCATCAAGCTCAGCGGTTACATAGTGACTGGTTGCGCCGATAATCTTGACACCGCGGTCAAACGCAGCCTGATAAGGCTTGGCACCCACGAATGCGGGCAGGAACGAGTGATGGATGTTGATTATCTTGTTGGGATAAGCGGCAATCATACGGTCACCGATTATCTGCATGTAACGTGCCAGAACAATGAAATCCACGTTATTCTCCTTAAGCAGGTCAAGCATTGCAGTCTCCTGCTCCAGCTTGTTCTCCTTAGTGATGGGGAACACATAATATGGGATGCCGAACATATCGGCCACATGTTTCATATCGGGATGGTTGCTGATAATCAGCGGAATCTCCACGTTCCACTCTCCTGCGCTGTAACGTGCCAGCAGGTCAAACAGACAGTGTGACATCTTTGATACGAAGATTGCCATGCGCGGCTGCTTGTCACTGAAGTAGAGACGGAAATTCATGTCATACTTCCTGGCATAGAGAGTACCGAAATAATCCGCAATCTTATCCTTAGGTATCAGGAACTCGTCAATATTCCATTCAATACGCATGTTGAACACGTTCTCCACGTGGTCTACGAACTGCGCCAGATAAACCACGTTTCCGCGGTTCTCAGTGATGAAATTGGTTATGTCTGCAATGATTCCCGGTCTGTCGGGGCAGTGCAAAAGAAGTGTTACGGTCATTGTATTTTGTTTTTCAAGGCGCGAAAATACACAAAAAAACGTTATCTTTACAGCATTATAACATCCTTGTTTATGAATAACCAAAGATATTTCTCTGATAAAGTAGCAATTGTAACAGGTGCCAGTTCAGGAATCGGACTCGCAACAGCCACCTTGCTTGCAAAATATCAAGCCAAAGTAGTACTTGCCGCCCGTTCAGTGGACAAACTGGAAGAACTCCAGAAAGAACTCTCCCAATATTCAGAAGTAATAAGTGTAAGGACCGATGTCTCCGTCGAGGCCGATTGCCGCAATCTTATCGATAAGACTGTTGAAAGATTCGGCCGCATTGACATTCTCATAAACAATGCCGGCATATCCATGCGCGCCATGTTCAAGGATCTGGACCTGAGCGTGATACGCCGCCTGATGGATGTCAATTTCTGGGGAACGGTATACTGCACCAAGTTCGCACTCCCCTATCTGCTTGAATCAAAGGGATCTGTGGTAGGAGTAATCTCCACCGCCGGTTACAAGGGTTTGCCCGGCCGTACAGGCTATTCGGCATCCAAGTTCGCCATCAACGGATTCCTGGACACCCTTCGCTCCGAGCACCTCTATGACGGACTCCACGTAATGATCTACGCACCTGGATTCACCGCCTCGAACATACGCAAGACCGCCCTTATGGCCGATGGAAGCCAGCAGGGTGAGACCCCGCGTGAGGAAGGAAAAATGATGACATCCGAGCGTGTTGCCGAGATCATGCTCAATCATCTCCGCAGGCGTTCACGCCGTGCCACACTCACATTCACGAGCAAGCTGTTGCTGGTACTCACGCGTCTGTTCCCCATCACCACAGACCATATGGAGTACTGGTACATGGCCCGCGAACCGGACTCACCGTTCAAGCGCCGCTCAGAAATAATGAAGGAGCGCCGTAATCACCAGGCGTAATTGAAGTTGAGGGTAAGGAATTCCTTGAACTGACTGTAACCCATCAGGTTACCGTCCTTATCCTTTTTGCGCTTTACACTGTCGTCAAAACGCCAGTGGCAGAAGAACTGCAGTGACAGATACTTGGAGAGCCTGTAGTCAATCGTATTCTCAAAGTTGATTTCAGTGCTCTCATATGTAGTGTAGAACTGAGTCTTGTTGGTCCATGTAAAGTCCTCAAGGAAGGTCCATTTAAGGTTACCGTCAAAGCGCGAACCGAAACTGTGCTTGATCTGCTTTCCGGCCTCGATACCGAAACTGGTGGCAATGCTGTCCACTGCCGAGTACTTGCAGTTATATGACAGCGGCGAAACCATCACGGAAAGCGTAATACCCTTCTTCTTGAACTTGGGCTTGTAATCCATACCGATAGAAAGGTTACCGTACGCCGGAGCCATGAACCTGGATTTCAGTTTGGTGGGATCCTTAGTATCCCAAACCGGAGCGAACTGCGTATACCCCTGGAACTGGGCCGAATAGTACCAGTTCTCAAATGCCCTCAGACCATACTTTGAGGTAAAACGGATAAGGTCCTCATTGGTACGGAAAGAGTTCCTGCCGTTTATCTGAGAAGTATTATAGTAACCCAATTTGAGTTCCAGCTTGTTGTCAAAGGTTGTATGATTCTTGGCATAATCGGCCTCCAGATTTATCTGACCCAGGATTGAGTGGTTGCTCTCACCGCCCTTGTACCAGTTGTCAGAGTAGTAACTCTGTGTATACTTGCCCTGGAAATTGCCGAAGGTCTTCCAATAGCGCAGTCTTGAACGTACACGCTCGGGACTCACATCAGCCGGTTCATATCCGGTCCTGTTATCCCTCAGCTGAATTCCGCTTACCATCTCCTCAGAAATAGGAATCACGGTAGGAACATCCATGAGTTCCGCCTCAGTCATCCTGACAAGTTCCGGATGTTCAAGATATATCCTGACAAGAGCCTCGTCAATCATCTTGGCAAGGGTGTTGTCATATCCCAGATCCAACGGTTTTACGGGAAGCAGGCTGTCCTCATCGGCCCTGTCCATACCATCGGGCGAGATGGCCTCAGATACTGCCGACCTGTAAAGGACCAGCGGCATAAAGAGTCTGAAATAGAGCGGATTGTCTGAGATGTCCTCAAAAGTGACGTCCATCCCGTTACTCTCATACTGGATTGACATTGTATCCAGACGGGCTCTCAGTCTGTTTACGACAAGTGTATCGGGCAGAATCCTGCGGACAGAGTCACGGTTCTGCTGAGCGGCAACGGCAATAGGCAATGTCAGTAGAGCGGCTACCGCAATACAGATTATCGTAAGTTTTCGTGTCATACTAAGTGCAAAAATACAATAAAATCATATCATATCTGCGCACACGTATAATATGGTGTCTCTTTTTTGATTAATTTCGCACCCCGTGAACAAATAATAACAATTACAAAGTGGATAGAAGAACTTATATCGGCCTTATATTGATAAGCATCCTCGCAGTAGTAGTGTTGCTTTGGTCCGGAAACAGCCAGAAGAAAAACGCATCTGCCCGTGCACAGTACGAGCAGAAGATTGATTCCGCCAGAAACGCTGCTCAGGATATTGCCGCCGCCGAAGAGACAACCATCGTGATAACCGCTCAGCAGGATTCACTCTCACCTCTCTTCCCCGCCATGAACGGAACCGAGAATGTGACAATCCTTGACAACGGACTCGTCAAGATAGGCATCTCATCAAAAGGTGCCGCCCCCTGCTTTGCACAGCTCAGCAACTACAATGACCAGCAGGGCCGCAGCGTGACACTGTTCAACCAGAACGAGATAAGCCTCAACTTCAAGATTGACGGCAAAAACCAGAACATACAGAGCCGCAACCTCTACTTTGAGACAATCGGTAACGGCAGCAACTCCGTGACCATGCGTCTCAACACCAACGGTTACGGTCATCTGGATTTCATCTATACCCTGCTGCCAGAGAGTTACATGCTCAACCTTGACATCAAGGCTGACGGAATGGAGAACTTCTTCTCATCCAACCTCAAGACACTTGCAGTTGACTGGATACAGAACCTTCGCCAGCAGGAGAAGGGATTTGAGTTCGAGCAGCGTTACACCACCCTCACCTACAAGCGTGCCGACAAGATGAAGGCCAAGGTGCTGAACGTGGCGCCCGCATCGGCCAAGTCACGCAAAGCCTCCAACAAGACCATCGAGGAGCCGCTTGACTGGGTTGCATACAAGAACCAGTTCTTCTCATGCATAATGATTGCGTCCGATACATACGCCCAGAACGCCGAACTGTCCGGTATCTCATACCTCAAGGGTCAGGGTTACATGAAGAAACTCATGGCCAAGACCAACGTATCATTTGACCCCGAGGGAAGCAACCCCACACAGTTCCAGTTCTACATCGGACCTAACGATTACAGGATACTCAAGCAGAACAGCAAACTGTCCAACAGCGACCACAAGATACGTCTCAACCGTGTCATCGACCTGGGTTGGCCTATAGTACGCGAGATCAACCGTTATCTCATCATACCTCTGTTCAACCTGCTCTCCAAGTGGAACCTGAACATGGGTCTGGTAATCCTGCTCATGACTCTTATCGTCAAGGCACTGGTATTCCCCGCACAAGTCAAGAGTTACATGTCATCGGCCAAGATGCGTGCTCTCAAGCCCTATATCGATGAGGTTAACGCCAAGTATCCCAAACCTGAGGATGCAATGAAGAAACAGCAGGAGACCATGGCAGTCTACAGCAAATACGGTGTAAGCCCCATGGGCGGATGCCTGCCTTCACTGGTACAGATGCCTGTCTGGATGGCTTTCTTCTTCTTTGTTCCCAATGCCATCGAGCTGCGTCAGCAGAGTTTCCTCTGGGCAACTGACCTGACCGGTTTTGACGACCTGATCAGCTGGGGTACAAACATACCTCTCATAGGTAACCACCTTAGTATATTCTGCCTTCTGTTCTGTCTTACCAATATCATCAACACCATCTACTCTATGCAACAGCAGCAGATGGCTCCCGGACAGGAGGAGAGCATGAAGATGATGAAGTGGATGATGTACCTCATGCCGGTAGTATTCTTCTTCTCATTCAACAACTACTCATCAGGTCTGTGCTACTACTACTTCATATCAGGTCTTGTAGGTATCATCACAATGATCTGGCTGCGCCGCTCAACTGATGACAAAGCCATTCTGGCCAAGTTGGAGGCCGATTATGAAGCCAGCCGCAATGATCCCAGCAAGCGCAAGACCGGCGGCAACAACATGATGGCCCGCCTTGAAGCCTTACAGAAAGAACAGGAAAGACTGCAGAAACAGCAGCAACAGAAGAGATAAACAGAAAAGGCTCCGCAATTGCGAAGCCTTTTTTATTTATTCCTTTCCAGCCATTGGGTTGGCGTCTCGTTGTAGAACAGCTTGAAATACCGGTAGAACGTCTGGATAGAACCGCATCCGCACTGCATTGCGATATTCTGGATGACGATATCGTCCTTAGGCATATTCTTCATCATCTCAACCGCATAATCAAGTCTGAAACGGTTTACGTAATCAGAGAAATTGCATCCCTTGGCATCCTTGATTGCCTTTGAGGCGTAAGTACGGTTGGTACCCACCTTCTCACAAAGGGAAATAAGTGACAGGTCAGGCTGCAGGAACAGATTGTCATTAAGCATGGCGTGGTCAATCTTCTCCATAAGCGTAGAGGGAACCGGCTCCTCCTTCTTGGCCATGGTTACAGGCACTTTGGACTGACCGGTAATACCCGGGCTGACTCTCACTACAGGTCTGACAGGAACTTCCGGCTCATCAGTCAGCACATGTATCTCCTCTGCAGAGATCTCCAGCTTCATCACATATGATACTATCAGCGCCACCATGATAACCTGACCTGTAACGGCAATCACCACCAGCAGGATATGATCCGTACTCTCAGGGATTGGTATCGCAGACATAATCATACCGGTAACCACAACCAGAATCGTCATTACGTGTATTCCGCGCATCTTGATTGAATTACCCGGCGTATATGAGGTACTGTATTTGTCCAGCATTCTGGTGTATGTATTCAGGCGGAACTCACCGTATATCATGACAATGATACCCTGTGCCGGCATAAACACGGTGAATATCTCCTTAGCAACCAGCACCATCCATGTATATGCCACCGATGCCTCCATCTGAATGTTCTGTCCAAGAATCTCATTGCAGATATAGGCGTGACGCTCATCGCTGTTCAAAAGGATCTGGGCCGATACAAGCAGAGCTGCGTATATGATGGACGGCATAAACACAGCGACATTCAAAGCCGGACGGCGCCTGATATCTGTCAGGCAGTTCACGAATACATAATAAAGAGGTGCACAGAACGGAGTGATCAGACAATACAGGAAATCAAATCCCCATGAATATCTCGCTGCGAGATTGAGATTGTAGAACTGCGCATATGACAACATGCTGACAGCCACCACAACCAGCATCACGGACATGGATCTCCTTGTCCTTAAAGAGCACTTACCTTTTATATTAAGGACTCCGACGGCAATCAGCATCGCCACCGAAGGAAGTGAAAACAGTATGTATATTATTGTTTGAGCCATTTGTCAAGCCAAGCAAAATAAGTTCTCTGCCACAGCACTCCGTTCTGAGGTTTCAGGACCCAGTGGTTCTCATCCGGGAACAGCAGAAGTTCTGCAGGCACGCCTCTCAGACGGGCTGCCTGGAAGGCAGATACAGCCTGCGAGTATAGGATACGGTAATCCTTCTCTCCGTGAATGCAGAGAATAGGAGTATCCCACTTATCGGCAAACAGATGCGGTGATGTGGCGTATGTGCTCTCGGTCACCTTGTTCTTATCCCAGAACGGGCCGCCCAGATCCCACTGGGGGAACCACATCTCCTCTGTCTCCAGATACTGCTGCTCCAGGTTGAATATACCGTCATGTGCAATGAAGCACTTGAAACGTCCCTCATGATGTCCTGCCAGCCAGTATACTGAATAGCCGCCGAAACTTGCACCTACGCAGCCCAGACGGTCCTTATCCACATAAGACTCCTTGCTGATGTCATCGATGGCTGACAGCAGGTCCTTCATGCACTGACCGCCGTAATCACCGCTAATATCCTCAAGCCACTTCTTGCCGAATCCCGGCAGACCGCGACGGTTCGGGGCAACCACGATATATCCCTGGGCTGCCATGATACGGAAGTTCCAGCGATAACTCCAGAACTGTGAAACCATGCTCTGTGGACCACCCTCACAGAACAATATCGTAGGATATTTCTTTGTCTCGTCAAAGTTTGGCGGGAATACCACCCATGTCAACATATCCTTACCGTCGGTAGTCTTGACCGCACGGGCCTCAACCTTGATATTCTCCAGTTGTGAGAAAATATGACCGTTCTCATTAGTCAGTTTGGCTGCAAGACCACGCTTGATATCTACACCGTAGATCTCAGTAGCCGTTCTCATTGACTGACGGGTTACTATCAGGCGGTTATTGTTACCCAATGCCAGTGAATTGTAGTCACATGCATCGGTATTGATCGGAATTACGTTTCCCTGCATATCAGCCGAGAACAGTGACATACAACCCTGCCATGAGCCGATGAAATAGAAGTAGTTCCTGTCACCCGCCCAGATATAATCATCTACGTTGCTCTCAAAGCTCTCGGTAACGAACTTCTTGCTGCCGTCCTTGAGATCCATCACATAAAGACGGTTGATATCACTCTCATAACCGTCACGCTCCATGCTCTGCCATGCAATGTAACGGCCGTCGGCGCTGAACTTGGGGTTGGTGTCGTAACCCATGTTGAGATCATTGGTTCCCGGCAGCTTGCACAGGTTCTTTGTCTCAGCGGTCTTTATGTCGTAGAGGTAAATGTCCGAATCAGTGCTCTTGGTATACTCTGAACCGGCTTTCTTGCGGCAGGTATATGCAACGCTCTGGCCGTCAGGACTCCACGCGAACTGCTCGATACCGCCGAACGGCAGCATGGGGCTCTCATAAGGCTCACCCTCCAGAAGGTCTGTGCTCTTATCGGCCACCTTCTTACCGTCAAACGCAGCCACATAGGGATGCGGAAGTGTTGTAACCCATGTATCCCAGTGACGGAACATCAGGTCATCGGCTATCATACCGCTTGCCTTTGGCAGATCCTCATACTGTTTCTCCTTTACCAGCGGATTGGGTACGCTCATTATCATGAGTACGTTCTTCAGGTCCGGTGAGAAGAGGAAACCCTCCACATCCTTGTCCATGAAAGAGAGCTGCTTGCGGTGCTTACCGTTGGCATCCATGCTGAAAATCTGCTGCACGCCCTTGCTGGATGAAAGGAATGCTATATGATCGTTGTCAATCCATGCGGGACTGTGCTCTGACTTTGCGGTCCTGGTCAGAAGTCTGCCATTCCCACCGTTATCATCCATTACGCAGATGACCGTGTGACTTGCATTCTCCTCAACACTGTAATATGAAACCTGATACGCTATCTTGGTACCATCGGGTGAAACGGCCACTCCGCCTATGCGTCCCATAGCCCACAAAACCTCAGGGGTCAAACGTCCGTCTTCAATCCGGATATTGCTCTTTCCGATGTTTACCTTACTTTCCTGGTTCTTGTTTGTCATACTGAAAATGGCAGCTGTGACGGCTGCCGCAAGCACAATGCCTATCAAGGCAATACGTCTTTCACTCATCTGTTTATGGTTAATTATAATGCGAATATATCATTTATTCTTGATAAACCGATAAGTGATTTTTGATTATCTTCGCGCAAACATTGAAAAATATGACCCTGATACTTACAATCATACTGGCCTTTCTCCAGGCTTTGCCTTTCGGTTCCAACACCAAACCTGTGGTCTCATCACACCGTATGGAACAACTTGCAGCCGATACTGTCCGTCTCTCATTCGAGCTCAGGATATCAGACCGATGGCACGTCTATTCAACCGCACTCCCAGAAGGAGGCCCCATCAGTGCCGAACTCACATTCGATGAATCACAGGGCGTAACGCCTGTATCAGAGCTCAAGTTCAACGGCACAGAGAAAGAACTCTTTGATCCGATGTTCAACATGAGCGTGCGATATTTCGAGAAAGAAGTCACTTTCTTTCAGGATTTTGCAACCTCACCGGGTTGGTCAATGGAGGGTGCCTTAACCTACGGAGCCTGCGATGACCTGACATGCCTGCCTCCGCAGAGGATAGAATTTATCCATGCCGATGCACCCGAGACCGCACCAGCCGCATTTGAAAATGAAGAAGGCATTGATGAGATTGAAGGATTTGACAACCTGCTCTGGGCACCCGTAACCTACACCGATGCCAATGCAGTAACCGGCGGCGGCAGCCTCTGGGGACTCTTCCTTACCAGCTTCATAGGCGGCCTGATTGCGCTGCTAACCCCTTGCGTCTGGCCCATCATACCCATGACGGTAAGTTTCTTCCTGAAACGCTCACAGGAGCGCCGCAAGGCCATACGGGACGCCATAATCTACGGACTCTCCATCATTGCGGTCTATGTAGCGCTGGCACTTGTCATAACGCTCATATTCGGCGCCAACGCGCTCAATGCTCTGGCCACAAACGCCTTTGTGAACATACTCTTCTTCCTGATACTGGTAGCGTTTGCCCTCTCCTTCTTCGGAGTCTTTGAGATATCCCTGCCCTCACGCTGGAGCACCGGAACTGACCGCAAGTCTTCATCGGCCGCAGGTCTGGGAGGCATATTCTTCATGGCGCTCACCCTGACAATCGTATCATTCTCATGCACCGGCCCCATAATAGGTTTCCTGCTTGTTGATGCAGCATCCACCGGCAGCATCCTGGCCCCCACGGTGGGAATGCTGGGATTCTCAGTGGCAATGGCCATACCCTTCACCCTATTCGCAATGTTCCCGGGATGGCTCAAATCCATGCCCAAATCCGGAGGCTGGATGGACCGTGTAAAGGTTACTCTGGGAGTGATAGAACTGGCATTTTCGCTCAAGTTCCTCTCTGTAGCCGACATGGCTTACGGCAAGGGACTCCTGCCCCGTGACCTCTTTATACTCCTGTGGATACTCATGGCCCTGTTCCTGGGCATATATCTGATACGTCACCGTTCAGGCAAGGCAGGACTTGCAGCAGGTCTGGCTTCACTGGCATTCGCAGCCTGGCTGGTACCCGGTCTGTGGGGAGCGCCGCTCAAGGCTATCAGCGCATTCACTCCGCCCATGAGCACCCAGAAATTCGGCCATAACGACCAGACAGTAGAACCGCAGTTCACTGATTACAGCGAGGCCATAATAGCCGCTGAGATAAGCGGCAAGCCTATTCTGGTAGACTTTACAGGTTACGGCTGCGTGAACTGCCGCAAGATGGAGGCAGCAGTCTGGACTGATCCGCGTGTATCGGAAGTGATAAAGAAGAAATACATCCTGGTATCCCTGTTCGTAGATGACAAGACTCCGCTCCCCAAAAGCTGGAAGGTAACGGAGAACGGAACAAAGGTCAAGATACGTACAGTCGGTGATAAATGGAGCCTGCTGCAGCGTCACAAGTTTGGCGCAAACGCACAGCCCTTCTACGTAATCATCAACGCAAAAGGAGAACTCTTAAGAGGCCCCTACACCTTTGATCCGGATGTGGAGCACTTCCTCAAGTTTATTTCTTCTCCCTTTTGATTACCTTCTTTTTCCTGACTGACCAGCCAAAGAAACCGGTCGGATTGGAGACATCGAAATACTCGCCGTGGGTATATGCGATCAGATTCATCGCAGCCATGTCGAGCTTATCATCCTTGTCAATATATTTCGCATCGACAATAACATTCACGACTTCAGCCAGGAACATATCGTGAGATCCCAGAGGTTTGATGTCAACCACCTTGCATTCAATTGAAACCGGAGCCTCCTCAACAATGGGAGCAGCAACAATCTCAGCCTTTCCTGGAGTAAGGCCGGCCTCCTTGAACTTATCCATGTCACGGCCGGAACGGACTCCGCAGAAATCAGTTGCACGAGCCAACTCCTTATTAGTCAAATTGATGACAAAGCAGCCGTTACGTTTGATTATATCGTATGAATAACGCTCCGGACGGATTGAAACGTAACACATGGGAGGATTGCTGCAAACAGTTCCTGTCCATGAGGCTGTCATGACATTGTACTCTTCGGGGGTTGCGCCGCAGCTCACCAAAACTGCCGGCAGCGGGTAGATCATAGTACCCGGCTTGTAACTCTTTTTCATTTATCTGGAGAAGTCAGTTTTCTGAATACCGTGGGAGTTGGAAGTGAGAAACGCATCAGCTCGCCTGTAACCGGATGGATGAATGCAAGACGGTAGTTGTGCAGCATGAGACGGCGGGCCGGATTGGTCTCGGCACCGTATTTCATATCACCTGCAATGGGACATCCCATCTCTGACATATGGACCCTGATCTGATTCTTCTTTCCGGTAAAGATCTCGACATCCACAAGAGCGTAACGTCCGCGGGTCTGCAGCACACGGTAATGCGTGATTGCCAGACGGCCGTTCTCCTCATCATTGGTTGAGAACACCTGCATACGGTCATTCTGGGTAAGCAGACTCTCAATTGTATCCTCCTGCTTGGGCGGGATATTCTCAGTCACGCATACATACTTGCGCTCCTTTACATAGAAATCCCAGTTTGAACGCATCTCAAGCATCATATCCTGATCTTTCGAGAAGAGCAGGATGCCTGATGTATACTGGTCCAGACGGTGGCAGACATAGAGTTCAGCCTCAGGATTGGTATGGCGCACGTAATCACGCATTATATGGAAGGCGTTCTTTTCACGGGCATTGTCATTGGCTACAGAGAGCAGGCCCGAAGCCTTCTCAATCACAAGCATATACTTGTCTTCATACAGAACCTTTACCTGGGGATTGTTGAACTGATAGAATGAACGGCCGAAATTTACCTCAACTACATCACCGGGCATAAGCGGAGTATCAAACTGAGTCACGGCCGATCCCTTGATTGCCACATGCTTGTACTTAAGCATGGACTTGACCTCAGTACGGCTCAAATTTGACAATGTCTGTATAAGGAAAGGAAGCAGAGTAGTCTCCTCTGCCACCTTATATGATTTAATATTATCTGCCGTGTATAGCCTTCTGGTACCCATTATATTATATATTACCTATTGCAGCACAAAATTAACAAAAAAACTCCATATCTCTTGGAAATAAGAAAACCGGAATATATATTTGCAACGTGTTTTTCATGGTATTAGATTTTATTTTAAGGGAAGCGGAACTGTGAAGTCCCGCTTCCCTGCTTTTTTATAGTCGTTTACGCGCCTCTTGAGCCTCGGGTAAATCCGTTTCCCCTATCAAATTCACAAAAGTTGTTCTCAAAACGTAAAAATGTCAAGAATTGCTTCATTTTTTTTAATAATGTAGTGCGCACGTAAAAAATAACGCTTATATTTGTAGTGCAAACAAGGAGAGAGAAGATTGGTTGTGAAACCGGTTCATCTAAATTTCAATTATTGGAAAAGGACTATTGAGAACGAGAGACCCGCTGTGCAGCGAGTCTCTTGTTTTTTTTATTCGGTCCGTAATGTGATTTAAGCCTCCTGATTTTTGAGCAACTCCAGCTGCCTGTCCTTCCAGATCTTGGGAGTGACACCGTTTTTCTTGCTGAACGCCGAGTTGAATGATGAAGCACCTGAGAAACCGCACTCCACAGCTATCTCATTCTGGGTTACACGGTCATGAGCCATCAGATACTTTTCGGCATATGAGATGCGCAGATTGTTGATATAGTTCTGGAATGACATTCCATACCTATAATTAATATAGTCTGAGAGTTCATCCTTGAACACGCCCAATTTGTCTGCGACATAGTTCAGAGTAAGATCATGCTTCAGATATAACTGATCTTCAATGAGATACTTCTCAAGTTTTACGTTTATTGCCTCGCGAAGTTTATCCAGAGCCTCCTCTTTCTCAGAATCAGTAATACGGAAAACCGGCTCGTCGGCTATGCGTTCCGCCTCAGCTTCATTCCGGATCTCCTGCTCTGCGGCATCCTCTTCGGCATCATCCTCATAATCATCGGCAGCGCCAAAGCGAACCATCTTCAAGATACCCGGAATAGACTGATACTCAGAGGTTCCGGCAGTACCCACAAAAGCAATCATCGAGATAAAGAATGCCACCAGGAATGATCCCAGAGCGGTAAGAGCAACCGTATCCAATGTATTGTCTCTGCCAAGTATCAGTGCCGGTACCACTATAAGGAACATCAAAAGGGCCAGGAAATACTGGACCGGTCTGATAGGCGCCTTTTTCTTTCTGAACAGAAAGCCGGTAACCTGCTTGAAATTGCAGACACCGCTTACCGCACATTTCATGAGACTTACTGAGAAGAGCATGAAATTAGCCAGAAGCATGCTCTTGAACATATAAGTGTAGCAGGCATAGAACAGCATCTGGCTACGGTCGGGCAGATACGGGAACATCGGCCCCTGGAATGTATATGAGTCAATCAGGATGCCGACGGCATTTTCATAACCTACAGAAAAAACAGTTTCAATACCAACAACCAGTTGTATATAAGGTATAACACTTAGTATGTTATACACCACTCCAGAAGGTCTTGTTCCCTGAAGCGCCTTAATATATTTAAGGAAATAAGGCACCATCAAAAGTGCGCACACCTGCTTGAACAGGGTGAAGTGCATCAGCATGAATGCGTCATCCTTAATAGAGAGTATCGTGAAAAGCAGGAATAATGATACTATCAGAAGGAACTGGGCAAGTTTTCTGTAAGCTGCACCTTTTGAAGAAAAAAGAAGATAGAACAAGAACCAGAATAAACTGGCTATGCATGGTAAGAATAAAAAGATAGACTGTATTTTCATCAGCAGTTATTTGGCTGTGTTTATTACGGTACAAAGGTAGCCAAAAAATTTTCCTGAAGGTATAGTAATGTGAAAATTATTCAGAAAAATTTTTCAAAACACAACCAAAAATTATTTAAACTGCTGATATTCAAATATTTCAAAATTTCAAAGGAAGAGTCTTTTGTTCAAGCCAGGCTCTTTCATCGGCCTCAAGATACGGTCCCACTTCCTCCAAAACAGTGCGGTTAAAATCATTCAACCACTCTATTTCACGCCTGTCCATCATTGAAACAACCAGTGCAGAGGTATCCAGATAGGTCCTTGTCAGAGTATCAAAACCCAGCCATCGGCCGAACTCATTTTCCCCCTTCCGACAGCACAGGATCATATTCTCATGACGTATTCCATGGAATCCCTCACGGTATATTCCGGGCTCATCGGAGGTAATCATTCCGGGCAGCAGCGGCTGATCCTTGAGGTTCTGGCGAATGGACTGCGGCCCCTCATGGACAGAGAGTACGTTCCCCACTCCATGACCCGTGCCGTGACCGAAGTTGCGCATGGCGTTCCAAAGCGGACGGCGTGCTATGGCATCGATACGGCAGCCAGGAGTACCCTCGGGAAACAAAGCCATGGCCAAATCTATCATGGCCATCATGTCAAGCGTATAATCCTCACGCTCCAGGTCAGTCAGAGAACCCAGCGGAACGGTACGGGTAATATCGGTTGTTCCGTAGCTGTAGTGCGCACCGCTGTCGTTAAGATAGAGTCCGTGCGGCTCCAGCACCGCATCCTTGCCGCGAACGGTAGAATAATGCGGCAATGCTGCATTTTTTCCGTAGGCCGATATGGTTTCAAAGCTCTCGTCCAGGAAATCAGGCATAGCTGCGCGCAGTTCATGCAGTTTGTCCGATGCATCAGACTCGGTTATCCTTGCTCCCGATGAAACCTGCTCCTCAAGCCATTTGAAGAAACGGGTCTGCACGATTCCGTCCTGGATATACGCCTTGCGGAAGCCCTCGATCTCAATATCATTCTTTACAGACTTTGCAAGTTCCACAGGTGATACACCCTCGACAATATTCTCACGGCCGAAAGAATCAACTACAGCCTTACCTGTCTCGTAATTGAGTGAGCCTGAGTCAATCAGTATCTTTCCCTTGACTCTGAAGGACTTTATGTATTCACCAACCTCACTGTAAGGATGCAGGGAGATATTAGCGGATTTGAGCTTAAAAAGCGCATCTGAGTCAAATTTAGAATTGTCAGCGAACAGTTCGACGCCATCCGGGCCCACAAGAGCGAATGAGATGACGAACGGGCAGTACTCCACATCGTTTGACCTGATATTCAGCAGCCAGGCAATCTGATCAAGGCAATTCAGGAACATATAGCTGCATCCCATGCTCTCCAGTTCGCCGCGCAGCCACTTAAGTTTATTCTCCCTGCTGCAGCCGGCAAACTTATCCTCATGAATCCAGACCTTACCCTGCGGAAGCGACGGACGGTCAGGCCAAAGAGCCTCCAGATAATCGGGTTTGGATATTACGGCTGCACCCTTGCCTGCAATAACCTTCTCAAGCTGCAGAGCCTCATTCATGCTCATGCAGAGCCCGTCGATGCCCACCTTTCCGCCCGAGGGAACTGCTTGGGCAATCCAGCGTATCCAGTCCTTATCCTCGACCGATATCATCTTGTGCAGTTCAATACCGCTGCCTTCAAGCTCCTTTGAAGCCTGAATCCAGTATCGGGAATCGGTCCACAAACCGGCATGGTCCTTTGAAATGACCACCACTCCGGCCGAACCGGTGAATCCGCTTATAAACTCACGCTGACACCAGCGTTTTGGTGTATACTCACTGTTATGTGGATCCTCACCGACCGTTACGGCAACATCCCACCCCCACTCCGCCATCTTCCGACGGAGAGCCTCTATTCTGTCTTTAATCATATATTATCCCAGGAATCCCTGCTCCAACATAGCCTGCGCAACCTTCATGAAGCCTGCAATGTTGGCACCCTTCATATAATTCACATAGCCGTCGGGCTCAGTACCGTACTTGACGCACTGCTCATGTATATCGGACATGATGGTGTGCAGACGGGCATCAACCTCATCGGCCGACCATGAGATATGCATTGCGTTCTGTGTCATCTCAAGGCCCGATGTGGCCACGCCGCCGGCATTCACGGCCTTACCGGGGCCGTAGAGCACGCGAGCGCCGATGAATGCGTCGATAGCCTCCGGAGTGCAGCCCATGTTTGAAACCTCGGCCACATACTTGACACCGTTCTTTATCAGCATTGCGGCATCGTCACCGTTCAGTTCATTCTGGGTTGCGCAAGGCATTGCGATATCCACCTTACACTCCCACGGCTTGCGTCCCGCAAAGAACTCGGCACCGAACTTCTTTGCATAAGGCTCTATTACATCATTATTTGTAGCACGCAACTGGAGCATATATGCAATCTTCTCATCATTCAGACCCTCCTTGTCATAGACATAGCCGTCAGGACCCGACAGGGTAACCACCTTACCGCCCAGTTGGGTAGCCTTCTTGGCAGCACCCCATGCAACATTTCCGAATCCGCTGATGGCTATTGTCTTGCCCTCAAGAGAATCACCCTTATCAGCCAGCATCTGACGCAGGAAATAGAGAGCGCCGAATCCCGTAGCCTCGGGACGGATCTTGGAACCGCCAAAGGTAAGACCCTTACCCGTAAGCACGCCCGTATTCTCGCGCGCGAGTTTCTTATACATACCGTACAGATAACCTATCTCGCGTGCGCCCACACCTATATCACCCGCAGGAACATCCGTATCAGGGCCGATGTTTCTCCAAAGTTCCAGCATGAAGCTGTGACAGAAACGCTCAATCTCAGCAGCCGAGCGTCCGCGGGCCGAGAAATCCGAGCCGCCCTTGCCGCCACCCATAGGAAGTGTGGTCAGAGCGTTCTTGAAAGTCTGCTCAAAGCCCAGGAACTTAAGGATTGAAAGGTTGACTGATGAATGAAAACGCAAACCGCCCTTGTAGGGGCCGATGGCGTTGTTGAACTGGACGCGGTAACCGGTATTGACATGGATCTGGCCGTTGTCATCGGTCCATGGCACCTTGAATGTAAAGATGCGGTCGGGCTCCACCATACGTTCCACAATCTTGGCATCCTCGAATTCGGGATGCAGGTTATAGATAGGTTCAACACTAATAAGCACTTCACGTACTGCCTGCAGATACTCTTTCTCACCCGGATGCCTGCGTTCCAGGTCGGCCATAATGTTGTTTATATTCATATCGCGTACATTAATTGGTTTTACTGTTTCACAAATATAGGGCAATAAAATGAGATGTTGTTCTTTAAACATGTATAAAAATAGACACTTTATCCAGTTGTGTGGCCAATTGCCGACATTTTCACCGCCCAGTCAGACATTAACAATTGTTCCCGAAACGTTATGTTTTTTATAGAATGAAACAAAATTTAAGTATCTTGTTTTGGAGGTTTCAAAGAAAGCCTTACGTTTGCATTGTTTGTGAGTAAGGAAAAACGGTCCTTTTTACCTACCTTCACACAAGTGAGAATTATTAAACGACTTAATTACAACTTAATTACAACCTGGTTATTAACCCGGCAACCTTTTCCTACAAGACAAAAATTCACTCGAATAATACATTTTACCTAATTGTTTAACTTTATCCTTTTTAATCCTTTTTTATGAATCTCAAAAAACATGTGTTAGGCATTCTGCTGGCAATAGCAGTGCCTGTCTGTGCATATGCGCAGAACGTGACTGTTAAGGGACAGGTTAAGGATGACGCAGGTGAACCGCTTGCTCTCGTCAGCATCGCTGAAAAGGGAACATCGAACGGTACCGTCACCGACTTGGATGGTAACTACTCCATCTCGGTTCCGTCAAACGCAACCCTCCAGTTTTCATTCATGGGTTATACGACTGTTACCGAACAGGTAAACGGCCGCACAACCATCAACGTAACACTCTCCGAGGATGCTGAGCTTCTTGAGGAAATCGTCGTTATCGGTTACGGCGTTCAGAAGAAATCTGACCTGACCGGTGCTGTTGCATCAGTCCGTGCAGCCGACCTCAAGAACCGTCCCATGGCAGACGCTGCTGCAGCCCTCCAGGGTAAGGTTTCAGGCGTTCAGGTCCTGACCACTTCAGGTGCTCCGGGCTCAGGTTCCGAGATCCGCGTTCGCGGTTATTCATCTAACTCCGATAAAATCGGTCCTCTGCTTATCGTTGATGGACTTCAGGTTGACAACATCCAGTATCTGGATCCCGAAATGATCGCTAACGTTGAGGTATTGAAGGATGCCGCATCAGCAGCCATTTACGGTGCTCAGGCCGGTAACGGTGTTGTTCTTATCACAACCAAGTCAGGTAGCGCTAACAAGGGCTCAGGCCGCGTATTCTACAACAACCAGTTCCAGCTTTCACAGCTGTCACGCAAGCTTGACATCATGAATGCTCAGAACTACATTGATTACGGAATGGCACAGGGCTTCCTGAGCCAGAAGATGCTTGACGACTATTACGACGGCACTACCGACGTAGATTGGGGCAAGGAGGTATTCGTTCCCACATGGAGCCAGCGTCACACCTTCGGTTTCCAGGGCGGCGACGAGAACGGTAGCGTATTCATGTCAATCAACACCGTTCACAACAACGGTATATTTAAAGGTGACAAGGACGTTTACGATCGTCTCACCATGCAGCTGAACGCTGATTATAAGATTAAGAAGTGGTTGACCGTAGGTACCAACAACTCAATCGAGAAGTGGAATACCAAGTCTGTTTCACAGCAGAACGATAACGGTTCAGCAATGCTTGCTACCATCACCTCTTCACCGTTGTTCCCCGTTCGCGGCGACGAGAATCACCTTTCAGCAGCCCAGAAGCTGCAGCAGTCCCAGGGTGTCAAGATCCTTAAGGATTCAGACACAGGTCTCTACTGGACTCTTCCCCTTATCGGTGAGACTCAGTCAGGTAGCCCCTTCACTCAGAGAGACGCTACTGATTCCTACAGCGGCGGTTTCAACGTACGTGGTGTCTCATACGTAAACTTCATGCCTCTCAAGAGCCTGACCTTCACATCACGTCTGGGTTACAGACTGTCATACAACACTTCGCACTCATACACTGAGCCCTATTATGCCAACGCATTCGTAAAGGCTGACAACTACACTATCTCATCCAACGCTTACACCAGCTGGTACTATCAGTGGGAGAACTTCGCCAACTTCAACAAGGACTTCGGCAAGAGCAACGTGAACGTAATGGCAGGTATGTCTTACATTGAGAACAACTGGGATAATGTAGAGGCATCAGCTACCGGTAAGAACATCCTCATGGGTTATGCCGACAACTTCCTCTATATGGATTATCTGCTCAACGACGGTGTTACCAAGACCATCAGAAACGCTCCCGGCCGTTCAGCCAACCTTTCATACTTCGGTCGTATCGGTTATTCATATGATGACCGCTACAGCATCCAGGCTAACTTCCGCGCCGATGCATTTGACTCATCAAAGCTTCCCAAGGAGTCACGTTGGGGTTACTTCCCCTCAGTTTCCGCAGGTTGGGCCATCAGCAACGAGTCATTTATCAAGGATAACATCGATCCCAGCGTTCTCTCATTCTTGAAGCTCCGCGCTTCTTGGGGTCAGAACGGTAACGTAAACGTACTTAGAGATTATCCTTACTCAACTTCAGTACGTTCAAACGTTCTCTGGTATCAGTACCATGTAGACGATCCTACTCTTACCACCGGTTCAGTTACCACAGGTGCTGCCAACCCGAGCCTCAAATGGGAGACTGCAGAGCAGCTTGACCTTGGTATTGACGCCCGCTTCTTCGACAACAGACTGACTGTTGGTCTGGATTACTTCGACAAGACCACTAAGGACCTTCTCGTAGGTGCTCCGGTTGCTTGTGAGGTTGGTCTTCCCGCATTCGGTGACAAGGGCTTCTCAACCACTCCGACCATCAACGCCGGTGAGGTTAGCAACAAGGGTATTGAGCTCGAGCTCGGTTGGAAGGACAAGATCGGTGATTTCTCATATGCAATCAACGGAAATGTGGCTCATCTGAGCAACATGGTAACCTACATCGTTCCTACTGTTGACCGCATCGCAGGTAGAACTCCTCAGGGTACCCACCTCCAGACAACATTTGAGCAGGGTCATCCCATCTGGTACATGCTGGGTTATCAGTTTACCCACATCGACGAAGAGGGTAACGCCCATTACGTTGACCAGAACGGCGACAACAAGATCGATGAGAATGACCGCGTTGACATAGGTTGCGGTATTCCTGACTGGACATTCGGTATTACCGTCAATCTGGAATGGAAGAACTTTGACTTCACCGTATTCGGCACAGGCGTAGCAGGCAACGAGATCTATCCTACCTCTTTCCGTGTTGACCGTCCTTCATGTAATACATATTCATATTACTGGGATCATTCATGGAAGAAGGCTGGTGACGAGGCAACCGCCAAGTTCCCCGCAGCCAACCATTGGACCACCGAGGCCTTCAGTTCTACTCTGAACGTATTTGACGGTTCATATTTCAAGATCAAGACCATCGAGCTTGGTTACACTCTGCCCAGAGAACTTACCCGCAAGGCTTACATCAGCAACTGCCGTGTATTCGCTTCTCTTGACAACTACTTCACATTCTCCAAGTATATCGGTCTCGATCCCGAAACCGCTACTACTGGTGGAAATGCTGCCGGCATAGATATGGGTACATATCCTACATCTAAGTCTCTCATTTTCGGTGTTAACATTGACTTCTAAAAAAAAGCTGTATGAAAAAGATATTATTGGCTTCAATCGCTTTGACCGCACTCGTACTTACCGGGTGTGAAGACAGGCTGGACATACCTCAAAAGGGCGTCGTTCTTCCTGAAGACTACTATCAGACTGACGCTGATGCAGAATCCGCACTCGCCTCTGCATATTATACCGCAGGACGTTTCTACTCAAACACCATGTGGACTACCGCAGGTTGGAATGAGTGCCCCTTCCTCTCAATGTGGGAGTATGCATCAGACAACATCTACGCTGCAGGTAACAACAAGGCTGATAACCTGGACTGCAACGCCATCAACTCTTTCCGTCATGAGACCAACAACAGTCTTATCACCGGAACATATGAGTGCTACTACATGATTGCCCGTATCGCCAACCTTGTAATTGACAATTTTGACGGTGACAAGGCTGACTCCCAGACCAAGAAGAGATGCGTTGCCGAGGCTCGCGTACTCCGCGACCAGGCTCAGCTCCTCCTCGCACTCGGATGGGGTACTGCTCCTATCGCCGACCACGTATTCAACTCTGACGAGAAGCCCGGCAATGCCACTTCACAGGCAGATGTTCTTCAGTGGATTGCCGACGATCTGGACAAGGCCATTCCTTATCTGACTTCCAAGGACACTATCACTGACAAGGACGGTGCCGTTAAGGTTACAAAGGAGTATGCATATGCACTTAAGGGCAAGGCTCTTCTGAGCAAGAAGGATTATGCCGGTGCAAAGACCGCTTTGAAGGAAGTCATTGATTCAAAGCTGTATGACCTGGTTGACGCTGCCGATATGGCCAAGCTGTATCACTACTCAGGTCGTGGTTGCAAGGAGAGCGTATTTGAGCTCAACCTCGTTTACAGCGGACAGAGTGACTACTATGGCCGCTGCCAGCCTAACTGGAAGATACTGTGGTCATGGCGTTCAGAGAAGATCAATCCTCCCACAGGCCCCGGAACAGAGTATGTTCACAACGGTTGGGGTGAGGTTTGCCCTTCAGAGAAATTCGTGAATACAATTCTTGCTTACGACGGTGCCAACTCAGCAAGACGCAAGGCTTGGATCAAGAGCTACGATGAGGTTCTTTACGAGATGCCTTACACAAGCGATGCCGACTGCCCCACTCAGGCCGCCAAGGAGGCTGACAGAAACCGTGGTATCATTGCAGCTGACGGTCTTTACGGAAACGTAGGTTACTTCATGTGGAAGCACCTTTATCGCGTAGAGGACCAGACTCCTACCAATGAGATTCAGTGGAACATGTGCCTTATGCGCTATGCTGAGGTTCTCCTCATGTACGCTGAGGCTTGCGCAATGACTTCAGACGCCGACGGTTCTGGTCTTGCAGCTCTCCAGAAGGTCAACACCCGTGCTCAGTCAGCAACTCCTGTTACCGCTCTGGATATGGCTACTGTCAAGACTGAGAAGTATCTTGAGATGTGGCTTGACGGAACACGTTTCCAGGATCTGGTACGTTGGGGTGATGCTGAGGCTGCACTTGGTCACAACGGTGAGGATTATCCCTCATTCTGCGATGCCATGTTTACCAAGGGCGAGGCTACACACCGCGGTTATATCGAGCGCGGCGATGCAGACTGGTGCAAGAAGCTCTACAACGTAGGTTTCAAGAAGGGTAAGCACGAGGTATTCCCGTTCCCGTTCAAGGAGATGCAGATCAATCCTAACCTGAATCAGAATGCCGGATATTAATCGTAACAGATTATAATTCCCCAAAGAGAGTGGCGCTTGCCACTCTCTTTTTTTGTATCTTCGCTGATGTATATGAAACTGAATAACCGCAATATCAATAGCCTCGCTGCAGTATTGGCTTTTCTGGCGGCTTACTGCTTTTTCCAGTTTGCATACCCGTATCATCTGATGCGTCGCGAACAGATGAACCTGTTCCTTTTTGACTGGGATTATCTGCTGCGGACATATCAGGGAACAGGCTGGTTGGTGCGCTTAACCGGAGACTTTCTGGAGCAGTTCTTTCACCTCCCGGTTATCGGCCCCCTGACCGTGTCGCTCCTGCTGACAGCCATCGGCGCACTGGTCTACCGCATATGCATCAGATTCCTTGGACAATGGCAGTCCCTGTCGGTTGCGACGCTGGTATTCATATGGTCATTCCTGCGTGAAACCGGAAATCTTTTCATTACACGCTACACCCTGGTTGTCTTGGGTTATCTGGCAATCATATATGCCATATTGAAGATACAAAAGACAAGCTACAGGATTATTGCAGTCATACCCATGGCAGCCGTCGGTATCTGGATGCTGGGATCGCCTTATCACCAGCATTACGGCAAAATGTGGGGTGTACCGCGTGTAAGGTATGACAAGATAATAGGTCTGGACACAGAAGTGTCAAGAGAGAACTGGGACAAGGTTCTGAAACTGTCCAAGGAGGACTTTCACACGGCCGAATCCAGTTACTGCTTCAATCTGGCCCACGCCATGAAGGGCAACCTGGGTCAGGCTCTGTTTGACCACGTACAGCAGGGCGATGCCACTCTTCTGCTCCGCGTTGACACGGACAAATCACCGTTCACAGTCACCCTGGCCGGCGAAGCATGGTTCCAACTGGGAAACATGACCGTTGCCGAGCAGAGCGCCATTATAGCCCTGCAGGCATCACCCAAGCATACAGGAACACGTTTTCTGGTCCGTCTGGCCCGCGTAAACCTGATCTCGGGCGAGTATGCGGCAGCACAGAAATATCTCAACATACTGAGCAAGACCCTGTTCTACGGCAAATGGGCCAGGAGTATGATGCCAGAGAACCAGACACCCGATGTACGCGACCGGATAGCCCGCGAGCGCACAAAACTGCCCACGACAGACTTTGTGCATCACTCCAGCGAGCTCAGGCCCATCCTGCTGGGACTCCTCGAGGCAAATCCCGACAACATGCTGGCCCGCAATTACCTGCTGTGCTGTGACCTCCTGCATTACGACCTTGATCATTTCATCGAGGATTACACCCCGGTTCTGATCAAAGCCCACAACTACCACGAAGCCGTACTTATCTGGCTCAGCCTGCAGGACAGGATGACTCAGGAGGATGCCGCCCTATTCGGCGTGGACAATTCCCTGATCAAAAGGATGGAGTATTTCTTCCGCACCCCCGAGAAATACCGGGGTACCTACTGGTACTATTACATGAACGCCCCCGAAGAGTAACCCGCTTATGAACAATATCACAAGAAACATACTGATTGCGTTTTGCCTGATGCTTTCGGGCTGCGGCAACCGTTACGCCGCAACAGCCGTTGACGGCAGCCAGGGACCGCTTGTAATCTACCCCGACTACAAGGAGGTTACCATCCCGGCAAACATAGCGCCGCTCAACTTCCACTACGCCATGAGCGGTGCCGACAAAGCCGTGACAACGTTCACTATGGCCGGCAAATCGGTCACCATCAAAGGCCTTGAAGTGGAATGGTCCCTGCGCAAATGGAAATCCTTCATGGCCGATGCCGCCGGAAATACCATCATCGTCAGGGCCGATGCCACCGTAGACGGCAAGACCGTAACCGACGCATGGTCCATATACGTAAGTCCCGATGACATAGACGGTTATCTGACATACCGCCTCATTGAGCCCTCATACCAGATGTACAACGAGGTCTCCATCATGGAACGCTGCATAGAGAACTTTGACGAGACGGTTATCTGCGACTACAAACGCACCAACGACGCCTGTATCAACTGCCACATACACGGCCAACAGCGCGGTGACCTGTCCATGTACTACATACGCGGCCCGCACGGAGGCGCCATCCTGAACCGTGACGGCAAACTGCGCAAGCTCACCCTCAACGCCTCCGGCATGCTCTCCGGCACCGTTTACGGTGAGATTCATCCCTCAGGCCGTTTCGGAGTATTCTCCACCAACATCATCCTGCCCAGTTTCCACACCGTCGCAGGCAAGCGTATGGAGGTGTATGACAGCGCATCGGACCTGACTGTGGCCGATTTCGACAACAATCAGATGATCAATCTGCCGCATGTGGCCCGCGCCGACAAATTCGAGACATTCCCCTGCTTCTCGGCCGACGGCAAATCGGTATTCTGGTGTGTGGCCGATACCTTCCCGCTGCCTGAGGAGATTGAGAAGGTCAAATACTCACTCGTACGGGCCGATTTCGATGCAGAAAACGGATATATCAGCTCACAGATAGACACCATCTGGAACGGGCAGGCGGCAAACGCATCGGCCTGTCATCCCAAAGCCTCACCCGACGGCCGCTGGCTCATGTTCACAGTGGCCGATTACGGCACGTTCCCACTCTTCCACACCGAGTCCACACTGTATCTGGCAGACCTGCAGACAGGACGGATTACGGCAATGGAAAGCATCAAGGGAGACAAATCGGACACCTATCACAGCTGGTCATCCAACAGCCGCTGGTTCGTGTTTGCCAGCAAGCGCGGCGACGGCCAGTACGGAAAACCCTATTTCTGTCATATAGACGCCCAGGGCAACCTGACCAAACCGTTCGTACTTCCGCAGAAAAGTTCACGATTCTATATCTATAACCTGAAGTCATTCAACGTACCGGATATGGGCAACGCTTCCACCGGCATGACCGCGCGCGACGCACGCATCATGTTCCGTCTGCCGAGCGAGCCATTCAGTCAGGCCAAATAAACACGCATGGAAAAGAAAAGGATTATATTCGTCTGCCACGGAAACATCTGCCGCTCCCCCATGGCAGAGTTCATATTCAAGGATTTAATCGCCTCACGGGGCTTAAACGAGCAGTTCTACGTGGAATCGGCGGCCGTATCTACCGAGGAGATAGGAAATTCCATCTACCCGCCCGCCAAGCGCTGCCTCAGCTTCCACGGAATACCGTTCGACACCTCCAAGACCGCCCGCCAGATAACCCGCGCCGATTACGACCGCTTTGACCTGATAATCCTGATGGACCGCATGAACCTGCGCTGGCTCAAGTACATCATCCCCGACGATCCCGCCGGCAAGGTACGCATGATGATGTCATACGCCGGAAAGGACCGCGACGTAGCCGATCCCTGGTACACCGGTGATTTTGAGACCACCTACCGGGATCTGGTTGAAGCAACAGGAAAACTGCTTGGAGATTTACTGTCCCAGAACGCCTGAGTCCAGGCCGCGGATAACCTTGAAGGTCATACGTCCCTTCTTGTCAATGATGATTGCAACGCCGGCCAGATAGTTGATCCACTTGTGGTTTACCCAATAGTGCAGGTCAATCTGTTTGTCCGATGCATACACAGCCATAGGAGTAACCATATAATCGTGTGAAACCAGCACGTTGATGCGCTTCATGCTGGGCAGATGAGCCCTGAGTGAATCCAGCCACTCCTCGCTGCGCTCCTCCAGGTTATAGAAACCCTCTTCCTTACCGCCCTCGTAGGCCCACTGAGAGAGTGACTCCCAGTTGTCCCAGCCGTTACGACGGATAGCGGAAATATCCTTGCGGTACCAGTCACCGTTCAGAATCCCCCACTCCTCATGGATGAATTCGTCACCGTCCCCAATGGCACTGTATGTTTATTTTTACAATATAAGTATAAATAATTGTCAAAATGTTTTGTTGTTTTTACAAAATGTAATTTATTTGTGGTGGAAACCTGAAACAAAACATTATATATGAAGAAACTGACCGATAAGGAACTTGCAATCATGAACGTGCTCTGGGATAACGGAGCGCTGTCCATGAGAGAGCTTTTGGATCATATGCCCGAGCCCCAGCCCAACTTCAACACGCTCACCACATTCGTGCGCCGTCTTGAGGTTAGCGGTATGATCAAGCACCGCGAGCTGGGAGCAAGGTTCTTCCTCTACGAGGCCGCGTTTGACCGTGACACCTACTTTGAAAAGATGAACAAAGAGAGCGTGGCCCGATTCTTCAACGGCTCATACACCGATTTCATTTCCCGCCTTGTCCAACAGCAGGAGGTGAGCATCGATGAGCTTAAGGAGCTTATCCGCATGGCTGAGAACGCAAAATAAGAACCATTATGGGTAGCATAGTCCTTTACATATTGGAATGGGCGTTTGCCCTGACAGTGCTCCTTATCATCTATAAGGCAGCATTCAGCACAACCACATTCTACCGCTTCAACCGGTTTTACCTGCTGGGAGCAACAGTGCTCTCGGCCCTTCTCCCCCTTGTTCACTTTACTTTTCCTGAAAGCACTCCTCTGGTAAGCAACATCTCCATCCATGAGACCGAGTTCGCCCAGGAACTTTCAGGCACATTCATCCTGATGGACGATCCCATATCGGCCGATATCACACCGATAGTGGCCGATGAACCCGTACAGCCGGTAAGGAGTTCCAGCCTATGGGCAGTGATTCTGGTATGCCTGTACTCAGGATATGTAATTATGCTGATGGTCGGTTGGGTCCGAAGCGTCATCCGCGCCGCACGATTCCTGCACGGCAAGCCGCGCCGCCGCCTGAGCCGCACCGTCTGGCTGGTTACGCACGACGAGGTCTTCGGCCCGTTCAGTTGGATGAATTACATTGTGATTTCAGATACGGAGAGCGGTTTTGCCCGTCATGCAAGCCTGCGTCACGAGTTTTCCCATATCAGACTGCTTCATTCCGTTGATCTGGTATTTCTGCTGGCCTGCACCGTATTTAATCCGGCATGCTGGCTTGTACTCCAGGAGATAAAGATAGTACACGAATATGAGGCCGATAATGAAGTGATCAACCGTTACGGCATCCGCAACAGTGACTATCAGAAACTGTTGATAATGCGAACTGTCGGTGCAGAGGCCTATGCGCTTGCCAGTTCTTTTAACCTAAACATTAAAAAGAGAATTATTATGATGAACAAGAAGAAAACCCAGCGCAGGCGCCTCATGTGGCTTCTGCTCCTGATTCCCCTGCTGGGAATGACATCTGTCCTGTTTGCCCGCACGGAAAAGGCCATTAACCTCGATGACGATTTACGTTTCACATCGGGTAAAGTTGAAATGTCCTTCAGGATACCTGAGCCTATCGGTTCCACGATGCCACCACCTCCGCAATACATAAGTGTTATAGAAGATGATGAAGTGGCAACCGATCATGACAATGACAATGAAAATGTGATGCGCATTCGCCAAAGGAATCTCATGTCAATACTGATTAATAAAAATGATGAGATTTATGTAAAGAACGGAGTGTTGGCAAGAGTAGTTACCGTTGACGAAATCAAAGACCTGGCCAAGCAGTTCATTAAGAATCCTGATAATGACAGCAGACTCCCCCAGATAGAGGATTATGACATTGAAGGATATGGAAGAGTCAAGACAACCATAAAACATGTATTCTCATTACAGTATGACCGCAGTTCCTCTGCAGGTGTATGGAGTGATGTAAGATATGAGTTGCAGAAAGCATATAATGAGATACGCGATGAACTCTGCCTGAGCAAATTTGGAAAACTTTATGACCAATGCACTGATAGTGAGCAGAAGTTTGCCCGTGCTATGTATGCAATGAAAATAAGCGAAGCTCAGCCCAAATCATATGATGGTCAAGGTAATCTCATCATAAAAAAAATAAGTTCTGCTGCCATCCATCCGGATATGGCCAAGAACAATAAAGTCATTAAGGATCTGCGCATCAGAGTTGACGGTAATCCCGCCTGGTTAAATGTATCGACCGTATTGTTTGATAATAAAAACGGCAATGATAGTTTCAAAAGCGAGACGGAGCCTAAGAAAATGCGTTTGGAGGACCTTGATAAGTATATTGACGAGGCCATTGCAGACGGATTGAAGATCCGCTATGCCCGCCTTTCAATCCAGCCCGATGTCTGGATGGGAGATGTTTCTGATTTGAAGGAGACAATCCGTCACAGATTGCTCCTGAACGTTGTTCAAGAAAGTTACCAGTGAGCCACAGGGGACGGTTGACTTCGTCGAGCTAAACCTTCTCTTTGTCACCAAAAGAATCATTATGGGTAGTATAGTCCTTTACATAATGGAATGGGCGTTTGCCCTGATAGTGCTGCTGACCATCTACAAGGCAGTATTCAGCGGAACCACATTCTACCGCTTCAACCGGTTTTACCTGCTGGGAGCCACAGTACTCTCGGCCCTTCTCCCCCTTGTGCAAATTACCATACCTGAAAAGACACCTGTTGTAAGCGAAATGGCAATTGAACGAATGGAGTTTGCCCAGGAACTGACAGGGACATTCACATTCTTGGAAGAACCCGATGATTCCGTAATGGCCGATATGCCCCTACCCACCCATCGGACCAGTCTTTGGGCGGTAATCCTGGTATGCATGTATTCCGCTTACGTGATTATGCTTCTGACAGGTTGGACCCGCAGCATCATCAGAGCAAGACGGTTCCTGCGCGGAAAGAACCGCCGTCGCATAAGCCGCTCTGTCTGGCTGGTTACGCACGACGAGGATTTCGGCCCGTTCAGTTGGATGAACAACATCGTCATATCCGATACAGAAAGCGGTTTTGCCCGCCGTGCAGGTCTGCGGCACGAATATTCCCATGTAAGGCTGCTGCATTCCGTTGATCTGGTATTTCTGCTGGCCTGCACCATTGTAAATCCGGTGTGCTGGCTCGTACTCCAGGAGATAAAGATAGTACACGAATATGAAGCCGATAATGAAGTGATCAATCGTTACGGCATCCGCAACAGTGATTATCAGAAACTGTTGATAATGAGAACCGTCGGCGCAGAGGCCTATGCGCTTGCCAGTTCCTTTAACCTAAACATCAAAAAGAGAATTATTATGTTGAACAAGAATCAAACCAAGAAGAGACGCCTCATATGGCTTCTGATTCTGATTCCCCTTTTGGGAATGACATCTGTCCTGTTTGCCCGTACCGAATTAACAATCGGAACCGATTCGTACGATTACAATGAATTCCGTATAATAATCCAGGGCGATAAAATCGGTGGACAAAAACTGAAATGGCACAGCGATAACGGTATTGACGAGTGCTTAGCCGCCAATGAGCCAAGCCGATTGCAGCTTAACGAGGTTGGAGATTATCTGGATAATTCAGATATCGTCAAAGAGCGCGTTCAGAGAGTAACGCTTGTGATATGGCCGGATGCACCAACTCAGACCATAGATGAAATCAAAACGATTCTCAGAAAGAAAGAGTTGCTCGATATACGTTATGAGGAGCCTCCCGCCTCCCTAGATACAATCGGACCTCAGATCTTTCCCTATGTCGGTGAGGAACTTCAATTTGAAACAATGGATGATCCGGAGTTCCCCGGTGGAGTTGAAGGTCTTCTGGAATTCATGCGTAAGAACATAAAATATCCGGCCGATGCCCGGGAGCAAAATATTGTTGGCCGCGTGCTGGTAACGTTCATCATCAACAAGGATGGTGCAATTGAAGAACCTGAGGTCGTAAAGAGTGTTCACCCTTCTCTTGACGCCGAGGCTGTCAGGTTGATCTCTTCGATGCCTAACTGGAAACCCGGCACGGTCAGGGGCAAACCAGTACGCACCAGATACACCTTACCCGTAAATTTCCGTTTACACTCCGTTGAAACCACTCTCGAACGACCCACCTGGATTTTCATTGACACCATGGATAAAGCGGCGTCTGAGCAGTATGTGGTGATGTATCTGAAAGGTGAAGCAACCGACCATTCAACTGCAGAAAGCCTGGAATCGGACATCAAAGACCTGTTCAATGGCAAAAGGAAATTCATTCAGGTTCCCAAATCGGATGAAAACCTTAAGAAAGTAAAGGAAATCATCGCAAAGTATCCTGACAAGAAAGTAAACTGGATGTTCTGATCCAGTTGACAATGGGTGACATTGGGGACGGTTCTCTTTGGCCACTTTTGGTGACAAAGAGAAGGTTTAGCTCGACAAAGTCAACCGTCCCCATTGTCATGGGATATCGGCTTTTACTATTGTATGGGTGGAGGTCTGGGATTTTCAGTATATTTGCTTCTGCAACTAGCGATATGTCATCATGAATAAGATTACGAACAGGCCTGACCCTAATGCGGCTTTCCCGAATCCTAAGATTCCAAGCCTCTGCTTCATCAAGAATGTAGTGAAGAATCCGCGTATCATCATCGGAGATTACACTTACTACGACGATGTGGATGGTGCAGACCAGTTTGAGAAGCACGTTACACACTTCTACGATTTCATCGGCGACCGGCTGATTATCGGTAAGTTCTGCGCCATCGCAAAAGGTGTAGAGTTTGTGATGAATGGTGCCAACCATCGGATGGACGGCGTGACCACTTACCCATTCTATGTAATAGGCGGTGATTGGGGTTCTGCTATTGCTCCAGTCAAGGATGAGCTTCCCCTGAAGGGCGATACTGTTGTGGGTAATGATGTCTGGATTGGGCAGAATGTGACTATTATGCCAGGTGTTCACATCGGTGACGGCGCCATCATCGGAACAAACTCTGTTGTGGCCAAGGACATTCCTCCTTATACGGTTGCAGTAGGCAACCCTTGCCGGGTGGTAAGGAAGCGTTTTGATGACGAACTCATTGCTTATCTGCTGGATCTGAAATGGTGGGATTGGGACATCGAGAAGATTGAGGCCAACTTTGAGGCCCTGTCAAGTGGCGACCTCACGCTTATCAGAAAGATTGATAAATAGACTCCGTTGGGGGTGTGTAGATAAGGTGGTGACACTGGGGACGGTTCTCTTTGGCTCCTTTTTGATGTGACCCCAAAAAGTTGGACACCAACAAAGGGGTAAAAATGTATAGACATCATTCGTTTGAGGAGAAGCTAAAATACATGAAGCTTCTCGATGA
>CADBXO010000008.1 GCA_902798685.1 uncultured Bacteroidales bacterium
GGACTTTCATGTACGTTTTGAGCGTATTCATCCGTTTCAGGATGGTAACGGAAGAGTGGGCCGATTAGTGATGTTCAAGGAGTGTCTGGCCAACGGAATTGTTCCTTTTATCATTACCGATGAACTCAAGATGTTCTACTATCGTGGGCTCAACGAGTGGGGACACATTAACGGTTATCTTACTGACACCTGTCTTACCGCACAGGATCAGTACAAGGAGATTTTGGAAAGACTGGATATAAAAATATGAAACTTTTACGAGAAATATTGGGCTACGTGCTCGGAGGTGTGTTGTTTGTTGGGCTGATGCCCGCGGTGATGTGGCTTGCTACTGGTATGCCGGCTTTGGAGCACATAGGTGCTTTACGCGCTTCTATTACCGGTGTTCTGATGATTGGTGGACTGTCGCTCAGCGTGTGGACAATTGTTTACATGAAGCGTCAGGGTAAGGGTAATCCCATGGACGCTTTCGGTCATGAGGTTGCTCCGCGCACACAGCATCTTATGGTGGCTGGTCCTTACAGGATTAACCGTAACCCAATGCTCACGGGTACACTCACTTATCTGGCCGGTGCTGCCGTATGGCTTTGGAGCTGGCAGGCGGTTGTGGTTTGGGTAGTATTCTTTTGCATCATGTTCGTACAGGTTCTGAGCGAGGAGAAGCGCCTGCGCCGCGATTTTGGCAGCGAGTATGAGGAGTATTGCAAACATTCACGCAGATTCTGATAACAAGATGCTGTGTTCATCGTCTATCCCGTGTTTAAGATTTATATATGGGTAAGAATATAGTTTGTGGTTCACTTAAGTTTTGGACCCTGTTTATAGGGATAGGTGCTGTTGTTGGCGCCGTTATGATGTGGTATGACCCGGTGGGGATGATATTCGGTATGCAATCGCTGCTGGAGATGTTGCGTGACAAGATGCCTATCTTTGAGCCGTTGCTCAGGAACTTTATTCCGTCAGGCTTTGTACTGCTGGCTGTGAACGGTATAACCCAGTTTTATGCAGCATATCTGCTGTTCAAGAAAAAGGAATCCGCACTCCGGGCTACTATGGTTTGCGGCATTATTCTGATGCTTTGGATTGTACTTGAATGGTGGGCCTGGGGATTCAACTATATGAGCAACATCTACTTTATATTTGGTCTGATTGAGGCCGCTACGGCTTTGATCTGCATAAAGAGAGAACAAAGATGAATATCCTGATCATAAACGGCAGCCCCAAGAAGAAGGGGCTCATATCGCAGATGCTTGACATTATGCGTGTTGAGGCGGAGAACAGGGGTGACAGCGTTGAATTGGTATATACCAATGACCTGAGCGTAAAGCCCTGTATAGGTTGTATGGTGTGCCGCACCAAGAACAAATGCGTGCTGGGTGAGGATGACTCACAACGCATGATTGCCAAGCTCCAGGAGGCCGATGCCATAATCATGGGTGCGCCGTGTTACTGGGGCAACATACCCGGACAGATGAAACTGCTGTTTGACCGTATGGTATATGGAATGATGCGCGATACGCCCCGTTTCCCGGAGCCTCTGCTCAAGGGAAAGAAGTGTATTCTGCTGAGCACCTGCACAACGCCGTATCCCTGGAACGTATGGTTCAACCAGTCCCACGGGGCAATCCGCGCCATGCGTGAGATCTGTCACTATGCCGGTTTCAAGATTGTAGCAACAATAGAGCGGGGTGGTACCGTATGGCATCCCGAGCTCTCTGAAAAGGACAAATGTAAGTGCCGCAAGGCAATCAAGAAGATATGAATATCAGATTAGAAGAGAGATGGAAAAAATGATTGCAATTTGTGGCTTGGATTGTTCCAAGTGCGATGCCTACATAGCAACACAGACTGATAACCAGGAACTGCGTATAAAGACCGCCAAACTGTGGGCAGAACTTAACAATGCGTCTATACTTCCGGAGCATATCAACTGCGACGGTTGCCGCGCATGTGGCCGTAAGACATTCTTCTGTGACCAGTTGTGTCAGGTCCGTCAGTGTGCTTTGAAGCGTGGAGTAACCACCTGTGCGGATTGCCCCGAATTGGATAAATGTCCAACCGTAGGTGCAATCCATACTCATAACCCCGCCGCGCTTGAAAACCTAAAGAGTTTGAGGCTTAAGAAGTGAGGATTTATTTCAGGTAGCGGTTCTGCAGTGTGCGGAGATCGTCATCGGTTAGGCCTATCGGACCTTTCAGGTAGGATTCCAGGGAACCGTATTGGGTTTCAATTGTGTCCAGCGCCTTGATGAAGTTTTCGGTGCTGCAGCCCAGGAAGGCTTTTACAACGCCTATTTCAGTCTCTTTTCCGCCCAAGAATCTTACGCGACGAATGTATTTGCGGACGTCCTTCTCATAGACCTTGTTGGTGGCGTCAAAATCAGCTATGATGGTCTCGCGGCTGGCTCCCAGTGCTGCCAGGAGTAGGGCCGATGCTATTCCGGTACGGTCTTTTCCCTGGGTGCAATGATAGAGCACGGCACCGTTCGGGGTTGCCAGTATAAGACGGAAAAACTCTACGAACTGTGCCTGACAATCGGGGTCAGACAACAGCGTGGGATACATCCGCTGCACCATCTTTTGTGCCATCTCGTTGAAGGCTGCAGCCACGATTATCTTCTTGATGTCAAAGTTCTTGTGGCCTGTGAATTTCTTCTTGTCTTTCTCTGAAGCATTTTCCATGGCGCCTCCGCTGGCGTCAATGGGAAGTATCACGTACTCGGCTCCGGGGATGATGCGGTCTGTCTTGCCCTGCTTCTCTTTCTCTTTGCGGAAATCGATAACCTTGGCTACAGGTAGCTCTGACAGCCATTTCAGGTCCTCGTCGGTGGCATCGGCCAGATGGGCGGCCCTTAGGAGAACCCCGTCACGGAGCACACGTCCGTCAAGCATGGTGTAACCGCCCAGATCACGGGCGTTGACAATGCCTTTTACAGGAAGAAACTGATGTGAAAAGATGGATTTAGAGACGGATTCCATAGCGCAAAGATACCAATAATTTTGCTACCTTTGTTTTCCTTCGATAATGACCGTATGATTTTGACAAGTGACATAATACGTTCCGTACAGGGTGAGGCCGATGCACAGGCGGTGTACCGTGAGGTGCGCAATAGCGGGGATTTCATTGGGTTTGCGCGGCAGTTTGCGTTTGATGTTGACCACCGTGTCTCCAGAAACGCCTTGTGGACGCTTACCAAGGCTACCGATAAGGAGATTGCACAGTTGCAGCCCATGTTGGACGAACTTATTGACCAGGCGCTTAAGACTGACAGCTCATCGGTCCGCAGGTTGTCGCTCAATGTGGTTGATATGCTTGAGATGAAGGAGGAGGATCTGCGTTCTGACCTCTATGATTTCTGTCTGGAGCATGCTGTGGATGTTGAGGAGCTGCCGGGCATTCAGGCCATCTGTATAAAGATTGCTTACCGCATCAGTACGTTCTATCCCGAACTGATGGCAGAGCTGAAGCGTATTCTGGAGGGGATGGAGATAGAGTACTACAAACCCGCGGTCAAGAGCATACGAAATAGAATTTTGAGTGGAAAGTATCAATGATGGAGACAGAAAGACTTATACTGCGCCCGTGGCGTGAGAGTGATGCTGAGGCGCTTTTCAAATATGCCAGCGATCCCGATGTAGGACCGCGCGCCGGCTGGCCTCAGCATCAGAGTGTGGAGGATAGCCTGGAGGTGATCCGTAAGATATTCAGCAATGACCATACCTGGGCTCTGGAGCTTAAGGAGACCGGTGAGGCTATAGGCTGTATCGGCTATTACCCGTACGGTGAGAGCAACATAAAGATAGGGGAGAATGATGCTGAACTGGGTTACTGGATTGGCAAACCATATTGGAACCGGGGGCTCTGTACTGAGGCCGCCCGGTTTATGGTTGACTACTGCTTCAATGTCAAGGGATTTGAGACCCTCTGGTGTGATTTCTTTGTAGATAATCCCGCATCGGGCCGCGTTATTGAGAAGTGCGGCTTCAAGGACACAGGTGAAATCAACTGGTGCAGCCACCTTTACCGCGGTGATGAACGCCCGGTAAAAGTGATGAAGCTTACTCGCCCATGAATCGGGCCAATGGCTCTGGGTCAGATCTTGCGGCGGAGCAGGAAGCGGAGCTTGGCCAGGGGACCGGGCTTGACGGTGTCGATGTGGCGGCGGATCTTGTCCTCGGCAATGTATTTGAAGGGAATCATGATGCCGGAGTCAAGCACGTCACCGAACTCGTCGTTCAGTCCGGTGCCAAAGTACTGCATCTTGGGCGACAGGTTCATGTAGGAGTTAACCAGCGGCGGGATGCTCACGCCGAAGCTTGAGACATATGCCTTGAGGTTGCGGTAATCATCCTTGTAAGTCTTGCCAGTGAGTTTCCTGATGTACTTGCCGGGTCTTTTTACGCGAACAGGCTTGCGCAGTCTGACACGACGCAGGTTTGCCGCGCCGAACCACTTGCTCAGGAACACCTGGATCATCTCACGCGCCTGGGTGGGGTACTGGCTGTAGATGGTCATTTTGCCAAAGAAATACTTCATGCTGCTCTTGTACATGACCATGAGAGCGCCCAGTCCGTCGAACAGATTGTCCAGTGCAAAGATGCTCTTGGCACCGCCCTTGGAACTCTGATAATCGAGCGTTACGAAAGAACGGCCCAACTCAATTGTATGCTGCAACTCCTTGTTTATGAACTTCTTGGAAAACTGGAACATATGTGATGAGGTGAGCAGGGGCTGTCCGAAACGGTCATAGACAATGTTGTTGCAGAGCGCGTATCGGTAACCGCCAATAATACGCTCGGCCTCCGGGTCCCAGAGCACCAGCTGCTTGTAACCGTATGCGGGATCGGTGTCAAATCGGTCCAGGTCAAGCTCCTGACCGGTGCCACCGCCGCCGGCGCGGAAAGCCTCCTCACGCAGACGGCCAATCTCACGCAGCACATCGGGCGCATTGGTGTTGTCAACTACGTAAATCTGATTGTTTCCGTGGTTTGTGGTACGCAGGAAATACTCCTGCTTGAGTTGTGACTTGAGAATGGCAACGTCAACCGGGGGAATGATCTTTTTCATAATTCGTAAACGGTTTTGCGGATATCCTGTGCCCAGTCATTAAGGGACTTGGATGAATCAAAAGTCTTGTAAGAAATCGGTTGGCCGATGATAACGCGGTATGTGCTGCCCTGAGCGCGGTACATCTCATCGGGCAGAAACAGCATGCCTAAAGGAAAGCGCAGGTGAAAAAACTGCTCCATACGGCCGATGCGGTAGAACCTGCGTGAATTCTCACCGATAAAGTGCATTGGAACTATGTCACGCCGGGTTTCTATACTTTTCTGAAGGAATGTCTTGGCCCATTTCCGGTCCTGTATCACTCCGCCGGTCTTTCTTGAGACCTGGCCCGCGGGACAAACCAGCATATTCACATCGCTGCCGAACGCCTGGTCTATGTTGGACTTTAGCGATCGGCTCTGCATGCCCACCTTGCTGATGGGGACTATCATAGGTGCAAGGCCCTTGATGGCGGCCAGGAAATCATTGCCCAGAAGTTTCACGTCCCTGCCGTCGGAGCCTATCAGGTCAAGCAGCGCCAGACCGTCAATGCCTCCCAGCGGATGGTTGGACACGAACGTGTAGGGGCCGCCCTGCGGTATTGTGCCCTCAACCTGAATCCTGATATTGAGGTACTTGAGCGCCTCATGGCATAACTCTATGCCGGTAAATCCCTGACGGAAGAATCCGTTCAGGAAATCCTGATGGATAAGCCTGCGGATGAACCTGGTGAGCAGTCGCGGCGCCTTGGGAAACCGGCTCCTGATGACCTGTTCTATGTCTATTTCGTACGGGTTGGGCATGAGACAACAGTTTAATTTCGATTGCGAATTTATAGCCTATATAATAATATACCTAATAGATTTATAAATGTAGAAAAAGCACCTGCGGTATGCCGTGTCAATAGAATCTGATTCTATTATCGGCCGTTATCCGATGTTTTTTCTTAGTCTTTATTCTGCCGCGCAAATGATGCTGTTGTCTTTTCTTCCGCATTTTGAATGGTGCTTGGAATGTGGTGCTATTGTGGCGACCTTTGCGCCGAAAAACAAAAACAGTCCTATGAATAAACAGACAATTGCCATTGACACCCCGTTTGTACGCCCCGATGCGTACGGTTCATTATCAGTACCATTGTACACCAATGTATCCTTTGAGTTTGCCGATGCACAGCATATGGCCGACGTATTTACCGGCCGCATAAAAGGTCCTGACTACGCCCGCGTGGAAAATCCTACCGTGAATAACCTGGAGCACAGGGTACAGCGCCTGAGCGGTGCAGCCCATGTAAGTGCTTTCAACTCAGGAATGGCCGCCATCAGCAATACCCTGCTGGCGGTATCGGCCCAGGGTAAGAACATTGTGACGTCACGTCATCTGTTCGGCAACACTCTGTCACTCATTACAACCACACTCCGGAACTTCGGGGTAGGAGCAAAACTCTGTGACCTGACCGATACTGATGAGGTGGAGAGCGCCGTTGACGATGACTCCTGTTGTATATACCTGGAGATTGTAACGAACCCGCAGCTGGAGGTGGCCGATCTGCAGGCCCTGTCAGCCATAGCACGTAAAAGGAACATACCGTTGATTGCAGACTCTACAGTAATACCGTTCACGGAGACACACCTCAAGGACCTGGGGGTTGACATAGAGGTCCTTTCAAGCACCAAATACCTCTCAGGAGGCGGAACATCGCTCGGCGGCCTGGTTCTGGATTACGGAAGATTCCCGGATTTCAACCAGCGCATCAAGGGCGATCTTCTGTTTAATATAGGCGCTTACATGAACCCTTACTCAGCCTATCAGCAGACCCTGGGTCTGGAGACCCTCAATGTCCGATACCAGCGTCAGGCATCCAATGCCCTGCATGTTGCTCGCGGATTGCGCGGCATAAAGGGAATAGAGCGCGTCACGTATATCGGCCTTGAAGACAATCCTTACTATGAACTGGCCCGCAGGCAGTTCGGACCAACATCGGGTGCCATGGTAACCATTGACCTGGCATCAAAGGAGGCCTGTTTCAGGTTTATAAACAGCCTGAATCTGGTACACAGGGCAACCAACCTGTTTGATAACAGGACGCTTGCAATACATCCGGCTTCAACAATATTCGGTAACTTTACGGAGCAGCAGCTCAAGGATATGGACGTGAATGACACCACGATACGCCTCTCTGTGGGTCTTGAGGATCCCGAGGACATTCTGGCCGATATCCGTCAGGCTCTTGAACATTAAAACAATAGAACTATGAAATACGATTTTGACAAGATAATAGACCGTTCGGGTACCAACGCCCTCAAGTACAGCGTGCTCAAGGAACGTTACGGCCGCGATGACCTGATTCCGCTTTGGGTTGCCGACCTGGATTTTGAGACCCCTGATTTCATAACAGATGCCCTGCGCAAGCGTCTGGAGCACTCCCTGTTCGGTTATACCGCTACGCCCGATGAGCTCTGGACAACCATTGCAAAGTGGATTGAGGATCATCACGGCTGGAAGGTTGACACGGAGTGGATTACCTTCATACCCGGCGTGATGAAGGGTGTGGGATCTGTGGTGAACGTATTCGTAAAGCCCGATGAGAAGGTCATCATACAGCCGCCCGTCTACTTCCCGTTCCGTCTTACCCCGCAGGGTAACGAGCGTGAGGTTGTATTCAATCCTTTGAAAAGGGTGGAAGGGGGCAGTTATGAGATTGACTTTGACCATCTGGCCAGTGTGGCCGATGACAAGTGCCGTCTGCTTATTCTGAGCAACCCGCACAACCCAGCAGGAATATGCTGGAGCCGTGAGACACTGGTACGTCTGGCCGATTTCTGCTACGAGCGCAACATCATTGTGATAAGTGATGAGATCCACTGCGACCTGGCATTGTTCGGTAACAAGCATATCCCGTTTGCAACCGTAAGCGACAAGGCAGCTCAGATAAGCATCACATTCGGTGCGCCCTCAAAGACATTCAACACCGCCGGCATTGTGAACTCATACGCAATCGTGCCCAACGACACCCTGCGCCGCCGCTTCTTCAAGTGGCTTGAGGCAAACGAGTTCAATGAGCCGCCCATATTCTCAACGATAGCGCTCATCGCCGCATTCCAGAAGGGTGAGGAGTGGCGCCGTCAGCTCATAAGTTATATAGAGGATAACGTACGCTTCGTCGAGGATTACTTCAAGGCCAATATCCCCTCCATCAGACCGCTGCGCCCACAGGCCACATTCCTGGTATGGCTTGACTGCCGTGAAATGGGTCTGGACCACAAGGGACTGATAGACCTCTTTGTGAACAAGGCACGTTTGGCGCTGAATGACGGCGAGACATTCGGCCCTGGCGGAGAGGGATTCATGCGCCTTAATGTGGGCGCTCCCAGGGCCATCCTGAAGGCCGCTTTGGAAAGACTGACCAAGGCAATAGAAGATTATTCTACCAAATAAACGAATCGGGGGCGTTTTAGCCATTTTTATTCTGCTAAAATCCAGATAAACATACATCCTTTTCCAATCATTTTAGTTTTGTTGGAATGAGATACTATTTGACCGAACTTTGCACCGGAAATCAAAAACAACAAGACTTAAATAGCCCGTACAATATGAAGAAGATCGTTTACACCATTGCCCTTTTGTTAGGTCTTAATGCCAATGCACAGGAGATCAATACCATCTCACTGAGAGTACCTGAATTTGCACGCCCCCTGGTAGAGGACCTTGCCAGAGAGTACCATGAAAGCCATTCACAGGTAGAATTCCAGTTCATATCTGCAAAAACACAGGATGCCCGGAACATCCTTTCCCTTACAACCGATGAGCAGGCCGTGAACTTTGCACGCTACGCAGTCCTGCCCGTAACCGTTCAGGGATCAGAGGCCGCCAAGCTGACCGCTTCACGCCGCCTCAACGCCCGCAAGCTCCGTTCACTCTTCTTTGTAAGCGATGAAGACGAGGATCAGACCAAGGCTGAGCAGAAGGTTCACATCTACACCGGAAACAGCCAGTTCTCAGCCTCACGCGTTTACGCCTCCTATCTTAATGAGGCGGTGGCCGATTACAAAGGCAAGAAGATATCGGGTGATGACGCATACCTTACCGCAGCCATCAGCCGCGATCCCCTGGGCGTAACCGTAAACTACCTGTCAAACATCTTTGACCTTGAAAGCCGCACTCCCGGATCATCCCTGACACTGCTTCCGCTTGATCTAGACAAGCAGGGCCGTCAGGTGCTTGATGCCGCCAATCTGGATGCCATCATCGGCCTCCTTGAGGAGCAGACCTACGATGAGATTCCCGTAGGCACAGTCGGATTCACCTATGACCAGACCAACCGCGTCATCAACGACTTTGTATGTTGGGTCCTGACAGCAGGGGCCGATGAGCTTCACCGCTACGGACTGCTCACATTACCGCAGGGTGAACTGATGGCACAGATGCAGCGCATATCAAATAGGGAACTCGCTCAGAACTAGCACTTTACCCATTATTTAGAAAACACAAAACTGAAGGAGCGGGATCCACTTTAAATCCCGTCCCTTGGAGATTACTGTACTTATGAAAAAGATAATTCTTACATCTGTACTTCTTTTTGTCGTGCTTGCAGCCCAGGCACAGGCAGTACTGACAGGCCGCATTACCGATGCAGCCACCGATGAGCCCCTGATAGGAGCGCAGGTGGTAGTGACATCGGCCAAGGGTACCGGTACCGCAACTGACCTGGATGGCAACTTCCGCTTGGAGACCAAGCAGAGCCTGCCTCTGACACTCAGTGTAGAGTACATTGGTTACCGCACTGAAGAGATTGACGTATATGATGATTCAGAGCCTATAGACATTCAGCTGACTGAGGAGGTGAACACCCTGTCGGAGGTTGTGATCATAGGCTACGGCACACAGAAACGCACACAGCTTACCGGAAGCGTGACCACCGTCAGTGCCGATATCCTGGAAAACAGCCGTCAGGCAACCATTGACGCAGCACTGAGCGGACAGGTATCGGGCCTGAACGTTACCGCCAGCAGCGGTCAGCCGGGTGCAGAGAGCCATATACGCATACGCGGCGGCAACTCCGTGAACGCATCGAACGAACCCCTTTATGTTGTGGACGGGTTCATCTATTTCAAGGATGCGGCCAATAACAGCACGGGTCTTGGAGCCATTGAAGGCTCACTCAACCCGCTTGCCACCATCAACCCCAATGATATTGAGAGCATCGAGGTGCTCAAGGACGTATCGGCCACTGCCATCTACGGCTCACGCGGAGCCAACGGTGTGATTCTTATCACCACCAAGAAGGGCAGCCTGGGCCAGGAAAACAGCAACATCAATTACGGCTACAGCATTGGCGTAAGCCGTGTCAGCAAGAAACTTGATCTGTTTGACGCCAGCGAGTGGGCTAGGTTGCAGAAGGATTACTTTGGCAACAAGGGCGGTTATAGCGAAGAGCAGATTGCTGCCCTGGGGCAGGGTACTGACTGGCAGGATGCAGTGCTGCGTGATGCCGTACAGCAGACTCACGAGTTGAGTATAACCGGAGGTACACAGAAGAACCGCTATGCCTTCTCATTCAACTACACAGATCAGGACGGCATTATCCTGAACTCGGGCTTTGAGCGTTACAACTTTCATACGAATACCGAGTGGGAGCTCAAGAAGGGTCTCAACTTCGGCCTCAACGTGACATTCGGCCGTTCCAAGCAGAGCGGACTGACCACCACAGAGAGTCAGATATTCAACTCTTCACCATACTCGGCCGGTATAACAAACAGTTTTGTGTATGCTCTGCTCATGCCGCCTGTGGTCCCGGTATATAATGCTGATGGTTCCTACAACTTCAACAACCCGTATGAGTATGCCTATTTTGCTATCGGCAGTCACTCGGCCAATCCGGTCTATGACCTTGAGGAGAGTGTTGCTGACAACATAAACAACTATCTTTTGAGTAATGTATGGGCAAGCTACCGCCTGGGTGGCCTTACGCTTAAGGCCTCGGTCGGACTGAACAGTGAGAAACTGACTCAGGAGTATTTCTCAGGAGCATATACCTCACTCGGTCTGGCTACCCAGGGTATCGGTGGTGTGGGTAACCGTCAGACTGATGTCTGGCAGCAGGAGTACACCGCCTCTTATGCCATCGACATTAACGACAGTAACAGCCTGGATGCTCTTGTGGGCTACACACGCCAGACTCAGACTTCGACCTATTCGTCCATACGCACCAACCACTATACCAATGAGGCGCTCAAGCAGTACAACCTTGGTGACGGTTCCAACATCTATACTCCCAACACGGGTATAAGCGAGTCTTCACTCAACTCATTCCTGGCACGTGTGAACTACTCTTATCTGGACCGATACAATGCTACGGCTACCTTCAGGGCCGATAACAGCAGCCGTTTTGCCAAGAGTCACCGTTGGGGTTATTTCCCTTCACTTGGTCTCTCATGGAATGCAGAGAAGGAGCATTTCCTGAGCAGCGCCTATGACCTGGATTACCTCAAGGTGCGTGCATCGGCCGGTCTGGTGGGTAATCAGGAGATCAGCGACTACGCATTTACAACATCATACGCCACCGGTTCATATGCCGGCAGCAGCAGTTACGCCAAGAAAAACACCGCCAACGACAACCTCAGGTGGGAGACCACTGCAAGTTACAATGTAGGTGTTGACTTGGGCCTGTGGCATAACAAGGTCAGTATTGTGACCGATGTCTACTTCAAGAAGACCAGTGATCTTCTGCTTGTGGTTCCGTTGGGGTTCTCGGCAGGGGTATCCACTCAGCTTCAGAATGTGGGTAACGTAGTCAACAAGGGTGTCGAGTTGTCAGTTAACTGGAACCTGATAAGCCGTAAGCGCAAGAGTTGGAGCATATCGGCCAACATTGCATATAATGACAATGAGATAACCGATATGGGTGTTACCGATAATGTCATTCAGGGTAGTGACAACCAGCAGATTCTGCGTCGCGGCGAGCCTCTGGGCTCATTCTACGGACTGGTGTTCAAGGGAATTGTGCAGAAGGATGAGGATGTCAGCCAGTTGCCTACCGTGAACGGACTTACACCTAAAGCCGGTGACCTTAAGTTTGAAGATTATGATGGAAACGGCCGTATTGACGGCAATGACCGCCAGATACTGGGTAGTGTCCAGCCAAAGTTCATATACGGTTTCTCGACAAAGTATTCATGGCGTAATCTTGACCTGTCCGCTTCATTCTCAGGCAGTTACGGAAACAAGGTGTACAACGCCCTGGGACGCCGTCTGGAACTTACGGGTGATTCATATAACGTGCTCACAACCGTGCATGACTCATGGACTCCTGAGAACGGCGGTAACACTCTGCCGTTGGCATCAAACCCGCGTCCGTTCTCATATATTGATGACCGATACGTACAGGATGCGTCATATCTGAAACTGCGTAACGTGACCGTGAGCTACAGGCTGCCGCTGGACAAGGATTTCCCCACCGTACACATCTACGTTACAGGTCTGAACCTGCTTACGCTGACCCGCTACAAGGGCTATGATCCAGAGGTCAGCAGCGGTACTGACTCAGGTGCGTACCCATCGGCCCGTACTATCTTATTCGGAACTAACATTTCATTTTAATAAACCAATAATTCAAAAGCTATGAAAAAGAACATTGCTAATCATTCCAATCATGGAAGAGTGAGATTTTTACTCAGTGCTGCTCTGTCAGCAATACTCTCAGTCGCTCTGGTATCATGCACAAACGACGATGAAGGTATAGACAATCAGGTAACAAACGAGAATGTCGTTGAGGACGACGCAAGCGCACTTTCACTTGTGAACGGTGTTTACAGCCACTGGCAGCCGCTTTCATCATCATTCTCATTCATAATTGAACTTAACTCCAACAAACTCATCTCATTTGAGGGCGAGGAGAGTGAGGCAGGTCCTGTGAACAGCCGTTTTGAGCAGGTTGCCAATACCTGGTATCAGGTTAAGATATTCAACCACCTGTTCCTGGGTATAGTACAGGCCAATGAAGCCATTACCACCATCAATAACTCACTTGCTGCCGGCAAGGTATCACAGGCCGGTTACAACGCAGCTGTCGGTAAGGCCAAGTTCCTGCGTGCCCTGGCTTACCTCAAGCTTACACAGCTGTGGGGTGAGGTACCTGTATTCACCGAGGAGGGCGGCAGTACCACCGAGCGTCAGGATTTTGACGTGGTATTCGGCCAGATCATCAAAGACTTTACTGATGCCGAGTCTCTGCTCCTTGACTACAGCGGTGATCCCCGTGTTCCTTCAAAACAGGCCGCTCAGGCACTTCTGGCACGTACCTATCTGGTATGGGGTGACAATCCTCTGACATCGGCCCAGGTTGCAGCTATTGCAAATACCCAGACTGATCCTGAATTCAGCAAGACCGACAGCCGTCTTGAGAAGGCCATCGAGTATGCAGACCGTGTAATCAACAGCGGCAAGCTGTCTCTTGCAAGTGATTTCAGCAAGCTGTACGGACGTGACTATGAGAGCAACAAGCTGGGTCAGAACGAGCATCTGTTCACCATCGCTCATGACGGAGACAAGAAGGATGCACAGGGCAACCACCAGACACACTGCTCATGGACATTCCCGTTCCAGAACGGTGAGCATGGCGAGGGTTATACCCAGAACCATACTGAGGCTGCCGATGATGATGTTTATGACTCATGGCTGGCTGAGTATCCTAATGACAAGCGTCTTGCCAAGACCTATTTCGTTGAACTTACCAATCCTGAGACCGGTAATACTCACCACTATTACTCACCCATTTATACTCCTATCAACGGAAAGGGTGTTGATCAGAGTTATGAGGATGCCGAGAACCTGGAGATTACACAGAACTCCGTTGACCGCATAGAGATCCGTTATGCTGAGGTTTTGCTTATCAAGGCCGAGGCTCTGGTTCAGCTGGGCCGCAACCAGGAGGCTGCCGAGCCTTTCAACCAGCTGCGCCGTCGTGCAGGTATTGAGACTGTTGCCGCTCCTACATTTGATCAGATAAAGCGTGAGTGGGACTATGAGTTCACATACGAGCAGTTCTCGGTACTTAACAGCTACCGTTGGAAGGATCTCGTTTCATCAGTAAAGAAGGTTTCAACCTACAAGCACTTTGCTGATGACTGGGAATCAAAGCAGACATACACTGCCGATCAGAAGGCTTACTTTGAGAAGGTTCACAACCACCTTAAGGCCAAGTACAACAACGTTCGCGGCAAGCACTACCGTCAGCCCATTCCCACCGGTCTCCGCGGCGAGGACCTTGGCATTGCGCAGAACCCTGGATATTGATTGACCTTAAATGAATGATATCATGAATATTAGAAAGTATTTTAAGATTGTAGCAGTTGCCTTGTTTGGAGCAGTTTTGAGCTCTTGCAACTCAAATGATGATTTAGGAAAAGTGGATATTGAGATCCCGGGTGTAACATTTGACGGTGATATTGACTGCTGCTCGGCCGAAGAGGCTCTTCAGGTCTATAAGTTCATTCAGACTGTTAAGATAATACCAGATCTGTCAACAGAGATTGACGGCAAGTATAATGTGTATGCCTATTCAAAGACCGGTTCTTTCCACGTAGGATACAACGACATCTATTTTGTGGTAACCAAAAAGAAGAACGGAAACTATGTCAAGAACTTTGAATTCTCAGGTATTACACCGCACATGCTGATGGTTAAGATGAACATGAAACACAGCACTCCAGTAAGTGCCGGTGTGGAGAGTTTCAACGACAACTATCTTGCTGTCAAGCATGGTTGGATATCATTCGTAATGGCCACAAGCGATGCCGGTTCATGGACGCTCAAGTATGATTACTCAATACTTGGCTCCACAGGAACTACCTCTGAGGCAGCTATAACAGTCGATGCTCTGCCTGCAGGTCAGCAGTGGGTCAAGTCATTCAAAGCTGGTGAAAATACTTACTACATATCACTGGTCAACCCTACAGACTGGAAGACCGGCAAGAATGCCATTACCGCGTACGTATCAAAGAAGAATACCCCTGCAACAACACCTTACGGTCTTGCCCAGGAGCAGTTCTCTGTGGAGATTGATCCGCGTATGCCTGACATGGGTAACCATACATCGCCCGATAACGTGGCTCTGAGCCTTCAGGGTGACGGCAGTTATCAGGGTACCGTCAATCTGACCATGACCGGAAGATGGCGCATACACCTTACAGTGAAAGATAATCAGGGCAATGTCGTTGCCGGTGGTGACGACCTTGACGAAGGATATAGTTCACTCTATTTTGACGTGACTATTTAAGAATCTATTTACAGATTCATAAGTTTTGTGTTTTTCAAGATGCTGGAAACTGTCCTTTTGACATCAGTTCTGTTGGCCGATTCGTTGGCGCCCGACAAGGTTCAAAATCTTGACGAAGTGCTGATAGTGTCCTATGACGGAAGAGCGAAACAACGCTCTGTCAAGGGACAGGCTGCCAGCATTGATGAACATCTGGGTGAACTGCGTAACGTCAATCTGGTCCGTCGCGGATCATACGCATGGGAACCCGTAGTGAACAACATGCAGACAGAGAGGCTGTCAACAACCATTGACGGCATGAAGATATTCTATGCCTGCACGGATAAGATGGATCCCGTCACCTCTTATGTGGAGAGCGGCAACCTGCAGAGCATCAGCCTCAACTCGGGGCTTGACGGCAATCCGCAGGCCACCGGAAACATAGGCGGCAGTCTGGACCTGAAACTGCGTAAGATAGGCTTTGAGGCCGATCCCCGACATGTCAACATCCTGGCGGGTCACGAGTGGAACGGACACCTTCAGGTGTACGGGGCCGATGCAGCATTCAGCGGTTACAGGACCTATCTGAACGCAGGACTGTTCTACCGCTCGGCCGACTGCTACAGGGTAGGCGGAGGCGAGCTGCTCAATTACTCGCAGTTCGGCAAGGTCAATATGTTTGCCAATGCAGGCCTGCGGCTTACTGAGGCCGATGTGCTGGAGGCTACCCTGATATTTGACAGGGCTACCGATGTGGGCTATCCGGCCTTGAATATGGATGTCTCACGGGCTCAGGGATTTATCAGTTCCGTCTCTTACAAACACCAGTTTGCAAGGGTGGGCTGGGAGACAAAGGCCTATTACAATCACATAATCCATATCATGGATGATACAACGCGTCCGGATGTTGAGATTCACATGGATATGCCCGGCGACAGTTGGACGGCAGGTCTCTACAGCCTGGCTACCACCTCACTGGACCTGGCAGAGATGCAGCATGACGTAGCGGTCAACTATGACCTCTACTACAACCGCCTGTTTGCCGACATGACCATGTATCCCGGCGGTGCCGCACCCATGTATATGGTTACCTGGCCCGATGTGGGCACATTCAACACGGGTCTGGCACTGACTGATAACGTGAACATTACAGCCAATCAGTCGCTGCGACTGTCGGCCAAGATAGCATGGCAGAATCAGCGCCTTAACAATGAGGAGGGCTACCGCGGTCAAAAGGTTTTCTTCCCCTTGATGATCGACCGCTATTACCAGACTACAGGCCGAGTAGCCGCATCATATCAATTTTCAATTCTCAATTCTCAATTTTCAATTGGAACGGGCTGGGGCAGTCGTGCGCCCACCGTGACCGAGGCTTACGGATACTATCTGAACAATACATTTGATCAGTATGATTATATGGGCAATCCTCACCTTGGCAATGAATCGGCGGTTGAGGTTAACGGTGCTTACAAGTTCTCTGCGCAGGACTTTGGCATCGGTCTGGACGCGAACGCGTTCTTCTTTAAGGACTACATTATCGGCCATCTGGACAGCAGGCTTTCGGCAATGACTGTCGGGGCCGAAGGCGTTAAGGTTTACGGCAATCTGGAGCATGCCGTTATTGCAAATGCTTCAGTCACTGCTGATTGGCAGATCAGCAGTCGTATGGCGTGGAACGGAAAACTGAGTTACAGTCTGGGCCGTGATGATGTGGCCGAATCACTTCCGCTGATTTCACCGCTGGCATGGCGCACTTCAATTGAATATGGTTTTGGCGCTCTGCAGGCTCAGGTCGAACTGCGCGGCAATGCCAGACAGACAAATTACGCCGCCAAGTACGGTGAGATTCTCACCGCTGGCTGGAATATTGTAAATTTGTCGGCATCTTACAGGTTCAAGGCTGCCACTCTGCGCGGCGGCGTTGAGAACCTTTTTGACAGGAAATACTCAGCCTATTCTGACTGGAACAACATTCCGCAGAAGGGTAGGAACATATATCTGAACTTAACGATTGAACTGTAAATGAAGAAGATAGTCATTTGGATAGGAGCACTCGTGCTGGGTGCTGTCCTTGGAGTTTTGGGTATTCAGGTGCTGGATCAGGTCATGAATGTGATTGCTACGGTCTACACCAGGCTGTTCCAGCTGCTTGCTGTGCCTACCATTGTGCTGGCGGTCATTACTACATTCGCCACATTCGGCTCCAAGGGGTCGGGCAGGATATTCGGTAAGACCCTTACCTATACGCTGCTGACTACCTTTGCGGCTGCTGCCGTGGGCGCTCTGCTCTATGTGATCATTGCCCCGGGCAATCTGCCTCTGGATTCTGTGGGCTCAGATGCATCAGTGCTGGACACTGCATCGCATGAGAGCTATCTGGAGCATATCCTTGGAGTTGTACCCAACAACATTATACGTCCTTTCCTGGAGGGCAATGTGCTTTCACTTCTGGTGCTGGCGTTTGCTGTGGGAATAGGTTTGTCAAAGCTGCCTGATTCTGAGAACAAGGCGGTTGTGGTCAAGGGACTGACCGGTTTGCAGGATCTGCTGTTCCTGCTTATCCGCGGTCTTATCTGGACTCTTCCCCTTGGTATTGTGGCTTTCTCGGCTCAGTTATCGGCGCAGATATCGGCCGGCGTCATTGCGGACTCTATCGGAAAGTACGTTCTGGTGGTTCTGGGCGGCAATTTCATACAGTTCTTTGTAGTGCTGCCGCTGTTCCTGCTGGCTCGCGGACTCAACCCCGTTCATGTGCTGGGACGCATGAGCCCGGCCGTGCTGATGGCGCTCTTTACCAAGAGCAGCGCCGCCACGCTTCCCGTGACGATGGAATCGGCCGAGGACCGTCTGGGCGTACGCAAGGAGGTGGCGCGTTTTGTGCTGCCCATCTGCACCACCATCAACATGAACGGTTGCGCGGCGTTCATCCTGGTTACGTCATTGTTTGTGATGCAGAACGGCGGAACTCCCATCACATTTGGGACAATCCTGCTTTGGATTCTGATTTCGGTGATATCGGCCATAGGTAATGCGGGCGTTCCAATGGGCTGCTTCTTCCTGACGCTCTCTCTTATGTCCGGAATAGGCGCTCCTGTAGCCATTCTTGGCATAATCCTGCCTATCTACACGATCATTGATATGGTTGAGACCGCCGAGAACGTCTGGTCCGATTCCTGCGTCTGCGCTATGACGAATAAGGATCTGGGTTAACTGTTCAGCTTCTTTGCGTACTGGCGCATGTTCATGCCGGTCTCGTTCTTGAAGGCGCGGTGAAAGGCCTGGCGGGAGTTGAAGCCGCACATCTGACCTATTGATTCCATCTTGTAGGATTGGGCACTGTTCTCGCTGAGCAGCCTGATGGCCTCCTTGATGCGGTAACTGTTCAGGAAGGTGTTGAAGTTGACTCCCAGGCCGGAGTTGATGGCCTTGGAGAGGGTGGAGCGGTTGGTGCCCAGCAGTTTGGCTACCTTGTCGAGCGTGAGGGTGCTGTCCGTGAAGAGGCGCTCATCGGCCATCTTGGATTTGAGGGCCATTATGAGTTTGACATCGGCATCATTGTTATTGTAGGCGATGGGCTGAGTGTGGAAGAGGTATTTGCGCAGGGCACGGTCGCGCCTGATAAAGAGCACGATGAATACCGCCAGCGTGATTGCCAGTACCGCAATGATGATTGATTCGATGATGATTACTGCGCTCATGCGGGCAAAGGTACAAAAAGGAAGCGTTCTTTTTGCGGTGTGAGTAAAAATGAGTTGATTTGCATTTAATAACCGATTAATCATATGAGTAAAACTAGAAAAGCTTTGGTGAACGACGAGTGGATAGTTGTCGTTCTGGGATTTATCGTGCTGGCTCTGTCAGTGTTGTTTCCTAATACAATGAACAGTCTTAAGATTCCGGGAATCCTGGCCAGTCAGAGTGCCGGTGCTTTGGGCAGTCTGGAAGGTTGGCTGGGCGCGGTCTACATATTCGTGTTTGTGCTGGCTCTGCTTTATCTGGCGCAGGCGCTGACGGGAAAGCCGTTCAAGGGAATATTCTTTTCATTTCTTGTAATTTGCTTGCTGACAGTGGTTTCGCTGGCGCTGGCAACCATTCCGTTCTGTAAGAAGTACGGTCTTGAGGCTGTGCTGTTTGCGGTCATTCTGGGCCTGATTATCAGCAATTTCTTCAAGGTTCCCGATTGGCTCAAGCCCGCTATTCAGAGTGAGTTTTACATCAAGATAGGTATTGTCTGCCTGGGTGCCACCGTGCTTTATCAGGAGGTGCTCAAGTCCGGCGCTTACGGTCTGGCTCAGGCCCTGATCGTGGTTCTGTGTGTATGGTACTTTGGTTTCTGGATCTCACGCAAGGTGTTCAAGGTCGATGACGAGATGGCTACCATGCTGGCAAGTTCTGTTAGTATCTGCGGTGTATCGGCCGCCATTGCTACCTGCGGCACCATCAAGGGTGACCAGAAGAAACTGTCATACGTGATTTCACTGGTTATGGTTGTGGCTATTCCGATGCTTTATATCATGCCGCTGCTCTGCAACTGGCTGCTGCCGCTGTTCTTCCCCGGAAATGAGCTGGCACAGGCACAGGTGGCCGGCGCATGGATTGGCGGTACTATCGATACCACCGCTGCCGTGGCTGCATCGGGCGGAATCCTGGGCGATGAGGCAGGGCAGACCGCTGTCATTGTGAAGGCTTCACAGAACGTGCTCATTGGTGTGGCTGCGTTCTTTATCTCACTTTACTGGTCGCTTCGCGGCACCAAGGGCGTTGAGAAGACCTCGGGCAAGGTTATCTGGGAGCGTTTCCCAAAGTTCGTTGTGGGTATGGTGATTGCTTCTATCGTGTTCAGCATCTTCTTTGCCGGAAAGAGTGCCGATGGCATTGCGTACAAGAGCCTGGCCAAGAACTTCCAGAACATCTTCTTCTCAATCGCATTCGTGTGCATCGGCCTTGAGACCAATTTCAAGCAGATTTTTGCCAAGGAGAACAACCAGTCTCTCAAGGCGTTCCTGTCGGCCCAGGGCTTCAACATCCTCTTTACACTTCTTGTTGCTGCCATCCTCTTCGGCGTCATCAAGAATTGATGACAAAGGGGACGGTTCCGTTTGGCACGCACAAAAAGGATCCCATCTGCGCTACACCATGCTCAGGTGGGATTTTTGCTTTTTTCAAACGTGCCAAACGGAACCGTCCCCTTTGTCATCTTTTTTGTATCTTTGTGCAAATCTTACTAATCTTTTATGAACAGAAAACTTATCTCAATGGCTGTGTTGGCTGCCTTTTCCCTGTGCGCAACAGCAGCTAAGCCCGTCAAGGCACCTGCCGGCGGCAAGAAAATCAGTAACGAATTGATAGGTATCTTCTTTGAGGATATCAGTATGTCGGCCGATGGCGGTCTCTGCGCCGAGCTGATTCAGAACGGTTCATTCGAGTTCAGTCCGTCTGAGCGCGACGGATGGGGCCCCGGTACCGCGTGGCGTTCAGTCCGTCCGGGTCACTCTCTGGGCTACATCGAGCCCAAGCAGCAGGATCCCATACATCCAAACAACCCCAACTACATGCGCCTGAACATTGAGCGCGTGGGTATGTACTATGATTATAACGGCTGGACCGGCGTCGGTATTCAGAACGACGGTTATGACGGCATTCTGCTCAAGGGCGGCCAGAAGTATGACTTCTCAGTGTTCCTGCGCAACCCTGACGGCAAGGACAAGGAGGTTCGCGCCGTGCTGATGGTTCCGGGACGCGGTTTCCGTGCTCAGGCCACTGTTATAGCCGATACCACATTCGCTGTTTCAGGTTCTGACTGGAAGAAGTACGAGTACACTCTGACCGCAGCACAGGATTGCCCCAACGCATCACTGCAGCTGTTGGCACTCACCACTGGCGTGATGGATATCGATATGGTATCTCTCTACCCGCAGGATACTTACAAGGGCCACGGTCTGCGCAAGGATCTGGCTGAGGCGCTGGTTGACCTGAACCCCAAGTTCATGCGTTTCCCGGGCGGTTGCGTAGTACACGGCGGCGGTGACGGATTCTGGGATACATACCGCTGGAAGACCACTGTCGGCCCCAAGGAGACCCGTCGCGGCATCAAGAATACATGGGGATACCACCAGAGCATGGAGATGGGATTCTTTGAGTACTTCCAGTTCTGCGAGGATGCAGGCATGGAGCCGCTGCCCATTCTGCCTTGCGGCGTAAGCTGCCAGGGTACCAACGGCGGTTGGAACATGCGTACACAGGCTCAGGACGCCATTCCCATGGAGGATATGCAGGAGTGGGCCGATGAGGCTCTCGACCTGATCGAGTGGGCTAACGGTCCCGCCGATTCAAAGTGGGGTAAGGTACGTGCCGATGCAGGTCATCCCGAGCCTTTCAACCTTAAGTATCTGGGTCTTGGAAACGAGGAGAAGATCACTCCCGAGTTTGAGGAGCGCTTCAAGTTCATCTATGACCAGGTTCGCGCCAAGTATCCTGAAATCGTGATTGTAGGTACCGCAGGCCCCGGTTCACACCCCGGCAACGGTGACTATGAGGAGGGATGGAAGTTTGCATCGGAACTGGGTGTTGACATCCTTGACGAGCACTACTACGAGCAGCGCAACTACTTCCTGACCAGCCGTCAGTATGACAATTATCCCCGCGACCGCCAGACCAAGGTTTACCTGGGTGAGTATGCCGCAAAGGACAAGAAGCTCATCGACGCTCTGGCTGAGGGTCTCTACCTGCTGCATGTTGAGCGTAACGCCGACGTTGTCGTAATGACATCATACGCACCGCTCTTTGCCCGCAAGAACACCAACAACTGGAACCCCGACCTGATCTACTTTGACAACGAGCGCCCGTTCCTGACCTGCAGTTACTACGTTCAGCAGATGTTCGGTCAGTCAAGCGGTGACTACTTCTACGGCGACTGCGTAAACTTTGACAGGGCCGATGACAACCTCCTGGGTCAGTCTGTAGTGCTTGACACCAAGGCACGCAAGCTCTATCTCAAGGTCTGCAATGCAGGCGAGAACGCTGCCAAGGCTACAATTGACCTGTCACGTTTTGGCGGATTCAAGAGCGTAACCAAGACCGTCATCAAGGGTGAGCCCAATGATGAGAACGGCTTTGACGCACAGCCCATTGCTCCCGCCACTGAGACCGTCAAGCTCAAGAGCAAGGCTACCCTGGACGTTGATCCTTACTCAATAACAATGTACACGATTTCATTGTAATTGTAGTTTTTTAATCATAGAAAGGCCCCTGCAGATATCCTGCGGGGGCTTTTTGTATATATCTTTGCAGGCGTATGAAGAAAGCACGCATCATATCATCGCTGTTATTGACAATCTTCCTGCAGGCACTTTTGCTTGCAAGCGTGCATCATCATACCGTCATTGTTCCGGATAATTTCAGTGAAAATCAGACTGTTGTTGATGTTGACCATGAGGGGCTTCACTGCTTAGTCTGCGAGTTCCTGACCACCCTGAATCTTTTTGCTTCTGAGCAGGAGCCGGCATTCGAGCCGTGCTTTACCGAGACTGAGTTTGTCGAAGTAGTTCCGGACATCAGTTTTAAGTTTTCCGATCTTAAATCCACCCGTGCACCGCCGTTTGTATTCATTTGATATCTAGAGTTCAACTCCTTTATTATTAATTGAATACATTATTGAAATGAAAAAACATGTTTTCATTGCGGTCGTATTGTCCGCAATCGTTTGCACATCTACATCTATAAAAGCCCAGGACAGCACAGACATATTCTACAAACACCTCCGCCTGGACGAGGTGACAGTGACCGGCCTTACCGGAACCAGCCTTTTGAGCCAGACCCCGTCGGCCATAAGTGTGGCCGATGCACGCACGCTGCGTGAAAGCTCATCGACCAACATCATCGACGCCATCACCGAACTGCCCGGCGTGAACCAGGTGACCACCGGAAGCGGCATTTCCAAGCCCGTGATTCGCGGAATGGGTTACAACCGCGTGATCCTGATGGCCGACGGAATCCGCCAGGAGGGCCAGCAGTGGGGTGACGAACACGGAATAGAGGTCGATGCCGCCACCGTGGGCAGCGCCGAGGTGCTGAAAGGCCCTGCCAGCATCATGTACGGATCAGATGCTCTGGCCGGCGTGATTCTGCTCAATCCCAATCCGTTCCCTGAGCCGGATCAGCTGGCAGCCGGCGTCAGCAGTGAGTATCAGACCAACAACGGTCTGGCTGCTTACTCGGTCTATCAGGCTGGTAATAAGAACGGTACGGTATGGGATGTACGTTTCTCTGACAAATACGCGCATGCCATCCGGAACGCCGCCGACGGCCTTATTCCCGGCACACAGTTCCGCGAGCGCGCCGCCAGCGGCAAGGTTGGACTGAACCGCGACTGGGGATTCTCACGACTCACTCTGGGATATTATCATCTTACTCCAGGCATGACCGAAGGCTATGAGGAGGGCTCCGGCGAATTGGAAGGCCCCACAGGATATGCCGTAGAGCTGCCTTTCCAGCAGGTGCACCACTACAAAGCCGTGCTTGACAACAGCGTTATCATCGGCCCCGGAAGTCTTAAGGCACTTGTGGGAATGCAGCAGAACCGCCGCCAGGAGTTTGAGGAGGAGGCCGATGAGGCTGAACTGGATTTCAAGCTCAATACCGTGAACTATGAGCTGCGTTATCTGACTGATGAGCTGCCCGGTGGCTGGAAGATTTCTACGGGAGTAGGGGGCATGTACCAGCAGAGCGATAATCTGGGCGAGGAGGTGCTCATTCCCGCATATGAACTGTTTGACCTGGGCGTTTACGGCACCACTTCAATGTCAATTGACGAGTTCACCTTCTCGGGCGGTCTCAGGATTGACACACGTCATCTGGAGAGCCGTTTCCTGGAGGGCAGGTTCGATGCGTTTACCCGTGATTACACCGGCATCACCGGAAGCATAGGCGTGGTTTGCACCCCCTGGGAGTTCATTAACGTCAAGGCCAATCTGGCACGCGGATTCCGTGCGCCGAACCTGAGCGAGCTGGCATCGAACGGCGTTCATGAGGGCACCGTACGTTACGAGCGCGGCAACAGTAACCTCAAGCCCGAATTCAGCCTGCAGGGCGATCTGGGCGTGGATCTGAACCTTGAGCACGTGGCTCTGACCGCCGCCGCCTTTATGAATAATGTGGAGAATTACATCTACTCTGCCCGCACCGGCGCGGTTGTGGATGAGCATGACGAGTACCTGTTCAAAGCAACCAACGCGCTGCTTTACGGTGCTGAGGTTTCGGCCGATTTCCATCCCGTGCATGCGCTGCATCTGGGTGCTGAGTACGCATACGTGCGCGGCACATTCCAGTCATCGGACATGCCGCTCATTCCGGCGCCCAAGCTGGGATTTGACGTGAAGTGGGAGATTACCCACAGCGGACGCACATTCAATAACTGCTATCTCTCCGTTGGTGTTGATCACCGCTTCAGGCAGGATCACTTTCTGGAGGGCACAGAGACCGCTACGCCGGCCTACACGTTGTTAGGGGCATCGGCCCATACCGATATAATGAGTAACGGAAAGCGGGTGGCCAGCCTGAGTCTGGTGGGTGAGAACCTGACCGACAAGGTGTATGTGGACCATCTGAACCGTCTGAAATACGTGGGTTTGCGCAATCCCGGGCGTAATGTGACGCTAAAACTTGAGATCCCTCTGTGACAGAGGGGACGGTTCCGTTTGGCACGTCTACAGAAAGCAAAAATCCCATCTGAGCATATTGTAGCGCAGATGGGATTCATTTTTAGCGTGCCAAACGGAACCGTCCCCTTTGTCACCAGTCGCGTTTTGCGACGAGCTCGATGATGCGGACAACCGTCATCATGGCTTTCTCCATGCTCTGGACGGGGACCCACTCGTAGCGGCCGTGGAAGTTCATTCCGCCGGCAAAGAGGTTGGGACAAGGCAGACCCTTGAATGAGAGCTGAGCGCCGTCTGTGCCGCCGCGGATGGGAACCTTGACGGGGTTGACGCCGGCCAGTTTCATTGCATCGCAGGCAATGTCAACCACGAACGGAACCTTGTCAATCTGCTCCTTCATGTTGTAATACTGGTCCGATACCTCTGCCACAACGGTTCCTGCGCCGTATTTCGCGTTCATCTTATCAGCCACGCTCTTGGCGAACTCCTTGCGTGCCTCGAACTTTGCGCGGTCATGGTCGCGGATAATGAATACGGCCGATGCATGATCAACCTCACCTGACAGACCTACCAGGTGATAGAAGCCTTCGTAACCCTCGGTAGTGCCGGGAGTCTCATTTGCGGGGAACATCTCTATAAGTTCTGCAGCAAGCAGTGAAGCATTTACCATCTTGCCCTTGGCGTAACCCGGATGAACCTCGAGTCCCTGTATCTTGAACACGGCCTTTGCGGCGTTGAAATTTTCGTACTCCATTTCACCAACCTCACCGCCATCGACGGTGTAGCCGAACTCGCAGCCAAAGCGCTTTACGTCAAAGTGAGCGGCGCCCATGCCAATCTCCTCATCGGGGTTGAATCCTACGCGAACCTTGCCGTGCTTAATCTCGGGATGCTGCTGCAGATACTCTACGGCAGTGATTATCTCAGCTATGCCTGCTTTGTCATCGGCCCCTAAAAGGGTGGTACCATCGGTCACAATCAGATCCTCGCCCTTGTGTGCGAGCAGCTCGGGGAACAGGCTCGGTGAAAGGATGATGTTCTGCTCCTTGTTCAGGACGATGTCACCGCCGTCATAATTGTTTACAATTCTGGGCTTGACATCCTTGCCGCTCATGGAGGGGCTGGTGTCCATGTGTGAGATGAAACCTATTGAGGGGATTTTCTTGTCGGTGTTGGCGGGAAGCGATGCGTAAACGTATCCCATGTCGTCCATGAAGACCTCCTCGAGTCCCATGCCCTCAAGTTCGGCCTTGAGCTGGCGCGCCAGATTCATCTGTTTGGCGGTGCTGGGAACGGTCTGTGAGTTCTCATCGGACTGAGTATCAACGGCTGTGTAGCTGAAAAATCTTTTGATCAGATCCATATTTGTCAGTTGTAGTTTCTGTTGATGCAAACTTACATAAAAAAGGAATAAATACTATATTTGCAGTATGACAAAACAAAAGAAGGTTATCCTGATAACCGGAGCAAGCAGCGGAATCGGTTACGATGCAGCGCTGATCCTAGCTGAACAGGGCCACAAGGTTTACGGTGCAGCCCGTCGTGTAGAACTCATGGACGGACTGCGCGACAAGGGCGTCATACCTATTAAAATGGATGTGACCGATGAGCAGTCAATGGCCGATGGCATCAAGACAATCATCGATGCTGAGGGCCGAATCGACGTGCTCGTAAACAATGCGGGCTACGGCTATATGGGTGCTATTGAGAACGTTACGATTGCAGAGGCCAAGCGTCAGTTAGAGGTGAACGTTTTCGGATTGGCACGTCTCACGCAGTTGGTTCTGCCGCATATGCGTGCTCAGAAATCGGGCCGAATCATCAACACTTCATCGGTGGCAGGCAAGGCCGTCATCCCGTTCGGAGGCTGGTATAACGTCTCCAAATACTCTGTCGAGGCACTCAGCGACGCTCTGCGCATCGAAGTCAAGCCCTTTGGAATCAAGGTCATACTCATCGAACCCGGCGGCATAAAGACCGACTGGGGTATCATTGCGGCCGATAACCTATCGGCCTCATCAAAAGATACGGCGTATGAGGATTCGGGCCTCCGAATGGCGCGCCTGCTTAAGTTCGGCTACACTTCAAGATTTTTGAGCAACCCGATCAGAGTAGCCAGGGCTATTACCCGCGCCGTTAATTCCCGATGCCCGAAAGTGCGTTACCGCCTGGGTGCCGGTTCGGGTCTGATAGTCTTCTTCCACACGATTCTGCCCGCTCGCTGGTGGGACGGAATCATGCGTAAAGTCTGCAAAATGAAATAATTAGCTTTATGTTCGACGTTACTCTCATAAAGGACGATACCGTAAACGGCGTTCGCAAAACAACGTTCATGACTTGCCCCGAGGTCTGCTCGGAACTCATAAACATCGAGACTGAAGGCGATACAATCCGCTCTGTCCAATACGTTAAAGGCTGCCACGGCAACACGCAGGGCATCGGCTCACTTTGTGCAGGTATGAAGGTCGCTGATGTAATTGCCCGCCTGGACGGCATTGACTGCCACGGCTCCGGCACCTCCTGTCCCGACCAGCTCGCCCGCGCCCTCAAACAACTTTGACAAAGGGGACGGTTCCGTTTGGCACGCACAAAAAGTGTCCCATCTGCGCTACAATATGCTCAGGTGGGATTTTTGCCTTCTGCAGACGTGCCAAACGGAACCGTCCCCTTTGACACGCTTGCAGATTTGCAGATAATTGCCTAGTTTTGCGTCAAATCATCTAATAACCTAATTATAATTACCATGGCACGGAAGGCTAGAGTAGCCAGTGAGACTGGCATTTACCATGTGATGCTGCGCGGTGTAAACCGGCAGGACATTTTTGAGTGTGAGAAAGATTTTCTCAAGTTTCTTTATCTTATGCAGCGTGTGGCGTATCCTGAGGACGAAGAGGGTAGACCGATGCCTCCGAACCTGATCATCTATGCATATTGCCTGATGCCCAATCACGTGCATCTGCTTGTCAAGGAGCAGAGCGTGAAGATATCGGACGCTATTAAAAGCATATCGGTCTCATACGCGTTCTACTTCAACGTCAAATACGAGCATCTGGGGCATCTGTTCCAGGATAGGTTCCGAAGCGAAGTGGTGAACGATATGGATTACTTTGTTACGTTGATCCGTTATATTCATCAGAATCCTGTGGCTGGAGGACTAGTAAAACGCGTAAAAGATTACCCGTGGAGCAGTTGGTGCGAGTATGATCCAAAGAAGAAATGCATCGTTCCGGTGTGTTGTACCGAGACTGTGTTGGGCCGATTCTCGTTCGGTTCGCTTGAGGAAATAGTAAATGATCAATTGCCTCAAACCAAGCGTATACTTGATTATGACGACGATACATCGGTTCGTATGCCCGATGATAAGGTCCGAAACTACATCCATTGGGCATGTGAAATCGATCTGATATCGGAAGTACAGAAAATGCCTCAAGAACAGCGTAATGAAATTCTTAAACGAGCTCTCCGATATGGAGCGAGTATCCGTCAAATCTCTCGCGTAACAGGCGTAAGCCGAGGAATCATCCAGCGCCTCAAAGCAAAGCTGACAAAGGGGACGGTTCCGTTTGACACGCCAGCAGAAAGCAAAAATCCCGTCTGAGCATATTGTGGCGCAGATGGGATCCTTTTTTAGCGTGCCAAACGGAACCGTCCCCTTTGTCACTCGTCGAAGTCGAACTCGTTGAGGAAGTCCTCCATGTCACGGCGGTCCTTCTTGGTGGGACGGCCCAGGCCTGCGGCGCGCTTTACGAATCCGCCGATGCGGTTCATCTCAAGCAGATCGTACTGGTCCTGGGGGGTGATGTTCTGCATCATGTCGGGGACCAGTTTGGCGCCGACGCGGTTCTCGATGCATTGCAGAACTCGGAAGGAGTAGGTTACGGGCGGTTTGCGGACCTGGACGATGTCGCCTTCGTGGACCATTTTGGATGGCTTGACCTGGACGTCGTTTACTGTGATGCGGCCCTTCTTGCAGGCTTCGGAGGCGATGGTTCGGGTCTTGAAGATACGAACGGACCAGAGCCACTTGTCAATACGAGCCTCAGCCATAACCTATTACTTATTATTGAATTTGCACATGGTATCGTCGATACCGGCCAGGCAGAAATTCTTGACTGCCTCGACTGCTACGGGAATGCGCTCGTCAAGGATCTTGCGCTCATCCTCATTGAACGGATCCAGCACGAACTTGATCTGAGCACCCATGGGGAAATCGTTACCTATACCAAAACGCAGGCGTGCGAACTGCTCTGAGCAGAGAACCTGAATGATATTGCCCAGTCCGTTGTGTCCGCCGCCGCTGCCCTGCTTCTTAAGACGGATCTTTCCAAGGGGTAGGGCAAGGTCATCGGCCACAATCAAAAGATTCTCGGGCTGTATGTTCTCCTTGTTCATCCAGTAGCGGACGGCGTTTCCGCTCAGGTTCATAAAGGTAGTAGGTTTGAGGAGCACAAGCTCGCGGTTCTTGATGCGCATGTTAGCGACAAAACCGTAACGCTTGTCCTCAAAAACAGTATTGGACGCCTTTGCGAGGGCGTCCAATACCATAAATCCTATGTTGTGGCGGGTATCTTGGTATTCGTCGCCCGGGTTACCCAGCCCCACAATCAGATACTTCATATAATTCTATTACTCAGCAGCAGGAGCCTCGGCAGCAGCGGGAGCCTCAGCAGCAGGTGCCTCCTCGGTGGCCTCAGCGGCAGCGGCTGAACGAGTTGACATAACTGTGCAAATCACAGCGTCCTTAGGACTTACAAAGTCAATACCCTCAACCTTGAGGTCACCAACCTTGAATGACTTGCCGATACCCAGCGGGGTAACATCGATCTCAACCTTCTCAGGAATTGCAGTGTAGAGAGCCTTAGCCTTAACGCGGCGGAGGATCTGCTCGAGCTTACCACCAGCCTTAACACCGGCTGCCAGACCGTTCAGCTTAACGGGAACTGCCATAACGATAGGCTTCTGAGGATCAACCTGATAGAAGTCAATGTGCAGGATGTTGTCCTTTACGGGGTGGAACTGGATCTCACGCATAACTGCCAGAACGGTGTTGCCGTCGATGGTCAGGTTAACTGAGAAGATATCGGGTGAATATACAAGCTTGCGAACCTCCTCGAAAGTTACGCTGAAAGCCTTTGCTACGGGAAGACCCTTAGCGTCGCGCTCTACACCGTAGAGGTTGCAAGGAATAAGATTCTGCTTACGAAGGTTCTTGGCACCTTTCTTACCGAACTCGTTGCGGGCTGTGCCCTTTACGTCAATTGATTTCATTTTTAAACGTGTTACTCTAAATTGTTATTACTCAATTCACCATCACACAAAACACTACCTTTTACGGCATGCTTTACGTAAAAGCGGCGCAAAGGTAGTGCAATTATTTTATAAAAACAAATGTTTAGAACTCAATCTTGAAGTCCGATGCACCATCGCCGGTATTATCGGCCGATGCATCCGCCGCGGGCTCAGAGGGTATTCCAGCAGCCTTTTCGGCCTCATGTATGAACTTGATTGTCTTGGTCAATCCGTCAATGAAGTTGCTGAAATCCTCGCGATAGAGGAAAATCTTATGCTTCTCAAAACTCACCTGCTGGTCTTCACCTTCACCGCTGACGATTTTTTTGCTCTCTGTGATAGACAGATACATCTCCTCTTTGCGTGTCTTGCGGACATCCATGTAGTAGATGCGCTTGCCTGCCTTGATGGCGTGGGAGAATATTACATCCTTTTCAATTTCGTCGGCCGTCTTCTTCCTGAATTCCTCCATAAAACTTGTAAAGTTTTTAAATTTCTACAAATATGGTGAAATGATTCTACGTATCCAAGAAATAGCGCACGTAATTGGGGGTTGTGAGCAAAAATTTTGTACTTTTGCACGCCGCTTAACGGTTCGAACACAAATGATAAACAGAGTTCTCATCAGACTGAAAGTAGTTCAGGTAATCTACGCGTACTACCAGAACGGCGGGCAGAAGACTGCCGATGCCGACCGCGAGCTCGCCCAGAGCATTGACAGCGCGTATTCTCTTTACAAAACCCTCTTGTTTATTCCAGTAGCTTGGGCACGTCAGATCCGCAAATCTGTAGCCAGACAGCAGCGCATGAAAGAGCATGTTTCACGTCGCGAGTTGTTGTTGGCCGATAACCGTCTCCTGGCTCAGATGGAGAGCAACGCCGAGCTGGACGCATACGTTCAGAGCAACGATTTCGAGTGGCTCTACGAGTCCGATTGGATGCAGAACACCTGCGCCGCCATACTCGAGTCAGATGCAATGGAGGAGTACATACAGGGCGAAAAGTTTGATTTTGAGGCCGATAAGGAGCTGGTCCGCAAGCTTTACAAGCAGTTCATTGAGGAGAGCGAGGACCTTGACACACTCCTTGAGGAGCAGAACATCTACTGGAACGGCGATAAGGAGCTCATCGACTCATTCGTAATCAAGACCGTCAAGGCCTTTGAGGACGGAAAGGTAGGCGAGCAGCCCCTCAAGACCGAATTCAAGGACGATGAGGACCGTCAGTTCGCAATCAACCTGCTGCACCGCGGCCTTGAGATGGCCAAGGAGCGTGAGGAGGTTGTTGCAGCCAATTGCCGCCGCTGGGATCCCAGCCGTCTGGCATTCCTGGACGTAATCATCATCCAGGTTGCAATGGCCGAGATGATAGGTTTCCCGCAGATCCCGCTCAAGGTAACCATCAACGAGTACGTGGAGCTGGCCAAACTGCTCAGCACACCCTCAAGCGGCAGTTTTGTAAACGGAATGCTTGACACCATCGTCAAGGATATGACTTCACAAGGCCGAATCAACAAGGAATTATAAACAAAAAACAATAGATAATTATGGCTAACATGCTTTTACTCAACCCCTTCCAGATGACATATCAGGAGGTGAACACACACGTTGTAAACTTTATCCAGGACGTAAACCTTGACGCTCCCGCATCTTCATCAGAGGGCGGTCAGGCTCAGGGCGGCGCTTTCGGCCCCATGGGCGGTTTTCTGTGGATCATTATCATCCTGGCCTTCATGATGATCATCATGCGTCCCCGTCAGGACAAGGAGGGTGAGAAGTTCCGCAACGCACTCCAGAAGGAGCAGGACGTTGTTACCAGCACCGGTATCTTTGGCAAGATCAAGGACATCGACGAGGTTTCTGTAACTCTCGAGATCGCCCAGGGCATGAAGATCAAGGTTGACAAGCGTTACGTTAACCCCATTCCCACACCTCAGCCCGCAAAGCCTGAGAAGCCCTCACGCCGCAAGAAGGATCCCAGCAAGGACGAAAAGGCATAAAAATTCTGACGCATGCGGGAGCAAGGTAGGCCCAAATCCCGATTTGCAGAATTCTTAAAGAAAATCGGAGATGCCCTTCTGAAACTCTTCAGAGGGGATTTCTCCGTTTTTTTGCTTTTCCTGGGCATCACGCTTTTCTTCTGGTGGTCACAGACCATGAACCAGAATTACGAGACCCAGATGAAAATACCCGTATTGGTGGCCGATGTCCCCGACGCCGTGCGCATGACCAGCGTTCCCGTCCGTCAGATAACCGTTTCACTGAGCGGCAAGGGCTCATTACTTAAGAAGTCGGGCAGGCGAGGCAGCCGACAGGTGCTGCGCGTAAGCAACTCGGCTTTCACAATGTCTCACGGGCATGCATCATACGCAACATCACACCTGCGTGACTCGATCGCAGCCATGCTCCCGCCATCGGTTACAATCCATTCAATCTCACCGGATTCGCTTGTATATCAGTACACTATGCAGCGCATCCTGAAGCTCCCCGTGGAGTTTGAAGGCACCACCGAGAGTCAGGAGCAGTTCTTCCTGGAGCGCATCGAATTCAGCCCAGACAGCGTCGTAGCCAAGATCTTGTTGGCCGATACGGCCGTGCATCGCGCGGTTGCCGATGTGGCGCAGATTGCCCTTACATCGGACACAATCATAAGGACCGTGGCTCTCAAAGCGGAGAAGGACGTCATTTTCAGCCAGGATGAGGTGAACATGACGGTGCTCTCACAGCAGTACACTGAGAAGAGCCTTGAGGTTCCAATTACGGGCGTGAATTTCCCTGAATACGTGTCACTTAAGTCATTCCCCGCAAGGGCCGTGCTGACCGTATGGGTCAAGATGTCCGAGTATGACCGCGTCACAGCGGCCGATTTCCAGGTGGTTGTAGATTACAACGATATAGCCGGCAGCGATGCCTCCAAGGCCCTTCTGCGCATTTATTCACAGCCTGCCAACGTGCGTAACGTCCGACTTCAGACGCGCACCGTTGACTATCTCATGGAGCGTACAGCCTATTGATATGAAGGTAATAGGACTGACAGGCGGAATAGGGTGCGGCAAGAGCTATGTGGCTGCCAAGATGCAACTGCACGGCATTCCCGTGTATGATTCTGATTCACGCGCCAAGCTGCTCACTGCAACTGATCCGGTAATCAAGGAGGCACTCACTGATTTGGTAGGTCCAACTTTGTATTGCCCCTGCGGATGCGGCGTGATGCAGAAGGAGGTTCTGGCACAGTTCATCTTTGGCAATCCGGAGAATATGGCCAAGGTGAATGAGATAATTCATCCCCGGGTAAGGGAGGATTTCAAGCGTTGGTGCATCGGCCAGGGAAGTAAGGAATTTTGCATCCTTGAATCGGCCATACTGTTTGAGTCCGGATTTGACAGGGAGGTTGACTGTACGGTCTGTGTGGATGCTCCGCTGCCGTTGCGCATTAAGCGTTGCGTAAAGCGTGACAATACCACTGAACAGGCTGTGGTGGCCCGAATCAACAGCCAGATGGACCAAGAGGAGAAGTGCAGGCTGGCTGACTTCGTGATAGTTAATGATGATGTGCAGGATCTGGCTCCCCAGATATCGGCACTGATAGATAATGTAAGAAAACTTTAAAACATTAATTGATATTATGCTGAACGAAATTCTGACTATTTCAGGCAAACCGAGCCTGTATAAGCTGCTCACCCGCGGACGCGGAGCACTTATCGTAGAGAACATTGACGAGACAAAGAAGCGCATGCCTATCCAGGGTACAGACAAGGTTGTATCACTGGGTGACATCTCAATATTCACCGATGAGAAGGAGATGCCTCTGCGCGAGGTTTTCCTGGCAATCGAGGCCAAGTATGACAAGAAGGAAATCTCATTTGACTGGCGCAAGGCTTCAAATGACCAGCTCCTCAAGTTCTTCGGTGAGATCATCCCGGACTTTGACCGCGAGCGCGTTTATCCCAGCCACATCAAGAAAATCGCCGGCTGGTACGATCTCCTGGTAAAATACGGCGAGAACGACTTCTCAGAGCCCAAACAGGAAGAGGAGAAAGCGTGACAAAGGGGACGGTTCCGTTTGGCTCGTCTAGAAACAATCCCATCTGGGCTACAGTATGCTCAGGTGGGATTTTTGCATAAAGTGAGCGTGCCAAACGGAACCGTCCCCTTTGACACGCTTTCAAGTCATATAAAATAATATTTTATATGGCCGATTTCTTGGTTATTTCATGAATATGCAATATCTTTGCAACCGCAACTCCTTGGTAAACTAAAAGGACATCAAATGGAAAAAGTTACAGTATTGACTTCGGATCAGCTTTATAACAGCTTTCTGGATCCCAAGTATATTCCCGCAGGTCAAAACAAGTACTATTTACGCAACACTCAGGTTTGCGCCCCCAAGAACGGTTGGCGCCACTTGACCAGCAATGAGATTGAGACTCTGGTTAAGAATGACAACACAGCCATGAGCTGGGATAACATTCTTGTGACCGATGAGTTCGACCCCATGATGATCAAGAACAACAAGTTCTACGGATTCGTGCGTATCGGCCGAGTAACATCTAACGGACTTCAGTACCACGATCTGCGCCTTTCAATCGGTATCACAAACAGCTCAATCCACTCCTGCGATATAGGTGACGACTGCGCAATCCACAACGTGCACTACCTGTCACATTATATTATAGGTGACCGATGCATGCTCTTCAACATCCAGGAGATGTCCTGCACCGACCATGCCAAGTTCGGCAACGGTATCGTCAAGGAGGGTGAGGCTGAGGACGTACGTGTCTGGCTGGAGCTTATGAACGAGACCGGCTGCCGCAAGGTGCTCCCGTTTGACGGAATGATTGCGGCCGATGCCTACATGTGGGCCAAGTTTATCGATGATAAGCGCCTGCAGGACCGTCTCAAGGCCATTACCCAGAGCTCTTTCGACAGCCGCCGCGGATTCTACGGAACCATAGGTTACGGCAACGTCATCAAGAACTGCTGGATCATCAAGGACGTAAAGATTGGCAACTGCTGCTACATCAAGGGCGCCAGCAAGCTTAAGAACATAACCATCAACTCATCGGAGGTTGATCCCACCCAGATAGGTGAGAACGTGGTTCTGGTAAACGGTATCATAGGTTACGGATGCCGCATATTCTACTCAGTAATCGCTGTCCGCTTTGTGCTGGGCAGCCACTCAAACCTGAAATACGGTGCACGACTCATGAACTCATTCATGGGCGACAACTCCACAATATCATGCTGTGAGGTGCTTCACAACCTCATTTTCCCGGCTCACGAGCAGCATCACAACAACTCGTTCCTGATTGCCAGCGTGGTCAAGGGTCAGTCAAACCTGGCTGCCGGCGCGACCATCGGCTCAAACCATAATTCCCGTACATTTGACGGTGAGATAGAGGCTGGACGCGGATTCTGGCCGGCTCTTTGCGTAAGTGTAAAACACTCATCAAAGTTTGCCAGTTATACAATGCTTGCCAAGGGCGCATATCCGGCCGAGTTGAACAACCCGTTCCCCTTTGCACTGGTCAGCAATGATGAGGTTCATGGCGAACTGCACGTTCTGCCGGCATTCTCATGGCTTTACAACATGTTTTCAATGGCCCGTAACAACTGGAAATACGCCACACGTGACAACCGCGTATTCAAAGTTCAGAACATTGAGTTCGACGCCTACGCCCCTGATTCAATGGAGGAGGCAATTGAGGCCCGCAAGCTGCTTGACAAGTGGACCGCCAAGGCTTGGCTCAGAAAAGAGGGCAAGAGCCTGGAGGGTGTCAGTGATGATGCTTTGATGGAGATGGGCCGTAAGCTTCTGAACGGTGATCCCGCCAAATTGGAGGGACTTGAAGTTCTTGGTGAAGGTATTGAGAAATCAAAGCGCAAGGTGGTAATACTTCATCCCTACAAGGCATATCACGCATACGGAGACATGCTGACATACTATGCAGTCAGAAATATCGTCTCTTATCTTGAGGATCATGAGGATGAGACATTCCAGAGCATAAGCAAACGTTTTGACGGTGACCGTGCGCGCGTATGGTTCAACCTGGGCGGCCAGCTCATGTCAATGGAGGATGTTGACCAGCTTCGTTCCGATATAAAGGACGGTACTCTGAATACCTGGAAGGAGATTCACCACCGTTACAATGAGATCTGGAAGAAATACCCCGTTGACAAACTGCGTCACGCCTATATGTCTCTCAAGCACATGCTGGGTGTAGAGACACTTACGGTCGATGACTGGAACAATGCACTCAACAAGGGCATCGATCTGCAGACTTACGTCTACACTCAGGTATATGAGTCCCGCAAGAAGGATTATGAGAACGAGTTCCGTAAGGCTACGTTCATGAATGAGGAGGAGATGATAGCAGCCTGGGGTAAACTGGAGGAGAACAGCTTCATCCTTCAGCAGCGCAAGGAACTCAAGGAGTTCACAGAGAGAATTCAGAACATCAAAAAAAGACTTAATATTGAACCTTAATCATAAACAATTATGAGACTGATTATTGAGCCGGATTACGGTAAAATGTCAAAGTGGGCTGCAAACTATGTAGCCAAGTGTATCAATGATGCAAAACCCACGGCTGAGAAGCCTTTCAAGCTGGGTTGCCCTACCGGTAGTTCACCGTTAGGCATGTACAAGGAGCTTATCGCCCTGAACAAGGCAGGTAAGGTTTCATTCCAGAACGTAATTACATTCAACATGGATGAGTATGTAAACCTCCCCGAGGAGCATCCTGAGAGCTACCACTCATTCATGTGGAACAATTTCTTCAGCCACATCGATATCAAGAAGGAGAACGTGCATATCCTCAACGGCAATGCCAAGGATCTTAAGGCTGAGTGTGAGAATTATGAGAAGGCTATTCTGGCTGCAGGCGGCATTGACCTGTTCATGGGTGGCATCGGCCCCGACGGCCATATCGCTTTCAACGAGCCGGGCTCAAGCCTTACCAGCCGTACACGTCAGAAGACTCTGACAACTGACACTATCATCGCTAACTGCCGTTTCTTTGACAATGATGTCAATAAGGTTCCCAAGACCGCGCTGACCGTAGGCGTAGGTACAGTAATGGATGCCAAGCAGGTAATGATCATGGTTAACGGCCATAACAAGGCTCGCGCTTTGCAGCATGGAGTAGAGGAGGGCGTTTGCCAGATGTGGACTATCAGCGCACTTCAGATGCATCCTCACGCAATCATCGTGGCCGATGAGGCTGCCTGCGGAGAGCTGAAAGTTGATACATACAAGTACTTCAAGGATATTGAGAAGGACAATCTCATTTAATCTATTATAGTTTTTGAATCAGCAGAAAGGCCCGCTTCCTTATCAGAGCGGGCCTTTCTCATTTATTTACGGGTAAGCGTTATTTCCAGACTTCGAAGGACTGCATCGGTTGAACTGAAGGGATACTGGAGTTGTGCTATATGACCCTCCTGACCAGGCTTGACATCAATAATTATCTGATTGTCTTTAAGTTCGGCCGAGAACCAATCCCATTCAAAGTATGAGAATCCGGCAATAGGATCAACGTCCTTGACCTCAGGGCGGGTAATTATTGATCGGCTCTGAATTACGCTGTCCAGTGTGCTGTAGTCATCTTCTGAAAGATAGAAAAATACGTACAGGCTGTCGTTGCGGACCATGTGGAGATAACAATCGGTGTCAAACGGGAAGGCTACGGTATCTTTGCCGCCATCGGCCCCGAACTCCAGATCTGCGTATCTTGTGTCAAATGTATCACCGACAAGGGTTTTGATAACAATCTCTTTTTTCTCATCCTGGCAGGAGAGCGCCAGAAGCATAAACAAAGGCAAAATAAACTTTTTCATAAATACAGGACTTGGTGGCGCAAATATAGTACTTTTGCGGTAATGAAAGGTTTGTTTCGATATGATATTGCTCCTGGCGTTGAGGCCTTCAGCACCCAGCGTGACGCTGAGCTCCCGTACTACGTTGTGCAGCCGCATCAGGTGCACGGCGTTGTCATTAAAGAAGTTACGGAGCCGATGACCACACGCGAGCAGCTTGAAGGGGTCGATGCCCTTATCACCAATGTTCCCGGCGTGGCAATTTCTGTACGTACGGCCGATTGCATTCCGGTGCTGCTTTATGACCCTGTTCACAGGGCAATTGCGGCGGTTCATGACGGATGGCGCGGCACGGTTCAGCGGCTTAGTCAGAAGGTGATCGCAGAGATGCAGCGCCGATACGGAACTGTTGCCGGCGATCTTAAAGCGGTCATCGGCCCGGGTATCGGCCCTGAGAGTTTTCAGGTGGGACAGGAGGTTGTTGATGCGTTTGCTGAGGCCGGATTCCCCATGGATCAGATACTGACAGATTGCGGTCCCAAGGCTCCTACAGAGGAGAATCCCATGGCTGGCGGGCTCCATATTGATCTGTGGCGTGCAAATGAATGGCTTCTGCAGGAGGCCGGCGTGTCAGACATTCAGGTCTCCGGAATCTGCACCTATCGCAACAACGACCGCTTCTTTTCCGCTCGCCGCGAAGGCGCAAAATGCGGCCGCATAATCAATTGCATCAAACTGAGATGACAAAGGGGACGGTTCCGTTTGGCACGCTCAAAAACAATCCCATCTGGGCTACAGTATGCTCAGATGGGATTTTTGCTTAAAGTGGGCGAGCCAAACGGAACCGTCCCCTATGGCACCATTGCCAGGCTGATGCGCTGACGCTCAAGGTCTACGCTCAGGACTTTGACCAGGACCTGCTGTTGGAGGGAGACTACCTGGGTGGGGTCCTTTATGAACTTGCCGGGAGCCAGCTGCGATATGTGGATGAGTCCTTTTACGTGGACTCCTATGTCTACGAAGGCTCCGAAGTTTGTTATGTTGGAGATTATTCCGGGCAGTTCCATTCCGGCCTTGACATCCTCAATCGTGTGAACCTCATTTGAGAACTCGAATTTGCGTAATGGCCCGCGCGGGTCACGTCCGGGCTTTTCAAGCTCTGCCATGATGTCGGTCAGGGTGGGGAGTCCCACGGTGGCTGTCACGTACTTGTTGATGTCGATTTTGGCTCTCAACTCTGCAGACTTCATCAGATCCTCAACCGAGCAGCCCAGATCCTTTGCCATTTTCTCTACGATAGGATAGCTCTCGGGGTGTACGGCCGAGTTGTCCAGCGGCTGCTTGCCACCAGGAACGCGCAGGAATCCAGCCGACTGCTCAAACGCCTTTGCACCCATGCGCGGAACCTTCATAAGCTCCTTACGGGACTTAAACGGACCGTTCTCTGTGCGGTAGTCCACGATATTCTGAGCCAGTTGCGGACCCAGACCGCTGATGTATGTAAGAAGGTGCGTGCTGGCGGTATTCACGTTCACACCCACGCGGTTCACGCAACTAATCACCGTCTGGTCAAGCGAGTGCTTGAGCTCCGTCTGGTTGACATCCTTCTGATACTGGCCGACTCCGATAGACGACGGATCAATCTTTACAAGCTCTGCCAGAGGATCCATAAGTCGACGGCCGATAGACACTGCACCGCGAACCGTTACGTCATAATCCGGGAACTCGTCGCGCGCAGTCTTCGAGGCCGAATAGATCGAAGCGCCGTCCTCGTTTACGCTGAAAATCTGAACGCCTGCGGGCAGACGCAAATGCTCCACAAACTCCTTGGTTTCACGTCCGGCGGTACCGTTGCCGATTGCGATTGCTTCAATCTTATATTGCTCCACCAAAGCCTGGATTTTTGCCGCAGCCTGACGAGCCTCGTTGTGGGGCGGGTGGGGGTAGATTGCCTCGTTGTGAAGCAGTGTTCCCTGAGCATCCAGACAGACCACCTTACAGCCCGTCCTGAAGCCCGGATCTATGCCCATAACCGCCTTCTGACCCAGTGGAGAGGCCATAAGCAGCTGCTCCAGGTTACGTGCGAATATCCTAATTGCCTCAGCGTCAGCCGATTCCTTCGACGATGCGGCAAATTCGTTTTCGACCGATGGCTGCAGCAGGCGGTAGTACGAATCCTGAACAGCTTCGTCAACCAGTTGCGACACCTCTGATTTGCCGCGGACATACTTGTGCGACAGGGCTTCGGACGTCTTTTCGTCATCGATTTCAATTGAGACTCTTAAGAACCCTTCAGCCTCACCGCGGCGCATCGCGAGCAGACGGTGTGACGCGCAGTGTTTCAATGATTCGTTGAAGTCAAACCAGTCGCGGTACTTCTGTGCATCGGCCTCCTTGCTCTTAACGACCTTGCTGTAGATTCGGGCCTCGCGGCGGTATCCGTTGCGCACCATGTTGCGGGCGCCCTCGTCGAGCGATACTTGCTCGGCAATTATGTCCATTGCTCCCTGCAGGGCCTCATCAACGTTTGCTACACCTTTCTTCTTATCTATGTATTTGCCAGCCTCCTTGTCCAAAGGAACGTACGGGTTCTGCTTCATCACGAACTCCGCCAGCGGCTCCAGGCCCTTCTCGCGAGCGGCATCGGCCCTGGTCTTGCGATGCGGCTTGTAGGGGGCATAAATGTCCTCCAACTCGGTGCTGTCCCAGCAGTGCTCAATGCGGTTCTTGAGCTCCGGAGTCAGCTTTTCCTGGCTCTCAATCGTGCTCAGCACCGTCTCCTTGCGCTTGGCCAAAGTCTCCAGACGCTCCAAAGCGTTGCTGACCTCAGTAACCTGAACCTCATCCATTCCGCCCGTGGATTCCTTGCGGTATCGGCTTATAAAAGGTATGGTGGCGCCGTTCTCAAGCAGCTTCAAAGTGTTCTCCACCTGATGCTCCCTGAGTCCCGTCTCCCGTACTATTATCTGTATGTATTCGGTGTTCATACCAATCTATTCTTTCAGCAAATATAGCACGTTTTCCGCAATTCCCACCACGCTACCCCCTGACCTTAGGGAACTGTAGCGCCCGTAGCCCCATTTCCGTCCCCAAGGTCAGCAGGAAATACGCTATCCCGCAGGCGCCCCCTGCACCTTAGGGAGTCACAACGCAGGTGCAAGCGATTTCATCCCTAACGTCAGCAGGAAATACGCTTTCCCGCGGGCGCCCCCTGCACCTTAGGGAGTCACAACGCAGGTGCAAGCGATTTCATCCCTAAGGTGAGCTGAAAATACGCTATCCCGCGGGCTGCCCCTGCACCTTAGGGAGCTATAACGCAGGTGCGGGCCATTTCTTCCCTAAGGTGCAGCTGCAGGGCGCAAAAAAAAAGCGACCCGGGAAGGATCGCTTTAGAAAAAAGGGCTAGCACTCAATTAATCGTTCATCATTTCGGAGTCTGCATCGGGTTCCGGAGCCTGCGGGTTGCCAAGGATGGCTGCCATGATTTTCTGCTCCAGTTCCTCAGCCAGCTCGGGATTGTCCTGCATGAGCTGCTTGGTTGCGTCTCGGCCCTGAGCCAGGCGGGTGTCGCCGTAGCTGAACCATGAGCCGCTCTTCTTGAGGATGCCGTACTCAACGCCCAGGTCAACAATCTCGCCGGATTTGCTGATGCCCTCGCCGAACATGATGTCGAACTCGGCCTTGCGGAAAGGAGGCGCAACCTTGTTCTTTACCACCTTTACGCGAACCTGGTTACCAACCACGCTGTCACCGTCCTTCAACTGAGTTACGCGGCGGATATCCAGACGGACCGATGCGTAGAACTTGAGCGCGTTACCGCCGGTGGTTGTTTCGGGATTACCGAACATGATGCCGATCTTTTCACGTAACTGGTTGATAAAGATGCAAGTAGTATTGGTCTTGTTGATGGTCGATGTCAGCTTGCGGAGGGCCTGGCTCATCAGACGAGCCTGCAGACCGACCTTGTTGTCACCCATATCGCCCTCGATTTCGGCCTTGGGAGTAAGTGCGGCGACACTATCGATTACGATGATATCGATCGCGCTGGAGCGGATAAGCTGCTCGGCAATCTCGAGTGCCTGCTCGCCGTTATCGGGCTGTGAAATCCACAGATTGTCGATATCGACCCCGAGTTTAGCGGCGTAGAATCGGTCGAAAGCATGCTCGGCGTCGATGAACGCTGCAATTCCGCCGGCTTTCTGGGCCTCGGCAATGGCGTGAATGGCCAGAGTGGTCTTACCTGATGATTCGGGACCGTAAATCTCGATTATTCGGCCGCGCGGATAACCGCCTACGCCAAGTGCGGCATTAAGGCCGATGGAACCGGTGGGGATGACGTCAACGTTCTCAACGCTTTCGTCTCCCAGTTTCATGATGGAGCCCTTTCCAAAACTCTTTTCAATCTTGTCAGTTGCTGCCTGCAGCGCTTTGAGTTTCTCGCTCAAACCTGCATTCTGAAGGCCTGACGCGCCCTCAATCTCTTTCTTTGCCATAATATGACTGTAATTAAATTAGCTAATCCCGAAGAGTGTCTTCCAAGGTATCTCTCCAGTAGAGCGCCTTTTGACACTCCGTAGGCAAAGATATGAAAACGCGTCACAAATCATAGCCCGACGCGGAAAATTTTATTAACAACCGAATTCTCCCACGCACCTTAGGGATGAAATCGCTTGCACCTGCGTTGTGACTCCCTAAGGTGCAGGGGTGGCCCGCGAGAAAGCGTATTTCCTACTGATGTTAGGGATGAAAATGGCTCCACCTGCGTTGTGACTCCCTAAGGTGCAGGGGTGGCCCGCGGGATAGCGTATTTTCCGCTCACCTTAGGGATGGAAATGGCCCTACGTGCGTTCTCGCTCCCTAAGGTCAGGGGGTAACCCGCGAGAAAGCGTATTTTCGGCTCACCTTAGGGACGGAAATGGGGCTACGTGCGCTACAGTTCCCTAAGGTCAGGGGGAGAGAGCCCGCGGGGAAACGTATTTTCTGTGCGGAGGTATCGGGTATCGGACTAAAGAACTATATTTGCGGATGATAAGTGTCTAACACCATTGTTTGCGAATAAACCTAAACCTAAACCATAATTACAATGAAAGATCTTTTCCATGTTTGCATGACCGCGCACAAGGAGGTCATGACGAGAAATTCTGATGACGCTCGCGATTTCACAAATCTTATGGCTTTGGCTGCGTTCAGAAATGACACCAGCATTCTTGCGGACTCCGTGATGTCTAACCACGTCCACTTTATCGTACTGTCCGAGTCGCCGCATAAATTTGCGCTCTCACTCAGGTATTCGGTGACCAAACATTTCAACTACGTTTACGGAAGAATCGGCAGGCTCTTTGATAAAAGAGTGTTTATCAAGAAGTTGGAGGGAACGAAGCATATTCAGATGGCCATAAACTATTGCCTCCGGAATGGCCTGCACCACGGGCAGAGTGAGACCGCTTTCGCGTACCCGTTCAGCACTTGCAACTACATTTTCTCCCGCGCCAGGGGAATTCAGGACTCGAACCTGTCATTTAATCGGGCCGAGATTCAATCGTACCTGCCCAAAAACGCTTACTTCCCGGATAATTTTGGCATTGATAGTCAGGGCGTTATATCGAGAAAGACATTTCAGGAAATCAGAATTACCGAATCCTGGTTCGGAACGCCCACCAATTACATTTATAACATGAACCGCCGCACGACCGAAGATTGGATAAAGGAGCAGGAGAAGGACGATGTAACGGCCGATCCTATCACGTTGAAAATCATAGAGAAAGGCGTGCAGTTTGACTCGGAGGCCGATATGCTTAAGAATGAGATGGGTGGCCGGGCTTCGGTGGTGAACATGAATGACATGGAGGTTTGCTCCGTGGTCGACAACGATATTCTTGGCCGATACAAGAGCAAGAGCGTCTACCAATTGAATGATAAGCGCCGATGCCAAATCGCTCTGGAACTCATTCACGATTGTCACATCAATGCGATTCAGGCAGCACGCTGCGTCGCGCTCCCCGTATCCTTCTTGCCCGAAGAGTACCGTCCCAAGAAGCTCCGCTCATACTAGGATGGCGCATTTTCCTGCTGACCTTAGGGAGAGAAATGGCCGCACCTGCGTTGTAGCTCCCTAAGGTCAGGGGGTAACGCAGGTACGAGCGTATTTTTCTGCTCACCTTAGGGAGAGAAATGGCTGCACCTGCGTTCTGACTCCCTAAGGTCAGGGGGTAACGCAGGTGATAGCGTTTTTTCTGCTCACCTTAGGGATGAAAATGGTCCTACGTGCGCTACAGTTCCCTAAGGTCAGGGGGTGACGCAGGTTCTGGCGTATTTTCTGCTCACCTTAGGGATGAAAATGCTTCTACGTGCGCTACAGTTCCCTAAGGTCAGGGGGTAACGCAGGTTCTGGCGTATTTCCTGCTCACCTTAGGGATGAAAATGCTCCTATGTGCGCTACAGTTCCCTAAGGTGCAGGGGTAGCCCGCGAGGAAACGTATTTTCCGCGTGACCTTAGGGAAGAAATGGCCCGCACCTGCGTTGTGACTCCCTAAGGTCACTGGGTGGCGGGGGAACTCTGCCAAAACGGCAGAAATGTCATGCCGCGGGGTGCAAATGCGGCTCGAGCAATGCATAAAACCATTCTGGCACTGCTTTTGTACCATTGTCAGTGTCACATTTTTTGAGTTCAAACAAATAAAAAACATACAACTATGGGAAAGATTATTGGAATTGACCTTGGAACCACGAACTCGTGCGTTTCAGTTTTTGAGGGTAATGAGCCTGTCGTAATCGCTAACAGCGAGGGCAAGCGTACGACTCCTTCAATTGTGGCTTTCGTGGATGGTGGCGAGCGTAAGGTGGGTGATCCCGCTAAGCGTCAGGCTATTACCAACCCGCAGCGTACCGTGTTCTCAATCAAGCGTTTCATGGGTGAGAACTGGGATCAGGTTCAGAAAGAGATCGCCCGCGTACCTTACAAGGTAGTTAAGGGTGACAACAATATGCCGCGTGTGGACATTGACGGACGTCTGTACACCGCTCAGGAGATATCGGCCATGATTCTTCAGAAGATGAAGAAGACCGCCGAGGATTATCTGGGTCAGGAGGTTACAGAGGCTGTCATCACAGTTCCGGCTTACTTCAGCGACTCACAGCGTCAGGCCACCAAGGAGGCTGGTCAGATTGCCGGTCTGGATGTAAAGCGTATCGTGAACGAGCCTACCGCTGCCGCTTTGGCATACGGTGTTGACAAGGCTAACAAGGATATGAAGATCGCAGTATTCGACCTGGGTGGCGGTACATTCGATATCTCCATCCTGGAGTTCGGCGGCGGCGTATTCGAGGTACTCGCCACCAACGGTGATACCCACCTGGGCGGTGATGACTTTGACCAGGTGATCATCAACTGGCTGGTTGAGGAGTTCAAGAAGGACGAGGGTGCAGACCTGACTGCCGATCCTATGGCACTGCAGCGTCTTAAGGAGGCTGCCGAGAAGGCCAAGATCGAGCTGTCATCATCAACCAGTACCGAGATCAACCTGCCGTACATCATGCCGGTAGCAGGTGTTCCGCGTCACCTTGTAAAAACTCTTACACGTGCCAAGTTTGAGCAGCTGGCCAACGGTCTGATCCAGGCTTGTCTGGAGCCCTGCCGCAAGGCTATGAGTGATGCCGGCCTTAGCAACTCCGATATCGACGAGGTAATCCTGGTAGGTGGTTCAAGCCGTATCCCCGCAGTTCAGAAGCTCGTTGAGGATTTCTTCGGCAAGGTACCTTCCAAGGGCGTTAATCCCGATGAGGTAGTAGCCGTAGGTGCTTCAATCCAGGGCGCTATCCTGAACAAGGAGGGTGGTGTAGGTGACATCGTACTTCTGGATGTAACCCCGCTGACAATGGGTATCGAGACCATGGGTGGTGTAATGACCAAGCTGATCGAGGCCAACACAACCATCCCGTGCAAGAAGAGTGAAATTTTCTCAACAGCGGCCGATAACCAGACAGCCGTAACAATACACGTTCTGCAGGGCGAGCGCCCCATGGCAAGCCAGAACAAGTCCATCGGCCAGTTCAACCTGGAGGGTATCGCACCCGCACGTCGTGGCGTACCTCAAATTGAGGTTACATTCGATATCGACGCCAACGGTATCCTTAAGGTATCGGCCAAGGATAAGGCTACAGGCAAGGAGCAGGCTATCCGTATCGAGGCAAGCTCAGGTCTGAGCAAGGAGGAGATTGAGCGCATGAAGGCCGAGGCCGAGGCAAACGCCGATGCCGATAAGAAGGAGCGTGAGAAAGTTGACAAACTCAACCAGGCTGACTCAATGATCTTCCAGACCGAGCAGCAGCTGCAGGATCTGGGCGACAAGATTCCTGCCGACAAGAAGGCTCCTATCGAGAGCGCACTCAACGCCCTGAAGGATGCTCACAAGGCTCAGGATCTGGCCGCAATCGACAAGGCTATGGCCGAGCTCAACACCGCCTTCCAGGCAGCCAGCGCACAGATGTACCAGCAGAGCGGCGCACAGCCCGGTGCCGGCGCAGGTGCCCAGAGCGGTCCTCAGGACGCCGGTCAGAGCAGCAGCTCCAGCACCTCTGGCGACAACGTCCAGGACGCTGACTTCGAGGAGGTTAAGTAACAAACCTCGCAAACAACCTAACCGCGTGGCTCATTCCGGGTCACGCGGTTTTTTTTGCGCTTTTTTGCCAAAGTGTCCCACGCCCATCGGCCCAAGAATACGCTCTCTCGCGGGTTGTTGTGGGACACTGCCTCTAAATGAGGGGGTGTAACACAACGAGCGGGCTCAGGGGGCGCAGGGAGGGGGGTGAGCGTGGGACACTTTGGCGAAAATCGCTATCTTTGTGCGGACAAAAACAAATGAGAAAAAACACGATTTGAGTCATGAATAAGGAGATTTATTTTGCGGCGGGATGCTTTTGGGGGGCCGAGAAGTACCTCAAGCTCGTTCGGGGCGTGATTAGCACCGAGGTGGGTTTTGCTAATGGAAATACGCAGAACCCCACTTACAAGGAGGTCTATACCGATACTACGGGATATGCTGAGTGCGTTCACGTAACTTATGACCCGCAGGTTATTGCTATTGATAAGCTGACTCGAATATACTTCAAGGCGATTGATCCTACCAGTCTGAACAAGCAGGGGGAGGATGAGGGAACACGCTATCGCACAGGTGTTTATTACGGGGCCGATACTGACGCGGCAACGGTTGAACTCCTGCAGAAAGTGTTTGACGAGCAGCAGGAGGCACTCGCACCCGGCCAGAAACTGGCAGTAGAGCTGTTGCCGCTGAAGAACTTCTATCGCGCGGAGGAATATCACCAAGACTACCTGGACAAGAACCCGACCGGTTACTGTCACCTGACTCCGGCGCTGTTTCGCTTAGCTGCCGAAGCGAACTGAATTACGCTCAATTTCGCCAAAGTGTCCCACGCTCATCGGCCCAGGAATACGCTCTCTCGCGGGTGAGTGTGGGACACGTGCTCATTTGGAGGGGGTGTAACACAACGAGCGGGCTAAGGGGGCGCAGGGAAGGGGTGCGTGTGGGACACTTTGGCGGGGAGAGCGGGAAAGGGCCGATGAGCGAGCAAAAGAAAAAATCTTTACAAACTCGGGCCCCAAGCCTTTTTTTGCGCTATAATTTTGCTATAAATATAAATTGCAGTATTTTTACAACAATTTAGTAAATAACCAAAGTCGCATATGAGAAAAATTCTACTCTTTTCTACTCTCAGCCTGTTTACTATGCAGGCTTTCGCTCAACAGCAGATTCCGGAGTACTGTCTGGAAAATGATGTGGTTCATCGCTACCTGACGGAGGTGCAGTATGACCCTAATGACTACAGCTACTCCAATATCACGGATTACTGCTACAGCTATCCCTGGGATTGGGAAGGCGAGGGTAAGGGTGTAAGACTTGATTTCCCCAAACCTGTTCCAATCAAACTCGCGAGCGCACTCTCTGTTGCAGGAAAGTTGTATGTAGGCGAATCAGAAGATTATTCTGATGCAGATCTGCTGGTAATGGATATTACTCAGGGAACTGATTCTATCAATGTTTGGAATCTTATTCCCGGAAGAACTTACAATTGGAAGTTGGTCGATGCAGAAAGCGGTGCTTTGATTACATCCGGTAAGTTCAAGACCACCGGAACACTGCGTATGCTCAAGATTGACAATGTGTTCAACGTCCGTGACATGGGTGGTTGGATATCAGAGTTGAATGGCCAGCCTCTGAAATACGGAAAGATTATCCGCGGTTCAAGGTTGAATGTCAATAAGGATACAACCAAGATGATAACCAAAGCAGGCGCTGAGGAATTAGTAAGGGTAGGTCTTAGATCAGAACTTGATATGAGAGACGCTGGCCATTCCAAGAATGCAAAAAATGCTTTCTTTGGCACAAACTATCCTATTCTCAATGTTGACGAGGCCTACAGAAGCCGTATTGCAACATTTGCTGACGCGCCTCAGAGCATTAAGGGTATCAACCAGCTTATTAAATGGCTCAAGCAGGATAAGCCGGTATATCTTCACTGCTCAGTCGGTGCTGACCGTACCGGAACAATCGCATATCTGGTCGGTGCATTGTGCGGTATGAGCGAGGATGCTCTCTGCAAGGAGTTTGAGCTCACATCATTCTCTGGTGACAAGATAGACAATGAGGCAGTCAGCAATCCTAAGAACCTTCAGGAGAAATATGAGCGTCTGGTACGTCAGAGAGACTATACCGGCCGTCTTGACAAGAATGACAACAATGAGAGTTACAAGTTCGCCAAGATGGTGGATAAAGTCAAGACTTTCCCCGGTACAACATTATCCCGTAAAGTTTTCAATCATCTGACAACAGGAGTTAGTAGCAATTATGGCAGCGGTAAAGTATCAGCAGATGATCTGGTTTGGCTTGTAAATTACATGACAGGTTATGTAATAGTCAAGGATATTACAATTGACTGCAATGCATCCCTGACTATGAATAAAGGTGAAGAGTTTAACCTGAATGCAAAAGTCCTGCCTGACACTGCTACAAACAACACCTTGACATACGTTTCAAGTGATCCTTCAATCGTTACAGTATCTGACGAGGGAGTTATCAAGGCATTGTGCTGCGGTGATGCAACCATATATATCAAGGCTGATGATTTAGTTAAGACTGTTAGGGTAACCGTCAACAGAATCGAGTCAATCACCCCCGCTAACGTAGAGTACAAGGGTGAGACCCTCAATTTCAAGACCCCTGTAACCAACAAGGTAAAGGACGGATCGTTCGAGTACGGCTACTACTTCAATTGGAAGAACGCGAGTGACGCCGATATGACATCGGCCGGATTTGACCTGACCAAGTACAGCCAGGATGCAGACAGCGTATATCTGCAGTCAAAGATTGACGGTGATGATGCATCAGAGGGTTCAATCCGCATGGAGTGGATCGTTTCAAAGAAGAAGACCTATGCATTCGGATTCAGGATCAAGAACTCAACTGACCTGACCACCACCAAGAATGAGAACCTCAAGATAATGCTCACCAATGACGGCAAGCCCGACAACAACCCGGATGCCATCATACTGAGCGCACCTTCATACAATGGCGAGTGGACCGATGTACAGTACGTATTCACAACAACCACCCAGAACCGTCTGCGCATAGTATTCACACACCTGAGCCAGAACGGCAACAACACCTGCTTTGACAATTTCTACCTGGCAGAGCTGAACGTACCTTCAACCAGTATGATCAACCAGGTAGAGGCCGATGTCAGGGCCGATGACCGCATCTTCAATCTGGCAGGCCAGGAGGTCACCAACCCAGGCAAGGGCGTTTACATCCGCAACGGAAAAAAGTTCATAATCAAATAACAAATAACCTTAAACTTACTAACAATGAAAAAGTTCAGAATTTACTCAATGATGCTGCTGTCAGTAGTGATGGGCATCTCATTGGTTTCTTGCGGTTCAACCGGCAGTGCAACCAAGAAAGAGAAGAAGGCTCTCGTTCTTCAGGAGGGTGACAAGGCTACCCTTGAAGTAGGTGAGGACTACACCACAATCACACTGCCCATAGAGCAGACAGCCGAGGATATGGCTCTTTATGAGACAGACGTAATGGGCTATCTCTCAGCTTCAAACGCACCTATCTCTACCGATGGTAGGACATGGGATACATTCCCCATCTACTATTACCTGCACAACTCATCTGATTGGCTCTTCCAGGGCATTTATGCAAATCCGGAGGAGATCCAGATGACAAGAGTTAAGCAGATCCGCGTTGCCAACCGCCGCAAGTATCTGAGAGATTTCGTTGACCAGATGCCTATGCTTGCAAACTCAAAGCAGAAGAAGGTTGATGACAGCTTCCAGAATGAGGTACGCTTTGGCACACAGTACTACTACTTTGTAGAGATTGTCCTTAAGGATCCCAGATAATGAGAAAGTTATATTCTTTGTTGGCTCTGTCCCTGCTTTTTGCAGGGGCGAGCGCGCAGGATCCCGTCCGTTATACGGTCGAGAAGGATATCATCCACTCATATCTGACTGATTTTGACTACGATACCATTCCCCTTACGGTAGAGAAGGTGATGGACTATTTCAATATGCCTCACGTAACTGACGCCAGCAAGCCCGCCACAGCTCCTGAGAACCGTCTGGATGCCCCTGCACCCTACAGAATCACATGGACCCATCAGGACGGGGCCGATGCCCAGCGAGTAGACGTAGCACCTGATACCCGTTTTGCACGGGGTGTCATCAGTTTCACAGTCAACAAAGACACATCGGTCTATGACCTTTATAACATGGTTCCGGGCGAGACTGTATACTACAGGGTAGTCTCTGTCAAGGATGATGTAGAGACCACCGTGGCCAATGGCAGCATCCTGCCTACCGGAAATCTGCGCTGGATATATGCCGAGGGTACATGGAACGTACGCGATATGGGCGGCTGGAAAGGTCTGGGCGGCAATACCATCAGGTACGGACAGATATTCCGCGGCGGTCAACTGACCAACCCCAAGGATCCCTATAACGTTCTGCTTACCAGTGCCGGAATAGAGGCCATGCGCAACGCCGGAATCCGCGCTGAGCTGGATCTGCGCAGCAGCACCCAGGCACACTACAATTACGCCTCATTTGCAATAAAGGATGCAAACAACAAATACGATGCTGACTTTACCAATATAGCCACCACCAGCGCCCGTATGTGGAATTATGACGGTGATGATTCCAATATCCGCGCTTTCCAGTGGATTATCAAGGAACTCAAGGCCGGCAAGCCCGTATTCTTCCACTGCCAGAACGGTGCAGACCGTACCGGTACCATGGGACTGCTCATCGGCGCCCTTCTGGGTATGAGTGAGAGTGACCTGGCCAAGGATTATGAGCTGACCACCTTCTGTCAGGAGGCAGCCGTAGACTTTGATGCCACTGAGGTGGGTTTTGCACGTCTGCGCAACTATGAGGGCAAGAAGGGCTCCGTTGATGGCAGCAGTAACCCCAAGGACTACATGTTCGCACCCGTAATTGACAAGTGGAATGGTAATGAGTATAAAGGTATGACCCCACAGCGAATAGTCTATAACTTCTTCAAGAACGGAAAAGGCAGCACCAAGGTCAGTTCATCGGACCTTATCTGGTTCATAAACTACATGACCGGTTATACCATAGTTGACGATTTCACTTATGACGGCGGCATACTGATGAACCTTGAGAAGAGACAGCAGGCAGACCTGAACGTCAAACTATCTCCCGAGAACACCACAAACAAGACCGTTGTTTACACCTCAAGCAATCCCACAGTAGCCACAGTATCTGAAGACGGTATCATCACCGCATGGACTGCGGGTCAGGCAACTATCACAATGAAGATTGACGGCATTGTCAAGAGTGTCAGCGTGAACGTTCCCAAGATCGAGTCAATCTATCCCTCATCAGTAACCTTTGCAGGTGAGACCTATGGTTGGAAGAGCCCCGTGAGCAACAAGGTCAGTGACGGCTCATTCGAGTACGGAAACTACGGCTCATGGGTAAGCTGCGCCGGCAATACCCTGTCAAATGATAATTTCACCCTCAAGAGATACCAGGAGGATCAGGACAGCGTATATCTGGAGTCAAAGATTGACGGCGACGAGGCATCCGAGGGTTCAATCCGCATGGAGTGGATTACCACCAAGAAGAAAATGTTCGTGTTGGGATTCAGAGTCAAGAACTCCACAGACCTGGTTACCACCAAGAACCCCAACCTCAAGGTCATGCTCACCACTGACGGTGCCCCCGATGATGACCCCAACGCCACCATCCTGGAGTTTCCCTCATACAGCGGAGAGTGGACCGAGGTTCAGTACATCTTCTCGACCAAGTCAAACTACAACAGAACACGTCTGATATTCACTCACCTGAGTCAGAACGGCAACAACACCTGTTTTGACAACTTCTATCTGATGGAAGTGGACGTTCCTACGGCACTGGAAATGATAGAGGCTCAGCCCGGATGGGCCAGGGCATATGACATCAACGGCCGCGAGGTTGATAGCAACACACGCGGCCTGAAGATAATTAACGGCAGGAAAGTGCTTATTTCTGAGTAAGCATGAATGAGAGTTGGCCCTGGGCACAAACCTCATCGCCAACGTAAGCCGTTGAGTTAACCTGTATAAACTGTCCGCGACACCTTCCAAGGGTTGAGCGGACAGTTACTTTATCACCCGGGTGAACCTGCTTTTTGAAACGCACCTTGTCCATACCGGCATAGAGAGCCAGATGGTCATACAGCTTGTCCTGGAAAAGCAGCACGCTTCCCTGAGCCATAATCTCGCACAGGATCACTCCCGGCACGATTGGGTTGCCGGGAAAATGACCGCGTGTGTAGTAGGGATCGGCAGGGACTGTGTAGTCTGATTCCACACCTTCATCAGTTGTGCGCGAGCGGTCCACAAGGAGCATAGGATCCCTGTGGGGCATGAACTGCGCCAACTCTTCCTTGTTCATCTCCATATCAGTCCTTGTAACGCTTAAGGGTTACTGCTGCATTGTGACCGCCAAAACCGAGAGAGCAGGAGAGTGCATACTCAGCCTGAACCTTACGTGCGGTATTGGGGATATAGTCCAGGTCGCACTCGGGATCGGGCTCCTTATAGCCGATGGTAGGAGGCAGAACGCCGCTCTCCAGAGCTATGGCCGATGCAATCAACTCGACTGCACCAGTTGCACCCAGCATATGTCCGTGCATGGACTTTGTTGAACTGATCATGACCTTACGGGCCTGCTCCTCACCAAGCGCAATCTTGATGGCCTTGGTCTCGCAGGCGTCGTTCATATGGGTTCCTGTACCGTGTGCGTTGATATAGAGAAGGCTGTTGTCATAACCGGCCTCATTCAAGGACTGGCTCAGTGCGGCTGCGGTAGTTGTGCCGTCGGGACGGGGAGCGGTGTAGTGGTATGCATCGCAGGTGTTTCCGTAACCTACAACCTCGGCTATGATGTGGGCTCCGCGCTTAACGGCGTGCTCATACTCCTCAAGAACCAGGATTCCGGCACCCTCGGCCATAACGAATCCGCCGCGACGTGCATCGAACGGCAGGCAGGCCTCAGCGGGGTTCTGGGCAGTTGTCAGAGCCTTCATGTTTGCAAATCCGCCTATGGCCAACTCGTTTACTGCAGCCTCGGTACCACCGGTTATGATGGCATCGGCCAATCCGAACTTGATGGCGCGGAATGCCTCACCGACAGCGTGTGTGCTGGTGGCGCAGGCTGAAACTACGGGAAGGCAGGGACCCTGGGCGTTGAACTTGATGGCAATGTTGCCGGCGCCAAGGTTACCAATCATCATGGGGATGAACAGAGGTGATACGCGCTTGGCACCCTCGTTGGCCATAACCAGAGTCTGGTCAATGAATGTCTGCATGCCACCAATTCCTGAGCCTACGTAACAGCCCAGACGGCCCGGCTCAATGTTCTCACCTGCCTTGAGACCGCTCTGCTCCATTGCCTGGATGGCGGCGCAGATGCCGAACTGGCTGAACTTGTCGCTGCGGCGTACGCTGCCGGCATCCATACCCATCTCGGTAGGCTTGAAATCCTTTACCTGACCTGCTACATGAACGGTCAGCTCACCAAAACGGTCCAGACCCTCGATCTCTGAAATACCCAGACGTCCGTTCTCCAGACTCTCCTTGAACTCACTTATGTTCTTACCGATGGATGTGATCACACCCATACCGGTAATTACTACTCTTTTTGTTTCCATATCGCAAAATTACTGTTTACTGCTTATTTGTACATGAAACGGCGGATGCTTCCTTTGGGAGTCTTCACAAAAGGCTCAAATTTGAGTTCAAAACCGTCCACATGAGAGTAGGCGGGGATCTCCTGATTGAGCTTTGCAATGTTTCCTGCCATTACTGCGTTAAGCGCATCGTTATCCATTCCGCTTGCACCAACCTGATCCAGATTGGGTACGATCAATGCTGTCAAATGTCCCTTGCGGTCCACAATTATCGACTCCTGAACGTATGAGAGGGCGTTCAGAACCACCTCAATCTCCTCGGGGAATATGTTCTGACCGTTGGCTGACAGGAGCATGTTCTTGCATCGGCCGGCCAGGAATACGGTGGTGTCCTTATCAATTGTACCCATATCGCCTGTGCGGAACCAGCCGTCCTTGTCCAACTCTATGCGGCACTCAATACCCTCGGCCACGATTTCACCTACAGACTTCATCTTATACTTGCCCTTCTCGCCGATTGATATGGTGGGGCAGGCCTCGGTCATACCGTAACCGGTTACGAACGGGATTTGCAGTTTCTGGGCCATCAGATCCTCAAGGTCAAACGCCATTGCGGCACCGCCGGTAACCAGGAGCTCAATGTTCTCACCGAATGCTGACATGAAGATGGTGCGCAGCGCAATGCAGTAGTCAAGGTTATTCTTGTAATCGGCCAACTTCTGCTTGCCGGACTTGCTGCTTACGAACTCGCCGATGGTGTTGTCGAGCATCTTGACCAGGATAAGCGGAACGGCAAAGAATACGTTGGGCTTGACCTCGTTGAGTGCGGGTTTCAGGTAGGCGGGGATAGGGGGCATTCCAAGGATGGTCAGGTGCATGCCCAGGCACAGGGGCTCAATGGCATCGTACATCATGCCGAATATGTGCGCAAACGGCAGCACGCTCAGGTAGGTCTGGCCCTCACGGTAGGGGAAATGGCGCGGAATCAGGTAGACGTTTACGCTGAAGTTGCGTACTGTCAGCATAACGCCCTTGGGATTGCCTGTTGAGCCCGATGTGTAGTTCAGGCCGCACAGCTCATCGGCAGGACGGTCTTCATAGCCCTGGAAGTCCTGGGCCCTGAAGCCGCCTGGGTGAGCATCTTTCATTATGCTTTCACGGTTGTTGTATATCTCAGCAAAGTTCCCACGGCTGGCCAGGAGTTCACCGGTGTGGACATCGATTGCGCCTTTCAAATTAGGCATCTGCTCAAAGTCCATCTTGTCCATCAGGCGCTTCTCAGTGTAGAGCAGCACGCTGTCGGAGTGGTTTACCAGGCTCATGGTGTCAGTGGGAGTATATCCGTCAAACAGCTGGACGCCTACGTAGCCGCCGGTCATGATTGCCATAAAGGTCTTGGCCCAGCCTGCGCAGCTCTTTGCGTTCAGGGCAATCTTATCGGCCTTGTTGATTCCTGCGGCTTTCCACATCAGGTGGTCGGCCTCAATCTGTGCGGCCAGCTGACCGTAGGTTGATACGGGGTGTTTGTAGTCGTTGAGCGCTGCATCGTTCCAGTGCTTGCGGACTGTTGATTCGAATTTCTTGATAAAAGTTACGTCGTACATAAAAAACTATTGAATTAAAGTTGGTGCCTTAGCCGGGCAACCCGGCCCCGGGCGATTATGACACAAAAATAGCCCCTCGGGTACTCCCGAAGGGCTATATAACCTGTGTTTGTGGCTAATTGAAGCCTGCTTGTGGCGAATTATTTACTTTATAACCACCTTGCGGCCGTTGATTATGTATAAGCCGGGCTCAAGTTCACCTAATTCTTTGTTGAGTCTGACGCCAAGGATGGAGTAGATGACATTATTCTCAGGAGCACTCACGCGTGCCACACCTGTAACATGGTCATACTTGTAGTCGGCAATCAGAGTGCGGTTGTCAAAGTCCCAGCCGGATGACTGACCCTGGCCGTAAATGAGTGAGTTGGGGTGAGACTCGGCAAACGTGAGATTATCCCAATCATTCACAATGTCATACTTGCCCAACAGCAGCCAGTTCTCATTTTCATAACCGGATACCAAGGGGTCCGATGAGCTGTTCATCGGGTCATTCCAGGTAACGTCAACGGCGTACCAGTTTTCGTCATTCATCTTGACCTCAGTCCACATATGGCTCTCGGGATTAGCGTTGCGGCTGGCCAAGGCATCACCTACAGCCAGAATGCACGGAATATCCAACTGGTCACAAAGCACCTTGAAAGCGCGGGCGTATCCCTCACATACAGGACCTCTTTCACCGCTTGTGCCGCGCAGTGCGCTCATGGGGCTCCACACTATCGACGGTGAGTTTTGCGGGTCATAGCATGAGTTGTAGGCGTTATGCATGGTGAGCCAGTTGTTCAGATACCGGATCTGGTCATAACGGGTGGTTTTGGGAACATCGGTCAGGATGGAATCTACCAGACCTTTGTATTCCTGAACTGCCGCTGTCAGGACGGTGGGGTCACGGAAATCCTCAATGCGCCAATCATAACCAGTATCGTCAACCTGAATGGCAAATAAAACATATAAGATATAACTGACACTGTCTCTGCCGCTTTCTTGGAGGAAACCGCAAGAATATTCGCAAGATGTGCACCAACTCCAGTAATTGCGCAACCAGAATGCCTCGGGATAGTCATAACTCATACTCATGAACATATACGGTATGAAATCACGGACGTCACCCAGATATTCATCGTCATGCTGATCAATATCATTCTGCATGGCAGTACGGGCAAAGTTGGCAAGGGCTGTCCGATCCTGGTCTACTACATCCTGAGGGTACGTGAAAGTTACACCACCATGTACCTGCTTGAGAACAACAAAAGTTTGACCGGTGCCAAACTGTATGGTGTTTCTCCTGTCTTTGCTGGGGTTGGAGAGGTAGTTTGTGCGGCCGTCAAGTACCTCCTTGACACGCTTTCCGTGATTGTCGTAGAAAGTGCGCATGTAATCGGGCAGATTGTAGATGCGGTCAATCCAACGGATGGTGTCTGGAGCGGGCGCACCGGCACGACGGGTGTCAATCTTTGACTGGACATCGGCCGATTCCCAATCAAGGTTCGAGATAAACTCGTTAAGGTCAAACTCATGGAATTCACCCATGACAGAGCCCTGATAGGTCTGGGCAAAAACATAAGACGGAAGCAGCAGCATGACTGCCGCAACCGTCTTACGTATTGATGATATGGTCATAAAAATGTTACTTGTTCAGTGCATCGGCACTAGCCATGTAGCGGGCAAGCTCCTCGTCACTTACGTGGAAGTCCTGGAGTTCACCTGAGATGTACTGGTCGTAGGCTGACATGTCTACGAATCCGTGGCCTGAGAGGTTGAAGAGGATAGTCTTCTGCTCACCGGTCTCCTTGCACTTGAGAGCCTCGCGAACGGTAGCTGCGATGGCGTGGCATGACTCGGGAGCGGGGATGATACCCTCAGTCTGGGCGAACAGCACACCTGCCTTGAATGACTCGTTCTGCTCAATGTCAACTGCCTCCATGAAGCCGTCCTTCATAAGCTGTGACAGAACTACACCTGCACCGTGGTAACGCAGACCGCCGGCGTGGATGGTAGCGGGCTTGAAGGTGTGGCCCAGAGTGTACATAGGCAGCAGCGGAGTAAGACCTGACTCATCACCAAAGTCATACTCGAACTTACCGCGTGTAAGCTTGGGGCATGAGGCGGGCTCGGCAGCGATGAAACGTGTCTTCTTGCCCTCCTTGATGTTGTGACGCATGAACGGCAGAGCCAGACCGCAGAAGTTTGAACCGCCACCGAAGCAGGCAATCACGATATCGGGATACTCGCCTGTAAGAGCCATCTGCTTCTCAGCCTCAAGGCCGATGACAGTCTGGTGCATGCAGACGTGGTTCAGAACTGAACCCAGAGCGTACTTGCAGTTCTTGGTGGTAACAGCCAGCTCGATAGCCTCAGAAATGGCGCAACCCAGTGAACCCTGATCATTGGGGTTTGCAGTCAGGATATCCTTACCTGCGCGGGTTGACATAGAGGGTGAAGGAGTGATGGCAGCACCGAATGTCTGCATGATTGAACGGCGGTAAGGCTTCTGGTTGTAGCTGGCCTTAACCATATATACGGCACACTCAATGCCGAACTTCTTGGTAGCGTAACTCAAAGCGCCGCCCCACTGACCGGCACCGGTCTCGGTGGTCAGGTTGGTGATACCCTGCTTCTTGGCATAGTAGGCCTGAGCAAGGGCTGAGTTCAGCTTGTGTGAACCGGCGGGTGATACGCTCTCATTCTTGAAATATATGTGTGCGGGAGTACCCAGAGCCTCCTCAAGTTCGTATGCACGAACCAGCGGGGTGCAGCGGTATGATGCATACTGCTGACGGATCTCCTCAGGTATCTCGATCCACTCATCTTTCTGGTTGAGCTCCTGATTGGCGCACTCCTCGACAAAGATGGGGTAGAGGTCTTCAGGTTTCAAAGGCTGACGTGTTCCAGGGTGCAGGAAAGGCAGAGGTTTGTTGGGCATAATAGCCTGGATGTTGAACCAAGCTGTCGGAATTTCATTCTCAGGGAGCAGGTACTTTTTCTGTCTCATAGTAAGTAATTTAATATTGAAGGTTATTATTGAGGTTTATTAATTTCCAAGTTTGGTTATGTTAGCGTCAATCCAGTCCCAGCGCTTTCTGAATGCCGTTTTCATGGCATCGACAGCCTGCTGGAATGAGAGGTTGTAGTCACCGTTCTGCTTGTAGTTGGTCAGGTTGCGGTTTTCGGCCCATATGGTGTTGTTGGATGACTCTGACAGGCGGATGTATTCGGCCATCTGGTCAATGTAGATGGGCAGACTGTCTCTCCAAACATACTTATACTCGTTCCAGCGTGCAACCAGACGGTCTCTGAATTCTTTGTCATATTTGGCCAGATCAGCAAAGTAATACTTGTTATTTCCCTTGTTGTCCATCTTGAGGAGTTCCCACTGCCTGATTCGGCTGTTCTCACTGCTGCCGGCGCTGCCGTACGCTGCGTCATTGTACAGGGTGAAGGTGTGGTAGTCAAAGTCCCATACAGGGCCGTAGCAGAGTTTGCCGCCGGCATCCTTGTACATGTATGCGCTGTGAGGTCCGGCGTTGGGCCATGTGTTGTATGAGTCGTGGTTCATGGTTATCTCCATGATAAGCACATAGTCTATGGCTCTGTCATAATCCAGATACTGCTTAATTTTTGTATTGTTGTTGGGATTGGGCTTCATTTCGTTGTAAATGGCATCCTCCATGTTCTTGACGTAACTCTGAAGGTACTTGAACGTGGGAGATGCTGATGTCAGCAGATTGCCGTTCTCATCCTCATCAGGATCTTTAAGTACGTAGGGCACCTTGTAGCGGCTGTTTGAACCGGTGCTGCGGAATCCAACCATGGGACTCTTGTCATAACGGTCACTGGAGTTGTAACCAAGGAAGTCATCAATGACTATCAGCATTCCGCCGTTTGCGGGATCCTGCAGGTTAGGCGCTGCAATGTCAACGCGGTGGTTGTCAATCCTGATCTGCTCGCAGAGGTAGTAGTTACCCATATGCTTGCCGTTCCATACCAGCTCCACGAACTTGCCTTCAACGGTGTAGGGCATATGTGTGTGACGTGAAATCCAGAATGCGGCATCATTACGCAGCAGGGTGCGGTCCTTGTAGTTTGCCAGCAGGCACCAGCGCTTCTGCTTGTGCATGCCCAGGATCTTGGCTTTCTCATCCAGCCTAAGCGCGTAAGGCTTCTTGTTGGTCTCGGTCCAAGTACCGTTTCCGCGGCCCTTAAGACTGAGCGTACCCTCATAATCAACAGTACCGTCGGGCAGTTCAATGCGCATTGTAGAACCCTCAACCCAGGTATCACGACGGGTCACAGACTTACCGTTGGTATTGATCCTGACTACGGGCAGATGAGAGTTGTACATGGTCATCTTGTAATCCTTGTGAGCTCCGTATTTCCATACCGTCACGGTTACAGGTGAGTTGTTCATGTTTATTGTGTTGAACTGACCCTCAACAAGTACGCTGTCGCCAAGAGTGATCTTGTCACCGTTATGGTCGAACAGGAACTTCTGGTCTGAGAAATCCGTAACTGTAGGCAGGCAGTAGAAGAATGTCTCAACCTGATCAGCATACCTCATGGCCACATTGTTGCCCATCATGACGGAATTCAATGTGATTGTAATCTTGCGGATATATACGGGCGTTGACGTGATTGTGGTGTCAGACGTATACATCTTGAGCAGGATATAGCCGTCAGCGGGCTCCTCTTCAAGCAGGTTGATTCGTGCGGCCCATGTGCTGTCAGCGGGCTGGAATGTCAGATCCTGCAGAGTATATTTCTTGCGGAGCGAGTGCTCCAGTGAGTCTGTTATGAAAATTGATGCGCTGTCACCAAAGAACAGGTCGTACGGATTGGTGCGCAGATATACCGTGATATCCTTGGCTCCGTCTACAAATGCTGCAACCGATTCCTGATTCATTATTCTCAGTGAAATGCCCGTGGACTGCTCGCGCGGAATCATGTTCAGGACAGTCTCATCAGAGTAGATGACTGTGTCCTCATCGGCCACCATGAGAGAGATTATGTCACCGGACTTCATTCCGTATTTCATGTTCATGACAATGTTCCAGATGCTGTCCTTGCCCAATTTGTAAGACTTTATCTCGGCAAACTGGTACTTGGCGCCGGCGGTGTCACTGATCTGAACGGTTACATCCTGCCTTGAAAGGAGGTTTACGGGAATGGTTCGGACACGGAATATCGTTGAGTCACCCTCATTGAAGGTGAGTGTATCCTGAGTAATGGTCTCGACGTGCTTGAATTCCTTTTGCGGAATCACGGGATCAGGAAAGATAATCTCCGGTTTTTCGTCCTGACAGGACCAGAGCGCGCCTGCCGTAAGTGCTGCTATCAACAGCTGATTAATGCGTGTCAGTAATGATTTCTTCATAGCGGCCCCAAATTTACAACTTTTAAGGCAGACCCCACACCTTATTTAGTTAAATATAAGCCTGTGTATAAAAAACCGCCTCTGGATATAGCAGGGAAGCGTAGAAATGTTTATATTTGTAAAAATTTTCCATCAGTTCTCTTCTAACTTGATATAAATGAAAGGATTCATCAAGAATATTACCGAATGGTATTTCTCAAAAAAGGCTATACCTTACTGGTGCATTCTCCTGCTTGACTGTTTTCTGGTCCTAATAAACGGATACATTGCCTTGTTCCTGACCCGTCAGCAAGCATTCCACAATGACATACTGTTCAAGACCAACAGTTGGGGCATCCTGATAACCATGTTTATCTACGCCGTCTCCTTCAAGTTGTTCCACACATATCACGGCATAGTACGTTACTCCACGTTCCATGACCTGGTAAACATATCGTCATCAACCACCACCGCCGCCATCATATCCTACGGAATGTCCAAGATGCTCCGTAATATCCAGGTGACAGCGGTAGCCATGCCAAACTTCTACGGACAGTTCATAATGCTGGTAGGAGTGACGATGGCCATGTTTATAGTCCGAGTAGCGGTAAAGTTCATGTTCGAACTCTCCAGGACCGATGCCCGCACTACCAACATATTCATCTACGGTGTGCTTGAGGGTGGCGTAAGTCTGGCCAAGAGTGTGTTCAACCAGGATGTCAAGAAATACACCCTGAAGGGTTTCGTAAGCCCGTCGGGTGACTTTGTAGGCCAGCGCCTGCTGGGCGTTCGCGTCTACCCCGAGAACCTGAACCTGGCCAACATAATGGTGGAGAACGATATCCACGCCATCATGGTCAGCCCGTTACAGACCGACCACTTCCGCGAGCGTCAGGAATTCATAACCTCCCTGACCGATGCCGGAATCAAGATAATGGTCATGAACCAGAGCGAGGAGTGGGACGGCAAATCCCCCCTGAGCCACGAGCGAATGCGTGACATCGAGATCGAGGACCTGCTGCCCCGCGACAAGATAGAGGTCGATATGGACGCCATAGGCCAGAACCTGCGCCGCAAGCGAATTCTGATTACAGGTGCTGCAGGTTCAATCGGTGGCGAGATGGTCCGCCAGATAGCCAAGTACAATCCTGCCGAGATGGTGCTGATTGACCAGGCTGAGACTCCCATGCATGATGTCCGCCTGTTTATGGCAGAGCGTTATCCCAAGATCAAGTGCTATACCATTGTGGGCAGCATAACCAATAAGAAGTTCATGGAGACAATCTTTGAGAGCCACAAGCCTGATTATGTTCTCCATGCAGCTGCTTACAAGCATGTTCCAATGATGGAGGATAATCCAGCCATGGCGGTTCAGAATAACATTGCCGGTACAAGGGTTATTGCAGATTTGGCAGTAAAATACAGGACTGCTAAATTTGTGATGATTTCTACAGATAAGGCCGTGAACCCCACCAATGTTATGGGTTGTTCAAAGCGTATCTGTGAGATATACTGCCAGTCACTTAACCAGGCCATTGTGGATGGTAAGGTTGATGGTATTACCCAGTTCGTTACAACACGTTTTGGTAACGTGCTGGGTTCTAACGGTAGCGTTATTCCTATCTTCCGTGAGCAGATTAAGAACGGTGGTCCTATTACTGTGACCGACCCCGAGATGGTGCGCTACTTTATGCTTATCCCTGAGGCCTGTAAACTGGTTCTTGAGGCCGGTACAATGGGCAAGGGTGGTGAGATTTATGTCTTCGATATGGGTAAGCCTGTAAAGATTGTAAATCTGGCCAAGCGTATGATTAAGCTTAGCGGTGCTAAGAATATTGACATTGTATTCACGGGCCTGCGTGACGGTGAGAAACTGTATGAGGAGGTTCTGGCATCAGCTGAGAATACCTTGCCTACAGACCATCCCAAAATCCTGAGGGCTAAGGTTCGTGAGTATGACTATGAGACTGCCGTTGAGAATGAGGAGCGTCTGCTAAAGCAGTCATACACGTTTGATGATATGGAGATTGTTCGGATAATGAAGGAGATAGTTCCGGAGTTTAAGAGTAATAATTCTAAGTACGAAGTATTGGATTTGAAAACAGTAGAAGCATGAAGCGTTCAATTATCATAACCGGCGGAGCAGGCTTTATAGGTAGCCATGTGGTCCGCCTTTTTGTTAATAAATACCCGGATTACAAAGTAATAAATCTTGACAAACTGACTTATGCGGGAAACCTCGATAACCTTAAGGATATTGAGGATAAACCAAACTATAAGTTTGTCAAGATGGATATTTGTGACTTTGACGGTGTACTCAAACTGATGCAGGATGAGAAGGTGGATGGAATCATCCATCTGGCTGCAGAATCTCATGTTGACCGCTCAATCAAGGATCCGTTTACTTTTGCTCAGACTAATGTAATGGGTACTTTGAGCCTGCTTCAGGCTGCCAAGTGCTATTGGGATGGAAACTGGGAAGGAAAGCGCTTCTATCATATTTCTACTGATGAGGTATATGGTGCTCTGGAGATGACCAATCCGGAGGGTATCAAGCCTCCGTTTACTACTAAAGCTAGTTCTGGTGAGCATCACTTGGCTTATGGCAGCAAATTCTTTACTGAGGATTTGAAGTACCAGCCGCACAGCCCTTATAGTGCTTCTAAAGCATCATCTGATCACTTTGTACGTGCATTTCATGATACTTATGGAATGCCTACAATCGTAACCAACTGCTCAAATAACTACGGCCCTTATCAGTTCCCTGAGAAACTGATTCCGCTGTTCATTAACAACATTCGCCACCGCAAACCGCTGCCCGTTTACGGCAAGGGAGAAAACGTCCGTGACTGGCTGTTTGTTGAGGATCACGCCCGTGCAATTGACTTGATTTTCCATCAGGGCAAGATCGCTGAGACCTACAACATTGGTGGTTTTAACGAGTGGAAAAATATTGACATTATCAAGGTCCTGATCAACACCGTTGACCGTCTGCTTGGACGCAAGGAAGGTGAGGATATGGATTTGATTACATACGTTACAGATCGTGCCGGTCATGACCTGCGTTACGCCATTGACTCAACAAAACTTCAGCGCGAGTTAGGATGGGAGCCAAGTCTCCAGTTTGAGGAGGGAATAGAGAAGACCGTACGCTGGTATCTGGACCACCAGGACTGGGTGGATAACGTAACCAGCGGCGAGTATCAGAAGTATTACGACTCAATGTATAAGAACCGCTGATGGATGACCTAAGGTGGTATGCCCTTCGTGCGTTCCGCAATAAGATGCAACCCCTGATGCGTGATGCTCAGGAGGCCGGTCATCGTGTATACTACGCCAATTGTCTGTCAACCATATTCTTTATTCACTGTCCATTAGAGTGGCTCACCGAATTCAAGAAGAGTCACTTAACCGATTTCATGATTTACACCGATCCGTCCGGTAAGCCAGCGCCCATCCGTGATCGCGAGATGGAATCCTTTATAATGGTCACATCAGTAAGTTATGACCAAGATATTGAAATACTGGAACCCAAACTCCAGTATGCCCAGGGCGACCTTGTCCGCGTTACAGACGGAATTTACAAAGGCGCTACAGGAGTAGTAAAACGTATCAAAAAGGACCGTAAACTCCTTGTAGCCATAAACGGCGTGGCAGTAGTGGCAATCAGCCACATTCCCATGCAATACCTTGAAAAAGTCTGACACCCTTCAACCTGTTAATAAGTTCCCAACCAACTTTCCGAATGAGCGTTAATATTATTTAATAATATTATCGTAACTTTGTAGTTATATACAATAACCATACTTTGTATGGTCAAACGGTCTACAGGGCACTCTTGGATAGGAGCCGCCCCGTAACGGCAACCAGGACACTGTCGCGCAAGCCCGTAAATCCACCCGCACACCCGTGTCGGGGAGTCCTACAATTATCTATAAATCAACAAGTTTTAACATGAAGGGAATCGTTTTAGCAGGAGGCTCGGGCACACGTTTGTACCCAATCACCAAAGGAGTGAGCAAACAAATGCTCCCCATCTTTGACAAGCCAATGATATATTATCCCATCAGCGTTCTGATGCTGGCCGGGATTCGTGAGATACTGATCATTTCCACTCCGCACGACCTGCCGGGATTTAAGCGTTTGCTAGGTGACGGCTCAGATTACGGCGTACGTTTTGAGTATGCTGAGCAGCCCAGTCCTGATGGTCTGGCACAAGCGTTTATTATTGGCCGCAAGTTCATAGGCAACGATTGTGTCTGCCTTGTACTTGGTGACAATATATTCTACGGCAACGGTTTTACTTCAATGCTTAAGAACGCCGTTAAAGATGCAGAGGAAAACAGCAAAGCCACAGTATTTGGTTACTGGGTTAGTGATCCTGAGCGATATGGAGTTGCTGAGTTTGATGCTGAGGGAAACTGCTTGAGTATTGAAGAGAAACCTGCTAAACCTAAGAGCAACTACGCTGTGGTAGGTTTGTACTTCTATCCCAACAAGGTTGTAGACGTCGCTGCACAAATCAAACCGTCCGCTCGTGGTGAGTTAGAGATTACTACTGTTAACCAGGAGTTTCTTGCCGCAGGGCAGCTGAAGGTTCAGACACTTAGCCGCGGATTTGCTTGGCTGGATACCGGTACTCATGATTCTCTGAGTGAAGCAAGCACATTCGTCGAGGTGATTGAAAAGCGTACCGGCCTCAAAATAGCCTGCCTGGAGGGTATCGCCTATAGCCGAGGCTGGATCTCAGATGATAAAATGCGAGAATTAGCTAAGCCAATGTTGAAAAATCAGTATGGCCAGTACTTAATGAAACTGATCGAAAAGTGAATATAATTGAAACCCCGATAAAGGGGACACTAATAATAGAACCCAAAGTCTTCAAAGACGCCAGAGGTTATTTCTTCGAGTCCTTTTCCCAAAGAGAATTTGATGAAAAAGTAACACCAATCCTAGGCCGGAAAGTCCAGTTTGTACAGGATAACGAATCTATGTCAAGTTATGGAGTAATGCGTGGCTTACACTTTCAACGTCCGCCTTTCACCCAAAGCAAATTGGTCAGATGTGTACGCGGAGCCGTACTTGATGTTGCAGTGGATATTCGCAAAGGAAGCCCCACATACGGTCAGCACGTAGCCGTAGAGCTTAGCGAGGAAAACAAACGCCAATTCTTTATCACCAAAGGCTTTGCTCATGGATTTGCCGTACTTAGTGAGATTGCAGTATTCCAATACAAATGTGACGAATTCTACCATCCCGAATCCGATGGAGGAATAAGCATCCTGGACAACTCGCTTGGAATTGATTGGAGAATTCCCGTAGAGAAAGCAATTCTGAGCGAGAAAGATACCAAGCACCCTTTGCTCAAAAATTTTGAAACACCATTCGTAATATGACAATACTAGTTACAGGAGCCAACGGCCAACTTGGCAACGAAATGCGTATAGTTGCCAAGAACAGCAAAGACCGCTACATCTTCACAGACGTAGTAGACGCCTCCGAGGAGTCAATCGCTATGCTCCGCAAGTTGGCTGGCAACGACATAAAAACAGATACCGTTCATCTTGACATAACCAACCTGGATGACATTCGCAAAATCGTCAAGGCAGAAAGTGTCAACGCAATTGTAAACTGCGCAGCCTATACCAACGTAGATGCAGCAGAAACCAATCAGGAACTTGCAGAACTGCTAAATGCAAAGGCCCCCCAGAACCTTGCTGTTGCAATGAAGGAGGTAGGGGGAGCCCTAATCCACATCAGTACAGACTACGTATTTGGCAAAGAACCCTACAACACACCCTGCAAAGAAGACCAGAAAGGAACTCCTACTGGAGTCTACGGCCTAACCAAACTCCACGGAGAGCAAAACATCATAGCCTCAGGCTGCAACTACATCATAATTCGTACGGCCTGGCTTTACAGCGAGTTCGGTAAAAACTTTGTGCGTACCATGCTCAACCTGACTGCCACCCGTCCGGAACTTAAGGTCGTATTTGATCAGGTAGGAACTCCTACTTACGCCGGAGACCTGGCACAGACTATTGTGACTATTGTTGGTAAGCCTCAAACGGGTATTTATCATTACAGCAATGAGGGTGTTTGCTCATGGTTTGACTTTACCAAGATGATTGCAGAATACAGTGGACAAACTAACTGCGATATCACCCCCTGTCACAGCGAAGAGTTTCCTAGCCCAGTCAAGCGTCCTTCATTCTCAGTTTTGGATAAGACCAAGATCAAGCAGACATTTGGCATAACCGTTCCGTACTGGACGGACACGCTTAAAAAATGCATAAGCAACCTAATTGAACCCTAATATACTACATCATGCAGTGCGAGGAAAAATTCAACCAGATATACGGACGTGATCCTGAGGGCAAGTCATTCTGCCCATACAGGATATGCCCCATAGGTGCTCACTCGGACCATAACCTGGGTAAGATAACAGGTTTAGCCATAGACAAGGGCATCCATATAGCGTATGCACCCAAACATAACGGAGTGGTGGAGATGGCTTCACTGCAGTTCCCCAAGCGTGCGCAGTGGCATATTGCATCGGTCCCGGCTCAGAAACAGAATGATTGGGCGGATTACCTGCGTGGAGCTACTCTGTGTTTGGCTAAGCAGTACCGTCTGAGCGTAGGCTTGTGTGGTGTGATTGAGGGTACGCTGCCCATAGGTGGATTGAGCAGCAGCGCCGCCGTAATCATCAGCTTTCTGATTGCGCTGTGTAATGTGAATGACATCAAACTCAGCCAGCAGGAGATAATAGATATAGCTTATGATGCTGAGCTTAACTATGTTGGTGTAAGCGTAGGCAAACTGGACCAGAGTTGTGAGGTACTGAGCAAGAAGAACCATCTGCTCTATCTGGACACTAAAGACAACCACTACGAGCTTATACCTGAGAGTCCTAAGATGAAGCCCTACAAGATAGCCATATTCTTTAGCGGACTGGAACACAATCTGGCCGGCTCCAAGTACAATATGCGTGTCGATGAGCTCCGCGCGGGAGTTTATGCTCTGCAGGCTCTGGCTGGCATGGAATACGGCAAGTTCAACCAGGCCAACGCCCGTAACGTGCCCCGTGAGGTCTATGAGCAGTTCAAGGACCGTCTGCCAGTACAGTGGGCACGCCGTTGTGAGCATTGGTACACAGAGTTTGATAGGGTGGAGAAGGGAGCCGAGGCTTGGCGCCGCGGTGACATAGACCTTTACGGAAAGCTCTCATTTGAGTCCGGTTGGAGCAGCATCCACAACTGGGAGAGCGGAGCCCCCGAGCAGATTCGCCTCTATGAGATAATGACCCAGACCGACGGCATCTACGGCGGCCGATTCAGCGGAGCCGGATTCAAAGGCTGCTGCATGGCCCTGATAGACCCCGCCTTTGAGGAGTCAATATCACGTGAGGTAACAGAGAAATATCTTGCATCATATCCCGCCATGAAAGGCAAATATGATGTCTATATATGTGACAGCGCAAACGGAGTAGAATTATGAAATGCCTGTTCCTAGCCGCCGGCTACGCCACCCGGCTCTATCCCCTGACTGAGAACTTTCCCAAGCCCCTGCTTGAGGTAGCCGGCAAACCCATCCTTGACTGGCTCATAGATGACATGGCCCAAACCGGTCTGGTAGACGAATACATAGTAATAAGCAACCACAAGTTTGCCCAAATATTCCGCGACTGGGCCGCTCGCCACACCTCCGTAACCATACGCGTGGTTGATGATGGCACTATGACCAATGAGACCCGCCTGGGCGCAGTCAGAGACATCCAGTTTGCCATTGAGCAGTTGCACCTGGATGATGATCTTTTGGTTATGGCTGGGGATAATCTGCTGGACTTTAGTCTCTCCGGCTTTATTAATTATGCTAAGGTAAAGGCTGCCACATGTGTGATGCGGTATTATGAGCCCGATGATGCTAAGCTTCACAAAAGTGGGGTGGCTGAACTTGGACTGGATGATAAGCTGATTGCCATGCAAGAGAAACCGGCTGAACCTAAGAGTCACTGGTGCTTGCCGGCATTCTACTATTATACTAAGGCTGATGCGCAGTTGGTGCAAAAGGGTATTGACAACGGTTGTGGCACAGATGCACCGGGCAGTTTCATTGCTTGGCTCTGTGGTCAGACTCAGGTTTATGCTTGGGAGATGCCCGGGCACAGGTATGATATTGGCAACTTGGAAAGCTATGAGGAGGTGAAGAGAATATTTGAGAAGAATAAATAGAAAGGATAATCTCGCATATGAAAACAATACTAGTAACCGGAAGTGCCGGATTCATAGGAGCCAACCTAGTACTAAGGCTACTGGAAAGCCAGGAACCCACCAAAATAGTAGGCCTGGATAACCTAAACAACTATTACGATCCCAGCCTAAAAGAATACCGCCTATCATTAATAGACGATAAGGCCAAGGTACACCCCGAGCATAGCTATAGCTTTATTAAAGGCAGCATAGCTGACCGCGAACTAATTAGCCGCCTATTTGAAGAGAACAAATATGACATAGTGGTCAATCTGGCTGCCCAGGCTGGTGTTCGCTATAGCATTGAGAATCCCGATGTTTATATAGAGAGCAATATAATAGGATTCTACAACATTCTAGAAGCCTGCCGTCACAACCCCGTGGATCATCTAGTCTACGCCAGCAGTAGCAGCGTCTATGGAGGCAACAAGAAAGTACCCTTCAGCACCGATGACCGCGTAGACAACCCCGTGAGCCTCTATGCCGCCACAAAGAAGAGTAACGAGCTCATGGCCCATTGCTATAGCAAGTTGTATAACATACCATCTACGGGCCTGCGTTTCTTCACCGTCTATGGCCCAGCCGGTCGCCCCGATATGGCGTACTTTGGCTTCACCAACAAACTTCTGAAGGGAGAGACTATTCAGATATACAACTACGGCAACTGCCGCCGCGACTTCACCTATGTCGATGACATCGTAGAAGGTGTTGTCCGTGTGATGAACAAAGCACCGGAGAAGAAAACAGGCGAAGATGGATTGCCGATACCTCCGTATGCTATTTACAACATCGGTGGTGGACAGCCCGAGAACCTGCTTGATTTTGTAAACATACTGCAAGAGGAATTACTTCGTGCTGGTGTTCTTCCTAAGGACTATGACTTTGAGGCACACAAGCAATTGGTGCCGATGCAACCAGGCGATGTACCAACTACATATGCCGATAGTACAGCACTGGAACATGATTTTGGCTTTACTCCTAGAATTTCACTGAGAGAGGGATTGAGAAAGTTTGCAGAATGGTATAAAGAGTTATACGGATAGTGTAAATAGAGGAACGTTTTTCATTTTCTTACTGCGAGTGATAGAGGAGAATATAGATAGGGGTAGTTACAGCTCCTTTTAGTTAGAATACTTTTATAGAAATAATAGAATGAATATCGCAATAATATTATCAGGAGGAGTTGGAGCACGTATGGGCCGTACTATTCCCAAACAGTACATTGAAGTATGTGGTAGCCCAATTATTGAGTATTGTCTTGAAACTCTATTATTTCATAAAGACATAAATATGGCAATTATTGGTGTTGCTGACGAATGGAAGTGCTTTGTTAAAGACTGTGTTTCTAGAATTGGAACAAAAATACCTGTCTATTATTCAAAGCCAGGAGAAATTAGGCAGAGTACCATTATTAATGCTCTTCAAGTTGCAAAACGACATGGGGCAAAAGCCTATGATTTAGTCCTTATTCATGATGCAGCTCGACCATTATTGACAGCAAAACTCATTTCTGATTGTTTGGAGACATGCAAAGAAGCAGATGCTGTTCTTCCTGTCATTCCTGTTAAAGATACCACATACCTTAGTCATGATGGCGTTCATATAGATTCATTGCTTGAACGTAAAACGCTTTGGAACGGTCAGGCCCCAGAAGCGTTCAAGTTTGGTACTTATTATGATGCCAATATGCGTTTGACAGAAGATGAGTTGAATAAAATTACAGGTAGTACAGAAGTATCATATCGTACGGGGTTAAAGTGTATCCTTATTCCAGGTGATTCGAATAATTTTAAGATTACTACTCCTGAAGACTTATCTAATTTTGAGTCAATTATTAAGAATGAAAGCATATAATCTTCATGCTGTAAATGATCTTCGTTATGAAGAGGTAGCAATGCCGGAGTGTCCAAGAGGTTGGGCAATTATTAAAGTAAAAGCTACTGGAATATGTAGTTCGGATGTGCCTAGAATTTTCTCCAAAGGTACATATCATTTTCCTACTATACCAGGTCATGAGTTTTCAGGCATTGTCCATTCTGTTGCGGATGAAGGCAGTGAAAAATGGGTTGGAAAACGAGTCGGTATATTTCCTTTGATACCTTGTCGTAAGTGTCAATCCTGTTTAGATAAACACTATGAAATGTGTGAACATTATGACTACATAGGTTCTAGACGCGATGGCGCATTTGCAGAGTATGTTGCTGTTCCTGTTTGGAACCTTGTGGAGTTACCGGATGATGTGCCTTTTGAAGTTGCGGCCATGATGGAACCGTTTGCTGTAGCATTACACGCAATGAAGATTGGTGGGATATCTTCAGGTATGACTGTGGGTATTATTGGTACAGGAATGATTGGTATTGCCGCTGGGCAATGGGCAAAGAAGTATGGTGCAAAAAAAGTTACTGTTATTGGTAGAAGTGAAGATAAAAGGGAGATGGTGGAAAACTGCAATTTAGATTATACTGTATGCATAGATAATAATAAAGTTGCGGAATTTGATTTCGTACTAGAAGCAGTTGGTACGCCCAATTCTATAAATCTTGCTATAAGTGCGACAAAGAGAGGGGGACAACTAGTCTTGATGGGTAATCCAAGCGGAGATATCATCATCAATCAGTTAGTATTCTGGAAGATTCTTCGTAAACAGCTTCATCTGAAAGGAACATGGAATTCATTTTTTGATGGTACCAATCCTTCTGATTGGACGGACGTAGTTACTTCTTTGGAAACAAAAGAGATAGAAGCTGAATGTCTAATAACTCACAAATTTAGCCAAGAGCAATTATTTGAAGGTCTGGAGCTGATGAAACATCATATAGAGCCATATTGCAAAGTAATGACTCTTTGGAATGAATAAATAACGAACAAATATGAGCGGAAAAATATCAGCGTCAATGATGTGCTCAAACCTCGTTGACTTAAAAGAAACACTACGCATTTTCGAAGAAGAAGGAGTAGAGTATCTCCACATAGATATGATGGATGGAACATTTGTTCCCAACTTTGGGTTGGGGGTTGATTATATTCGTGGACTTAGAGAATTAACGAGTATCCCTCTCGATATGCACCTAATGATAAAAGATCCTGAGTACAAGTTTCAATGGATAGGCATCAAAGAGACTGATGTAGTATCTATTCATTATGAGAGTACTTTTCAGGTTCAAAGAGCATTAGACTATCTTCAGCCTTTTGGTTGCAAGCGTTTTTTAGCTATTAACCCTGCCACACCAGTTTATGTGCTAGAAGAGGTCATGGATTATATTGATGGAATAAACCTTTTAATGGTCAATCCAGGTTTTGCAGGACAGAAAATAGTTCCTTCTACATTAAAAAAAGCGGAGAAGGTTATTCAACTACTATATGATATGCACCATGAAAATATCACAGTTGAAGTGGATGGGAATATTACTTATGAAAACGCGGCGATATTAAAGAATCTTGGAGCGGAATTGTTCGTGGCAGGTTCGTCTAGCCTTTTTAAGGGTAAGGTTAGCCAATATAGAAACAACATAATACGATTAAGAGAGGTATTGTCTTAGAATGTTGTAATAAGATATAAGAGATGAGTATCATTGTAAAGCTTAAACAGTTAATAGCAACACACTTTCCCGTGGTATCTGATATAAAAAAAATGATACTAATTCGTAGTGTTGAAAAGAAACAAAGAAGTGCATTATCGATACTTAAGAAAAAAGAGGTTTATAGATGTGTTTTTTTAGCTATTGATATTAGCGTATGGAAATATGATGGAGTATTTCGCTTAATGATGAATAACTCTCGTTTTGAGCCAATTGTTTTGGTGTGCCCAATGGTTAATCACGGCGAAAAAGTGATGTGGGAAAAAATGGAACAATGTATTTCTTTTTATAAGGAAAAGGGATATAATGTAGTTAGTTCATATGATAGAAATAATCATAGGTTTATAGATTTGAGAAAAGAACTGGCTCCTGATATTTTGTTCTACACTAATCCATACAAGGGTTTAATAGATGATCGCTATTTTATAACTAATCATCTGGATTTGTTGACAGTATATGTCCCTTATTTCTTGTCCAATGCAAAAGATATCAATTTTAGCAATAATCAATTACTTCATAATTTAGTATGGAGAAATTATTTGGAATTTGATTTCAATTTAGAAGTATGTAAGAAATATACTTTAAATAGAGGCAAAAATGCTGTCGTCACAGGTTATCCTGGTATTGAGTCACTTATTGATCACCATAATTACAAAGATCAGTTTAATGGCGATAAACGAAAGCGTATCATATGGGCACCACATCACATGCTGGAGGCGGGAAAATACGGTCATTCGTGTTTCTTGAAATACGCAAATTATATGTTGGATATTACTAAATCTTTTGAAAATGAAGTTATTTTTATTTTCAAGCCACACCCTCTTTTAAGGGCAAAGTTATATAAAGAATGGGGGACGAAGAAAACGGATGAATACTACTATAACTGGTCAAATGGAAATAACACAACTATTAATGAAGGAGATTATTACGATTTATTTTTATCAAGTGACGCTATGATTCACGATAGCGGTTCATTTGTCGTAGAATATCTGTATGTTAATAAGCCTGTTATGAGAACAGTAAATGATGTGCCACTCGAAGAACAATTTAATGAATTTGCTTTGACATGTTTACAGAACTATTATATGGCAAATAATGAGGCCGATATTAAACAATTTGTAAATAATGTAATAAATGGGATTGATCCGTTAGAGGAACGGCGAACAAGGTTTGTACATGAGGTATTAATGCCCAAAGGAAGCCCTTCCCAGAATATTATTACTGATATAATTGATAGTATAGATAATCAAATTCAATATAGAAATTAAATGGCAGAATCAGTTAGAAAACAACTGACACACGGAATAGCATGGAACTTTATCGAGAAAGTTTTGATGGAGGGGGTGCAATTCATTATAGGTGTTATATTAGCCAGATTGCTAATGCCTTCAGATTTTGGCTTGATAGGAATGTTGGCTATTTTTATTGCCATTTCTAATGTTTTTATTGATGGAGGTTTCGCTAAGGCTTTAATACAGAAGAAAGACTGCCAAGATATAGATTTTTCCACTGCTTTTGTGGCAAATATATTATTAGCCACAATAATATACACAGTCCTATTTTTTACAGCACCCCTTATCGCTGTTTTTTACGACGAACCTATATTAACAACACTTACACGTGTATTAGCTTTAAATTTTCTCCTAGGGTCTTTTAATATTGTTCAGCGAGCAAGGTTGATGGCTAAAGTTGATTTTAAGTCATTGGCACAAATTAAAGTCATCTCAGTCATTTTAGGTGGCCTTGTCGGCGTAGTTATGGCTTACCGAGGTTTGGGCGTATGGTCGTTAGTAGGGCAGACCATTAGTACAACTATCATGCAAATCTTTCTATTTCCTTTCTATTCCCAATGGAAGCCATCATTTCGTTTTTCGCGTGATTCTTTTAAGCAGTTGTTTGGATTTGGCTCTAAACTTATGATTACAGGAGTAAGTTCTGTCATTATCAATAATATCAGTACCATTTGTATTGGACGTGTATATAATAGTATTAGTTTAGGTTTTTATACAAGAGCATCACAATTTTCACAACTGATTTCTTTTACAGTAAATGATGTCCTTGGTAATGTGACGTTTCCTGTGTTGAGTCATCTTCAAGATGAACGAGACCATATGATATCTGTGTATAGGAAAACTCTATATTTGACGGCTTTAGTTATTTTTCCAATAATGATATTGTGTGCACTACTTGCCAAACCAATAATATTGATATTACTTACTGAAAAATGGTTGCCATGCGTTGTTTTGATGCAATGGTTGTTTCTTGCTAGAATGTTCACACCACTATCATCAGTAAACATGAACATTCTTAACGCAATAGGAAGATCAGATTTGTTCTTGAAACTTGATTTTTCAAAGATACCACTCATAATATTAAGTTTAGTAATTACTATACCCATAAGTGTTGAAGCAATATGTATAGGTAGTTTTGTAACATCTTTCATTTGTTTTTTTATTAATGCTTATCTACCAGGTCGTATGTTTGGATATGGAGCATGGCTGCAGATTAAGGATTGGAGATATATTTTCTTGTCGATTTTAATCATGACTGTTTTTGTTTTGTTATTTACTCATTTTGTTGAAAATATGTGGTTGCAAATGTTTGTTGGAGGTGCAATTGGAGCGATTTCGTATTTAGCGTGCTGTTACCTGTTTGGATTGATAAATAAGGAAATGATAGATATGATTAAACTTAGAAAAAGTAGCAAAAATGGATAAGCCACTGATCGTAAATCTTCCTAAGTTCCTCGATGCACGAGGCAACTTGTCTTTTGTTGAACAAGGTAAGCATATTCCTTTTGTTATTCGTCGCACCTATTGGCTGTATGATGTACCAGGTGGCGAGGCGCGTGGTGGTCATGCATATAGAGAAAACAACGAGTTTATCGTTGCATTGTCAGGTAGTTTTGATGTAATCATAGATGATGGCGTGAAAAAACAGACATATACACTTAATCGTTCTTATTATGGGTTATTAGTACCAAAAGGACTTTGGCGAGAAATGGTAAACTTCTCTACGAACTCATTAGCAATGATCTTGTCATCAACTGATTATGATGCAGATGACTATGTGCGCGACTATGATGTTTTTCTTAAACTGAAAAATGATGGCAAAATATAATGTTTATGATTGCTCAATGATAGAGTTGAGCAAACACCATAGTGATAGAAAGGGAAATATATCGGTTGTACAGAATGGAGATACAATTCCGTTTAATGTGAAGAGGGTATACTACCTATATGATGTGCCTGGAGGTGAGAGTCGCGGAGCACATGCCCATCGTGAGTTGAGCCAACTCATTGTTGCTGTAAGTGGTAGTTTCAGAGTAACGCTTGACGATGGTAATGTAAAACGCAGTTTTGTGCTAAATCGTCCATACCAGGCTTTGTATGTTAAGCCAGGTATATGGCGTGACCTTGATGATTTCTCATCTGGAGCAGTATGTCTAGTTTTAGCAAGTGATGTGTATAAGGTTGAAGATTATATACGCGATTATCAAGAGTTTCTTGCTTTTCGCCAAGTAGAAATGACAGATAACACTGATTAATTATGATACATCAATTAGCGGATTGTATGAACCCGAATGTGCCTGAGAGTACGAAAATTTGGCAGTTTTGCGTAGTACTACCAAAGTGTATTATAGGAGAAAATTGTAATATATGCTCACATTGTCTTATAGAGAATGATGTGGTAATTGGTAATAATGTTACCATCAAATGCGGTGTGCAAGTCTGGGATGGTATTACGTTGGAAGATAATGTTATGATTGGCTCAAATGTAACATTTACAAATGATATGTATCCTCGTTCTAAAAACAAAAACTGGAAGTTGTTAAAAACAAAAGTTTGTAAAGGAGCAACGATAGGTGCTGGTTGTGTAGTTCTTCCCGGAATAACGATCGGAGAAGGAGCATTTGTGGCTGCTGGTTCAGTTGTTACCAAAGATATACCAGCTGGAGAATTATGGCTGGGTAATCCTGCTAGGTTTTTTAGAAAAGTAGATTTTTAAGAGATGATTTCATTTTTATCACTAAAAGACGTAACGGCTCTCCATGGAGCTGAGATTAATGAGGCGGTAAGCCGTGTAGTAAATGGCGGTTGGTACTTGCAGGGCAAAGAGAACGAAAAGTTTGAGACGAATTATGCCCAGTTTATTGGCTGCAAGTATTGTATTGGTTGTGCAAACGGATTGGATGCGCTTATTTGGATTTTCCGTGCGTATATTGAGATGGGAGTTATGCAACCGGGTGATGAGGTAATTGTCCCTGCAAATACATACATAGCAACTATTCTTGCAATTACGGAAAATGGTCTTAAACCCATCCTTATTGAGCCCAAAGTCAATACATTAGAGATTGATGATAACCTTATTGAGGCAGCTATTACTCCCAAGACCAAGGCAATAACCATAGTACACCTTTATGGTCGCGATGCTTATACAGAGAAAATAGGTTCTCTCTGTAGGAAATATAACCTGAAGCTTATTGAGGATAATGCGCAAGCCCATGGCTGTAAGCATACGGATGGTCGCATCACAGGTTCTATTGGAGATGCCGCAGGTCATAGTTTCTACCCAGGTAAAAACCTTGGGGCATTAGGTGATGGTGGTGCTGTAACTACTAATGATTATGATCTGGCTACTACAGTAAGAGCGTTGGCAAATTATGGATCGCAAAAGAAATATGTGTTTAAATACACTGGTCGAAATAGCCGTTTGGATGAGATTCAGGCAGCGGTGCTGGATGTGAAGTTAAAGTATTTGGTAGATGATAATGCTCATCGAAAGATGGTCGCGAATTATTATTACAATCATATCAATAATAATCTAATAACTCTGCCAGACAGACTTAATGACGATCTGAATGTATATCATTTGTTTCCAATTCTGGTCTCAGAAGGAAAGCGTGATGCTTTACATGATTATTTGGAACAGAATGGAGTGGGAACCATGATCCATTATCCTATCGCACCTCATAAGCAAGAATGCTATAAAGAGTGGAATAGTATGAGATTGCCTATTACAGAGCAAATTGCGAATGAGGAGTTGAGCTTGCCGATAGGGCCGAGCATAAATGAGGAGGAAATCAATTATATAATTAATTTGATTAATGGCTTCAAATGAAGTTTTAATTAGTTGTAATGTAACGAATTGTAATAATGTCTAGAACAAAACTGGTTTCATGTGTTGTTGTTTCGTATAATTCTTCAAATACAATTATTGAAACATTAAATAGCATAAAAGATCAGACATATAAGCAAATTGAATTAATAATATCTGATGATTGTTCTACTGATGATACCGTTTTAATCTGTAGGAAATGGCTGGAAATGTATTCAAAACGATTTGTTCGTGTTGAGTTAATAACAGTAGATAAAAATACTGGTATAACAGCAAACTTTAACAGAGCAATAATTGCCTGCAGAGGAGAATGGGTTAAAGAATGCGCTGCAGATGATATACTTTTAGATAATTGTATTGAGGATTATATGATTTTTATTAAAGATAATCCTGAAGTGCGCTGGGCGGCTTCTCTTATTAGAAAGTATATGGAAATAATAGATGAGAAATGTTGTGTGGAAAGGAAGTATGTTGCATCCCGTTCATTTTATAATCTATCGTCAGAATGCCAATTGAAGCATATTGCGATGGTTAACAGAATACCAGCTGCATCATTGTTTTATCAGCGTTCCTTATTTGAAGAGTTAGGCGGATATGACGAAACATATTCATTCGAGGATTATCCATTTCATGTAAAAGCACTAGAACATGGGTATAAGTGTTTTTTTATGGATATAGAAACAGTCGGTTATAGAATTCATAACTCTACTTCAAATGGAGGTGAGCAACTTTTTCATATGAGTTTCCTTAATGAGTGTAGACGTTTCCAAAAAGAGAGATGCTTTAAATATTTGTCAAATTGGCAGAAATATGGACAATTAGCAATATGGAAGATCCAAGATATTATAGTAATGATGCATTTAAATAAGAATAATTTTATAATGTCTCATACTTACAATTTTGTATTCCTGTTAATATGTAAGCTGTTTAATCTTAGTTATTAAATTATTGTTGTTTTTCTTATGAGGGTTGGGAAGCATTTGATAGTTGCCATATTCTCATTTCTACTTTATTGGGTAGTTCCCAATGGCACCCATTGGGGATTGATGGTGATGTGCTTTGTTCTATTTTTATTGATTTCGTATGATTTGCTTAAAGATGATTTTATAAATAGGGATTATATTTCTTTTAATAGTATTTTTTTGACGTCATTCTTTTTGACAACGTTTGCTTTTCCGGTTTTCATTTTATCATCTGATTCGCTTCTAAGCCAGTTTACAGATTTGAGTATGGTGGTATTTCAATATGTGGATTTCAATTATTTAGCTCGAGGCGTTTTTTTGAGTTTGATGGCGATTTCTATATATGCGGCTGTATATCTTAAAAACTATAAAACTGTTTTAGTCGAAAAAAGCAGTCAACATAATAGAGAATTATCAAAAAAGAACATTGATATGTTCTTGCTAATAATTCTTATGGTCACTATTTTTAACGCCTTTTATAGTCTCAATACATATGCAGTTACTAATCTTCAACAGAATGCTTATGTATATGATTTATTAAAGGCTTCTTTAGTTATTTCTTTTTTGGCGAGGATTCATGATATAAGTAAAAGACCACAATCTTCAGATCGTTTTATTCTTTTTATTAAGAACAATCTTTACCCCATAATAATTGCTATTATAGCGACTCTTCTTTTTTTGTATTTTGGCGTTAGGAATCTGGCTATTTCTGTAGTTCTTATTGTTGTAACAGTAATGGTTGTTTATTACACTAAGATTTCATTTAAGTATGTTCTCGTATTACTCGTAATAGGAACGCTCTCTCTTTTCGTAATTAGAGAGACAAGACATAGTGATTCGTCAATTATGAATTCAAATTTAGCAACAACAGTCGCTGCTGCAAATGTAAAACAAACTCCGGCACTCTTGCTGTTTTCTGATTTAATAGGTGCTTGCCAAGAATTAAGTCTCGGAATAGAAATAAAAGATAAAACGGGACTCCAAAATCCAGAGCAGGTTGTTTTGTTGCCTTTTTTACCGTTCCCCGTACTCCCATCTCTAGTAAGTAATCTACTATGGGATAAATCATATCAAGAAGCTACGGCCGCATTTATCCTCAACGATTATATGCTTGCCACTTCCAATAAACAAGCTTCATACGGAAAGCATTGTGTTAGTGATCTTTATATGAAATGGGGCGTATTAGGCGTTATTTTGTTCTTCGCATTTCTTGGTAAAATAATAGCAACACAAAATGCCAACAAGCACAACAACTATTTTTCAGCTGCTATTATAATTTGTTTAACATCCTTGTCGTTGTTTCTGGCAAGAGGGTCACTTATTGATTTGATAAGGCCTATGAGTTATGTTTATTTTATGATTTTATTATTTTCTAAAAAGAAGAGCATTATTAAATTAGAAATGCAAGAATGATTAGGATACTACATTTGCCGGGAATGTTACATGGTGGCGTCGGCAGCGTCATTATGAACTTATTTAGACGAATAGATAAGACACAATTTGTCTTTGACATTTGTGTGATTGAGGACACTTCATACCGACGGGAAATAGAATCTTACGGTGGTAAGTTAATTGTTATACCCAAAAGAAAAAATGTTGGTACCATTAAATACATAAAAAACATAAAGAAAATTATCGATGAAAATGGATATGATATAGTTCACATTCATTCGGTCTTTACCGGCATTTTTTCATTGATTGCAGCATACCTTTCACATGCTACGATAAGGATATACCATGCACATAATACGGTTGACAATATTGTATCTAATAGCCGGTTTAGTTTTGTCGTGGTACCTGTGTTAAGGTTTCTTATAGGTGTGATGTCAACAGTAAAAATAGCCTGTGGCAGGGAGGCAGGAAAATATGTATTTGGGAATAGAAAGTATGAAGTAATACCAAATGGAGTCGATTTATGCAGGTTTAAGCCGATGAGTACAAAGGATCGGGAGAGGTTAAGAGAAGAATTGGGATACAACAGTAAAGATATTGTTGTTGGAAATGTAGCATCGTTTATAGAGGTTAAGAATCAGTCTTTCTTTATAGATTTGGCAAAGTCAGATAAACAGGGAAGGTGCAAATTCCTTTTGGTCGGTGACGGACCGATGCTTGAAGACGTTAGGAAGAATGCAAACGAAAACAAGTTGGATGAAAAAATCTCCTTCGTTGGTAATAGAAATGACACACATTTACTATTTAATTCGATGGATGTATTCTGCCTACCCTCTTTTTTTGAAGGGCTTCCTGTCACAGCAATAGAAGCACAGGCATGTGGGACACCGGTTGTTACATCGTCAAGGGTGACAGATGAGGCTGATATGGGTATTGTACCGTACGAAAGAATTGTGGATTTTAATCCCATAGATTGGATTGGATGTTTTTACAGATTAGAAAAGTCTGCAAATAGAGATGAAGAAGCAATATTGACAAAAATGAAGTCAATGCATTATAACATAGAAGATTCAGTCAAAAAGATTGTATCTTATTACCTAACAAAGTAGCACAAGCAATGAATACTATCAGTAAGATAAAGAAGGCTTTGAGGGATATGAGTTTAAAGGTTTGTTTGAAAAGCCGTGAAAAACTAAACCCCTATTTCGCACCGTATAGACGAAAGAAACTAAAGAGGACAGATTTCACTATTATTTCAAACAACTGCTGGGCGGGACATGTGTACAGATATTACGGCCTCTCATACACGACCCCCACAGTCGGACTGTTTTTTTTTGCGGATGATTATCTGAAATTCATAAAGAATCTGAAGCATTATATAAACTCTGATTTGCATTTTATACCTCTTTCAGAGAGTCGACACGAGAAGGAATTAAGAATACAAGGTGGCAAGTCATTAGCTTGCCCAATAGGTGTTCTTGACGACATAGAAATCATATTCTTGCATTACAAAACAGAACAAGAAGCTAACACAAAATGGTCACGGAGGAAAAAGAGAATTAATTGGGATAATCTATATGTCAAAATGTCCCAAATGAATGGATGTTCATATGAAATGATGTGTGAATTTGATAATCTGCCCTACAACAATAAATTCATTTTTGTTAGACAAAAATATGGATTAAAGTCGGAGGTGGTTTATGAAAGCTATGAGAATGACAATGAAATAACTAATGATACGAATTATTTCAGAAAGTATATAAATATTACTAATTGGCTGAATGGAAAGCCGTATAGAATGTATTGAAAGAGATGTATTTGCCAGCAATAAGTGTTATAATGAGTGTCAAGAATGGAGCAGACTGTCTTGACAAAAGCATTAATTCCATATTATGTCAAACTTTTGCGGATTTTGAGTTCATTATTTGCGATGATGGAAGTACGGATGATACACTAGACAGGTTGCAAGCATATGCTGAGCAGGATACCCGAATAAGGGTGTTGCATAACGATGAAAGTAAAGGTCTTGCTTTCTCATTAAACAGGTGTATAGAAGAAAGCAAAAGCAATATTCTAGCACGGCAGGATGCAGATGACTGGTCAGATAAAAAAAGATTTGAAATACAGTATCGGTTTGTGGAAGCACATCCTGAATATGCCATTGTTGGGACACAATGGTATAATGTCTCTGGAGATGGCCATTTAAAGCTGTCAAACGTAAAGGCCCTTCCTACAGCAAAAGATCAAATAAAGGGCGGCCTTTTCTTGCATCCGACATGGATGATGAGAAAAAACTTATTGGCTAAAGTGGGTTTTTATACAGTTAATCAATATACGAAACGTAGCCAAGATTATCATCTTTCTATGAAAGTTTTGGGCGAAGGTTTGCAAATATATAATATGGCAGCCCCCTTATATTTTTATTCCGCAGATGATGCCACAATCTCACGATCAATCGATTGGAAAAGAGTAAAAGGGTTAATGTGGATAAGATATGACGGTTATAAGAGAAATAAGTTGCCTCTCTGGGCATATATTTATGTTTTAAAACCGGTAATAGCCAATCTTATACCACGTAGAATTATGGTGAGGCATTATAAATCAGTTTATAGTAAATAATATTATAATATGAGTGTATTTAAGGACAAAACACTGCTCATAACGGGTGGTACGGGTAGTTTCGGAAATGCGGTACTCCGCAGGTTTTTGGATAGTGACATTAAGGAGATTCGCATCCTTAGTCGCGATGAGAAGAAACAAGACGATATGCGTCACTTCTTGCAGGCAAATCGCGGTGAAGTAGCTCACAAAGTGAAGTTTTATATTGGAAATGTACGCCAGCGCGAAGCGGTGGACTTTGCCATGAATGGGGTTGATTATGTTTTCAGTGCTGCAGCATTGAAACAGGTTCCTTCATGTGAGTTTTTCCCAATGGAAGCTGTTCGTACAAATGTAGAGGGAACTAATAATGTTCTTTTAAGCGCAATTGCTCACGGTGTGAAGAATGTCGTAGTTCTAAGCACTGATAAAGCTGCATATCCAATCAATGCTATGGGTATTTCCAAGGCTATGATGGAAAAAGTGGCCATAGCTCAAGGCCGTGCTCTTGGTGTTGGAGCCAAGACCACTATTTGTTGCACCCGTTATGGAAATGTTATGGCAAGTCGTGGCTCAGTTATTCCTTTGTGGGTAGAGCAGATGATGGAAGGGAAGCCTATTACCATTACAGATCCGAATATGACCCGTTTTATGATGACCCTAGACGATGCAGTAGATTTGGTAATATATGCTTTCACTCATGGCGAGAATGGTGATTTGTTTGTTCAGAAAGCACCGGCAGCAACACTTGATGTATTGGCTGAGGCCTTGAAACAAACATACTCTAAAATTGATTCCAAGTATGGTGAGACAGAGGTGAAGGTCATTGGAACCCGTCACGGAGAGAAATTGTACGAAACACTCGTTACCCGTGAGGAAATGGCAAAGGCCATTGATATGGGGGGGTACTATCGTATACCTTGTGACAACCGTGATTTGAATTACGATAAGTTCTTTACAGAAGGTGACCATAAGGTGGAAACCGTTGAAGAGTATCATTCCCACAATACCAAGCGTTTGGATGTTGAGGGTATGAAGGAATTACTCCTGAAACTCAACTTTATTCGTGAGGATCTTGGATTGCAGCCCAGGGCAAAGGCGCGTGATTACCGTTCAGAGTAATATTAAACGATAGCAATATGAAATTCTTTATATGCGGCTGCAACGGTATGGCAGGCCATACTATCAGTCTTTATCTTCAGGAACAAGGACATGAGGTCTATGGCTTTGACCTTAAAGAGAGTAAGTTAATTAAGAGTTTTGCTGGTAATGCTTTTGATACCGATACTATTGCCCGAGTTATCAAGGAAGGTAAGTATGATACTGTGATTAATTGTATTGGTGTGCTGAACCAGTTTGCAGAGAACAACCATGATCTGGCTGCTTTCTTGAATAGCTACTTCCCTCATTTCTTGGCAAAGGCCACAGAGGGTACAGGTACCCAGGTGATCCACATGACTACTGACTGTGTATTCTCTGGCAAGAAGGGCAGTTATTCAGAACATGACTTTCGCGACGGTGAGACATTCTATGATCGCAGCAAGGCATTAGGTGAACTTGATGATGAGAAGAATCTGTCTTTGAGAAACTCTATTGTTGGTGCTGATATCAATCCTAAAGGAATTGGTTTATTGAATTGGTTTATGAACAATACCACATGTGAGAAACCGGTAGTGAATGGTTATACTAAAGCGATGTGGACGGGCCAGTGTACATATCAGTTAGCAAAGACCATGGAAGCAGCTGCGAAAGAACGTGCTAACGGTCTTGTAAATGCAGTACCCGATACCGATATTTCCAAGTATGAGCTTCTTAAACTCTTTAATAAATATCTAAGAGGTGGACGTGTTCAAATTAACCCTGTTGAAGGCGTTAATGCTGATAAGAGTTTGAAGCGTACTAATTGGGATTTCAATTATAGAATTCCTGATTATGAGCAAATGGTAGCTGAAATGGCAGAATGGATTTATAAGCATAAAGAGTTGTATCCCCACTATAATTTGTAAAAAAAATGGGCAAACTGAAATTAATGACTATCGTGGGCACACGCCCCGAAATCATAAAAATGTCAGCCATCATTAAGAAGGCGGACAAGTATTTTGACCAGATATTGGTCCACACGGGTCAGAACTATGATTACACCCTGAACGAGGTATTTTTCAAAGATCTTGGCCTTCGTGAGCCAGATTATTATCTGGGCGTAGTGGGTGAGAACCTTGGCCAGACTATGGGTAATGTTATTGCAAAGAGTTATGAACTGATGGCTGAGGTGAAACCGGATGCTGTTATTGTTCTCGGTGATACGAACTCTTGTCTTTGCGTTATATCTGCCAAGCGCTTGAAGATTCCTATCTTCCACATGGAAGCAGGTAACCGCTGCAAGGATGAGAATCTTCCGGAGGAAGTAATCCGTCGCGTAGTTGACGTGACTAGCGATATTAACCTTTGCTATAGCGAACACGCCCGTCGTTATATCCTTGATACAGGTGTGAAACCAGAATACACATATGTGGTTGGTTCACCTATGGCTGAAGTGTTGAAAGAAGTGCTTCCTCAGATTGAGGCAAGCACAGTACTTGAAGATTTAGGATTGGAGAAGGGGAAGTACATTTTGCTTTCAGCGCACCGAGAGGAAAATATTGATATTGAAGCAAACTTCTTTTCGCTGATGAATGCAGTGAACACTATGGCAGAAACTTACGACATGCCGGTGCTTTATAGTTGCCATCCCAGAAGTCAGAAGATGATAGAAAAACGGGGTTTTAAGTTCAATGACAAAGTTATTCAACATAAGCCTCTAGGTTTTTTTGACTATAATAAACTTCAGCAGAATGCTTTTTGTGTTGTAAGTGATAGTGGTACAGTACCAGAGGAAGGAGCTTTCTTTGGTTTCCCTGCAGTGAGCATTCGCACTTCTACAGAGCGTCCCGAGGCTATGGATAAGGGAGTTTTTACTATTGGTTCAATCACTTCTGAGCAGGTGCTACAGGCTGTTGATTTGGCTGTGAGTATGCACGCTAATGGTGATGATGCTTGCTCTGTTCCCGCATATACAGATGAGAACGTATCTACTAAGATAATCAAACTCATCCAAAGCTATGTGGGTATAGTTAACAAGATGATCTGGAAAAAGTAAAATACTCACATTATTACTATGATTATTAGAGGGAAAGTCATTAGCGTAGAGGATAATAATTTGCTCATAAGCAAAGGCTATAGTATTAAGAGCTCTCGAGAGAGATTTAAGCTTGTTGATAGCAAGTATGGGCTATTATCATTATTTTCACTAACAAGACGATTCTTTCGAGCTGAGATTACAGGCTTCTACATCCTTGAAGGTGGAACACAACTGGCAATATTCAAGAAAGGTATCTTTCGAAAATTTCCAAGCGAAAGGTCATTTATAAAGATTTGTAGTACTCCTAGAGGTTCAAAACCCCTAAATCTTGTCGCAAAGTCAAAAGAAGAGGTGCTTTTTGGTGAGTATTTCCAAAATGTTGAAAATGTTCCGGTACATATTTATTTGCTTAATATCATAACGGGTGTACTAAATGTTGTATATACCTTTAAAAAGGGAGAGATTAACCATATTCATGGATTGTTTAATGATCCGTTTTCTAACAGGATATGGGTAGTAACAGGAGACAAGGAGCGTGAATGTATCATTGGTTACACAGAAGATGACTTTGAGCATTTTAAGGAAGTATTTAGGGGCGGACAGGAATTTAGATGCTGCCAAATGTTCTTCTATCCAGACTTTATTGTGTATGCTACAGACTCGCAGTTTATTGCCAATTCCATTAAACGAATAGATAGGAAGACCTTAGAGATTATTGAATTGCAATCCGTACAAGGGTCTGTAATTAAAGGAGGGCAAGTTGGCAATGTCTCATACCTTTCAACAACTGTAGAACCTTCTAATGTGAACACAGACAAATATGCACATATTTGGGTCTCAAAGGATGGTCTTCACTGGGAGGAGCGTTATAAGGCGAGGAAGGATTGGATGCCAGCAATTATGCAGTTTGGAACGTTCGAGTTTCCTCACTATGAAGGAACGATAAAAGATAAACTATACTTTTCAGGACGGGCAGTGAAAGGTCTGGATGGAAAAAGTACATATATTGAACTATGAGGGTATTATTGATAACACAATATTTCTACCCAGAAAATAACTTTAGGAGCACAGAAATGGCCACGGAACTAGTCAAGCGTGGTCATTCAGTTGATGCTTTGGTCGGTATTCCCAATTATCCGAAAGGGCGTTATTTTGAGGGGTATGGCATCTTTAAGAAAAGACATGAAGTGTTGGATGGTGTAAATGTATATCGTACTTTTCAGACACCAAGAGGAAAAGGAGGGTGGAGATTGCCAATTAATTACTTCAGTTTTGTCATATTTGCATGTCTTAGAATCTTATTTCAGTTTGCATGGAGGAAATATGATGCTGTTATAGTGTATGAGCCTTCGCCAGTATTTCAAGCAATTCCAGCTATTTTATATAAGAAATTACGCAAAGCGCCGATATATTTCTGGATAATGGATATTTGGCCGGATGCTATGATGTCCGGAGGTGGTATTAAAAATAAGCGCCTATTAGATTCGGTAGCCAAGGTAGTAAGATGGATATACAATAGATGCGACAGATTAATGGTATGTAGTAAACGTATGGCGGACTCTGTTGTGGAACAAGGGGATTATCGTGATAAACTATTGTACTTTCCTAACTGGAGTGAAGATATGAAAAAAGGCGATCTGTCATATCCACTCCCTGAGTTTGTTGACGGATACCGTATTATGATGATTGGTAATTTGGGCAAATCACAAAATCTGGATGCTGTTGCATTGCTTATTAAGGAGTTGAGCGATCTGAAGGACCTTAAGTGGTATTTTGTAGGCGATGGAAGTGAAAGAGGATGGCTTGACAATTATATAAAAGAGAATTCTCTTCAAGATTGTGCTTTTACGTTAGGACGTTTCCCGTATGAAGCGATGCCTAGCATGCACCAAGCAGCGGATGCTCTCATTTTGGCACTTAGGCCTGGCTTTAAACATTTGGAAAGAATTGTGCCTTCCAGATTGCAATCATATATGTCAGCTGGGAAACCTGTATTAGCTATGCTCGGTGTTGGTGGTAAGGAGTTAATCGAAGAAGCTGATTGTGGATATGCCGTTGAGCCGGGTAATTACATGGCGCTTGCAGATATTATCCGTAATAAGGTGTTGAAAGATAAAGAGACGTTTGCACTAAAGGGACAAAATGGCAGAGCCTATTTTGAGAATAATTTTACTATGAATAAATGTATCGATAATCTGTGTGAAATCATTGGCGCAAATTGATTAAGAAATGAAGGAAAAAAAATTAAGTACAACTTTTAAGTTGATGAGAGCTTTAGGCTTCAACTATTCAGAAGAGGAATATGGAGATGTTAGTATTTGGAGAGTTATATGGCAATTCTTCCATAATATTCACCAGAAGCGTCGTCAAAACATGATGGACTGGGCCATATTAGAACCATTTGCTCCAAGAAAACTTCGTCCAAGGTTGATGCGAAAAATGGGCTGTCATGTAGGAAAGGGATGTTTTATAGGTGACCATGTTAGAATAGATCAAGGTCATGCAGATATGATAATACTAGAGGACAGCGTATCGGTAGCAAGTGGTACTCGTTTACTTTGTCATCAACGAGATTTCTCAGATTATTGTGTAGGGGATGACTATATGAAACTCGGATATATTGTAAAACCTATTGTCTTGAAAAAAGGATGTTTGATAGGTATGGAGAGTTTTGTCATGCCAGGCGTAACCGTTGGTGAAGGTGCTATAGTTGGAGCAGGTTCTCTTGTAACTAAAGATATTCCTGCATGGACAATTGCTGCTGGAAGACCTGCTAAAGTCCTTAAGGAAATACCCATACGAGAAGATAAGCAATAGTATTATTTCTATGTATAGAGCTGTAAAGAGGTTTTTTGATTTTATATGTGTACTATTAGCGATAATAGTGCTATCGCCGATATTTGTATTGACAGCTATTGGTATCCTAATCAGTGATTGGGGGCCTATTTTTTATAAGGCTAATCGTATTGGGAAGGGGAATAGACCGTTTAAGATGTACAAGTTCAGGTCAATGAAGGTGCTTAAAGCACCAAAGAAAGGTGCTGAAGCAAGTCTGAGGCCTGATGAGGACCGTATATTCCCATTCGGCCATTTTATCCGCAAGGCTAAGATTGACGAACTGCCTCAGTTGATTAATATCTTGAATGGCACGATGTCGATTATCGGCCCACGTCCTGTGGCTGAAGATCAGTTTGATATGTTCCGGTATGGAAAGTGGAATGAGGCCGCAAAGGTCCCTGTGGGTCTAAGTGGTCCGGCTGCGCTGTATGATTATATTTATGGTGATCAGATAACCGACGAGAAGGAGTATATGGAGAAGGTATATCCTACACGTAGGGAACTGGAATATACTTATGTGCAAAAGGCTGGTCTTTGGTATGACTTGAAGATGATTATATATACCGTGATTTGCATTTTGTATTCACTGTGTGGAAAAGAATGTACTTGGATTCTCAAGGAATTGGTTGAGGATGCTAATAAAACGATGGACAAATGAATATACTTGTGACCGGTTCGGCCGGAATGATTGGTGGATATGTTGTTAAGGGCTTGATAGAGAAGGGACATACGGTTATTGGTGTTGACCGTAGAGTTTCCGATGTCAAATTGCCTGGTTTGCACCAAGTGATTCTAGACTTGTCATCTAAAGCTGCTGTGATGCAGTTGTTTGATGATAAGAAAATTGATCGTGTTATTCATTTGGCAGCTTTGGCACATACTTCCGGCGTTGCTGATGTTTCTTGGGAGGCTTTCAAGAAGGTTAATGTGGATTGTGCTGTTAATCTGTTTGAGGCTTGCGCCAAGTTTAATGTCCCGGTCCTGTTTATCAGCACCGTTGATGCTATTGGCATGGTGAAGGGCATGATTACGCCAGAGACAGAGTTGAACCCCATCTCCAACTACGGCAAGAGCAAGGCTATGGCGGAGGGGCGGCTGAAGGAGATTTGCACGACTTGGAATATCTATAGGTTCTCACCGGTATATACGGAGGATGTTAAGCGTGACATTCAGAAGCGGTATTATCTGAAATATCCTAATTGGGCTTATTTGATTGGCGGTGGCCAGCAGTTTGAGGTGCTTAATGTAACCGCGGCTGTTGGGGCTATGGTTGATTGGGTTGACTTGCCGGTGGATAATACTATTCATATCATCAAGGATGAGGAGTTGCTTGACAGCGCCAAGGTGATTGCCGAGGAGCGTGCTGAGGGCCGCGCTAAGCATTTGATCCGGTTGCCCCGGTGGCTGGTGGTTTGTGGGTATGGCTTGATTCGCGTTGTTTTTGGGCGGAGTAATAAGACTTATTTGGTGTTTAAGGCTTTGTGGCCGTTTAGGACGGTGGGATGATGAGTTATAATCCGGGTGTAATGGGGATTTATTAATACTTCTTTATTGGAATACCACTGATGGGAAGAGGTAATAAAAAAAACAATAATAACAAAAAAAGGCAAAAGCCCAATAAGAGTATATCCTCTTTTTGGAAACAATTGCCTAAGTACTTAAGCATAATTGGTTTCTCTTTCTATGCAGGTGTATATTATGAAGAAACAATGATGCAGAGAGAGGCCAATGAAAGAGACAAAAAATATTACCTTGAATTACAAGAACTGACTAATAGGTGGAATGAAAAGGAGAGAAACTATCAAGAAGAGATTGATAGGTTGAGAAAAGAAAATATGGATAATTATATCAAGTCATTAGGATATGAAAAAGTTGAAGAGACAGCAAACAAATAATCCATCAACTCTTCAAAACACAGTTGATGACTTGAAATCGGTATTTCCCGATATTGACGTTCAAGAAGAAAAGAAGATAAAGGAATCTATTGGAGAATTGGAGGAAGTTGTGCAAGATAGGGTTAGCAATAGAAATGAGTTATTATTAAGACTATTCTTTGTCTTAGTATCCGTATCTATATCCTTTTGCGTATTATTTATAGATAGGAATAATGTCCTTAAGGATAGGATTGAGATTCTGGAACAACGCGATTCATTATATAGGGAGATACTGGGCAGCGACACTACAGGGGCTGTTAGCTACAGAGTAAGGGACAATAAACCCATTACTTATCATGAAATGGCAATAGAAAATGATGTGCTTCATGGTTCGGTAGATAGTTATAAAAAATGGGACTCTTTGCTTTGTGAGATAATGGGCGTGTCTGAACAAGGAAAAGTTAGGTATTATACAAGTTATGATAAAATCATTACATATGAAGATCTTGCAACTGAGAATTCGAATTATATAGAACAGATATATCGGTTAGAACAAGAACTTGATTCTTTAAGGCAATCGAATGTGATTTCTAATCAACTTTTATGGAAAAGGGATGGAAGAATCATATATTTAGTTAAATCTAATAGACCGATTTCATATGAAGAATTGGCAACAGAAAGGGATTCTTTATTAAACAGAATAGATAAATTAAGTAATGATCTTTCATTGTCAGAAAAGAAACTAAATTTGATAACGAAACAATTTCCTATAGAGATTGTGTGTGGGGATGGCTTTATTACTTTAAAATCTGAGCAGTTAGATTCGGCCTTAGTGTTGTTGCCTTATTATAGAGATAGATTATCATATGATCCGGAAAAACAACTATGGCGCATAACTGTAAAATGATTGTTTTTCTTGGTTGTCAGTATGGTAGCTTCTAGTAATTGTTGACTCTATGGAGTTTAGTAGATGATAAGATTTGTTTCTAGTATGTGATGATAAGCAAATTATAAGTAATATGAAATACTTAATTGTTGTAGCGCACCCGGATGATGAGGTACTGGGCTGCGGGGCTTCCATTTATAAGTGGACTCGTAACGGTGACATAGTGGATGTTTGCATTATGTCTGCAGAGGCAAAAGCACGTGCATTCCGTCCAGATGATAAGGCGTTGGATGATGATACTCATGCCGCTTTAAAGTATCTTGGTGTTGGAAGTGAGTATGAGGGCAAGTTCCCAAATATTGAGATGAATACAGTGCCGCATCTGCAGTTGGTTCAGCATATTGAGAAGGCTATTCTGGAGAGTGAACCGGATATTGTGATTACTCATCATCCTGCAGACACTAATAATGATCATTTGCAGACTTCTATGGCTTGCCAGGAGGCGATTAGGTTATTCCAACGCCGCCCTGAGGTTAAGCCTATCCAGGAGTTCTGGTATATGGAGGTGCCTAGTTGCACGGAATGGGCATTGAATACTGCTATGAACCGCTTCCAGCCAAATACTTGGGTGGAGGTAGGTAAAGATGGTGTTGATGCTAAGGTTAAGGCTCTTTCTATGTACCGGGGCGTAATGCGTCCTTATCCGCATCCTCGCAGTGTGGAGGCTATTGAGGGCTTTGCTGCATATCGGGGGTGCCAGGCTGGATGCTTTTATGCGGAGGCGTTTGAGGTGGCGTTGAGGAGGTTGTGATATCTTGCATCGGCAGTAAATATGGAGATTCAGTTGTTGAATAGTGGGTTGTTATCGGCCCTACATGATAAGGCGCAGGTGAATGAGCGGCTCAGGCAGAACTATGATCTGAGGACGACGCCGGAGGATGGGAGCCAGCGGATGCTAAATGTGCTCCAGCCGGGTACGAAAGTGGCTGTGCATCGGCATTTAAAGACATCGGAGACGGCTATTTGCGTGGAGGGGTGCATCGACTGGATTTTCTATGAGGAGTTGCCTAATGTTGATGCCGGAGGGCCTATTCACGATGGCGAGACGGCGGCCGATGAGAGCCAGTTTAAGGAGGTGGCGCGGTTCCGGATTTGTCCCAGGGAGGGGCAGTTCGGGATTCAGATTCCTAAGGGGGCTTGGCATAGTATTGAGGTGCATGAGCCCAGCGCTATTTTTGAGGCTAAGGATGGTAAATACATGGGATGAAACTAGATAAGAATCAACGAGCGTTTTTGGCTTTGCTGAAAGCCGGGCTTTGGGAGAAGAAGGCTCGGCTTTTGTCGTCTGATGGGGTTGACTTTGCCTGTGTGTATAAGTTGGCTCAGGGGCAGTCTGTAGCGGGATTGGTAGCTGCGGGGTTGGAGCGTGCTGCTGATTTCAAGGTGCCTCAGGCTGATGCTTTGGCTTTGGGTAGTTTCGTTTTGCAGTTGGAGCATCGGAATAAGGCAATGAATCTGTTCATTGCTGAACTTATCACAAAGCTTAAGAGCGCTGATATTTATGCTGTATTGGAGAAAGGACAGGGGATTGCTCAATGCTATGAACGGCCATTATGGCGTGCATGTGGTGATGTTGATCTCTTTCTCAGTGGTTACAACTACGTAAAGGCAAAGGATCTTTTAACTCCGTTGGCTACCCATATTGATGATGAAAATGAGTATAGAAAACACTTGGAGTTGATTATTGGCAAATGGTGTGTTGAGTTGCATGGTAATCTTCGTAGTGGGTTCTCAAGACGGGTTGACAGGGGACTTGATTATATAGAACAAGACATTATTGCAAACGGTAAGGTGAGGTCATGGCAGAATGGAGATGTTGAGGTGCCTTTGCCAAGTGCTGATAATGATGTCATTATTATTTTTACTCATATACTGCAGCATTTCTTTCTGGGCGGAATTGGATTGAGGCAGATTTGCGACTGGTGTAGGTTGCTTTGGAAGTTTGCCGGAGAGATTGATGTTTGTTTGCTTGAGCGTCGGCTTCGGAGTATGGGGCTGATTCCTGAGTGGAGGGTGTTTGCTGCTTTAGCTGTGGATTATCTGGATATGCCGGTTGAGGCATTGCCTTTTTATGTGGATTCTCCCCGCAATCATAGGCGGGCGGCTAGAGTTATGGCTTTGGTGCTTGATTCCGGCAATTTTGGTCGCAATAGGTTAGATTTCCATAAGCAGGAGGACTCTGCAAATAAGAAGCATTTGCTTTCTTTTTGGTGGTATACTAGGTATGCTTATCGGCAGTTTGGGATCTTTCCTTTTGAGGCTGTTAAGGGGTGGCTGCGGTTGTTGTTTATGGGCACCCGGGCTGCTGTGATGCGGGCTTTAAAAAGGTGACAAAGGGGACGGTTGACTTTGACTTACCCTTCGGCCGTCGACCGTTGGTTCCCCTTCGGGCCGTCGAGCTAAACCTTCCGTTTGGCACTTTTTAGTAACATCGGCCTTACATATTGATATCGGCCCTCGCAACATATGGCGTTGCGGGGGCTTGTTGTTTTGTATGGATATTATATCATTTTTCTTCTGCTTAGTTGGGTGATTTTTATTCTCTAACTTGGGAGTGGGATTTCTCGTGCATCGGCCCATATTGATAGTATCGTTCAATCGGTACCAACGTAGCGGTCGAATCGGTACCACCGTAGCGGAGCAATCGGTACCATCATAGTGAAGTGAACCCCAAAAGTTGGACGGATTAATTAATGATTTGATATTTGGAGAGCTCGGTATTGTGCCGGGCTCTTTCCGTCTAACCTCAGTTTGATTCTGTCATTGTTGTAATACTTGATATACTCATCCAGCGCTGCTTCAAAGTCATCAATAGTATTCCAACGCTGCAAATATAGCAACTCAGACTTCATAAGTCCAAAAAAGTTCTCCATCATAGAGTTATCCAGGCAATTGCCTTTGCGTGACATGCTTTGGATTAATCCGTTGACTTTTAGTTTGTTCTGATACATCTCATGTTGATAATGCCATCCCTGATCCGAATGGAGTATAAGTCCCTTAGGCGGATTTTTACGGATAATAGCTTCATCAACCATTTTTATAACAAGATTGAGATCCGGATGACGTGATCTTGCGTATGCCACAATCTCACCGTTGTTCATATCCAATATGGGTGAGAGATATCCTTTTTCATCATTT
>CADBXO010000009.1 GCA_902798685.1 uncultured Bacteroidales bacterium
CACCACCATCAGTGGTTTCAAGCAGCAGCTTCGTAACAACGAGGTTTATTACATGCTCAACAAAGCTTTGAAGTAATATGGCATACGATCCCAAATCAGCTATTGAAAAAGGACAGGCCATCCTCGGTATCGAGTTTGGCTCAACCCGTATCAAGGCTGTGCTCATAGACCCCGAATACAAGCCGATTGCCCAGGGTAGTCATACCTGGGAGAATCAGCTTGTTAACGGGCTGTGGACATACAGCGTCGAGAGCATCTGGTTCGGACTGCAGGACTGCTACTCAGACCTGCGCAAGAACGTGCTCAAGCAGTATGAGGTTGAAATCGAGAACCTTGCCGCAATAGGTATCAGTGCTATGATGCACGGTTACATGCCTTTTGACAAGAACGGCAACATACTGGTTCCGTTCCGCACATGGCGTAACACCAACACAGCCAAGGCAGCCGCCGAGCTGTCTGACCTGTTCGTGTTCAACGTTCCTCTGCGTTGGAGCATCTCTCACCTGTATCAGGCTATTCTTGACAACGAGCCGCACGTTAAGGATATTGATTTCCTGACCACTCTGGCAGGTTTCATCCACTGGCAGCTTACCGGAAAGAGAGTTCTTGGCGTGGGTGACGCATCGGGTATGATTCCCGTTGATCCGGCAACCAAGGGCTACAATGCCGATATGGTAGCCAAGTTTGACAAGCTGATTGCCGGCAAGGGTTATCCCTGGAAACTGCTTGACATTCTGCCCAAGTCACTTGACGCAGGCCAGGATGCAGGCGTGCTGACCGAGGCCGGTGCCCGCAAGCTGGATGTATCGGGTCATCTCAAACCGGGTGCTCCCATCTGTCCTCCCGAGGGCGATGCAGGCACAGGTATGGTTGCCACCAATGCAGTTCGTCCGCGCACCGGTAACGTATCGGCCGGAACATCATCATTCTCTATGATTGTTCTGGAGCATGACCTCAAGAAACCTCATGAGGTTATTGATATCGTCACTACCCCCGACGGCAGCCCCGTGGCAATGGTTCACTGCAACAACTGCACAAGTGATCTGAACGCATGGGTCAACCTGTTCAAGGAGTTTGAGGAGGTTATGGGTATTCCCGTTGATATGGGCAAACTCTTTACCAACCTCTTTAACGTGGCCCTGAAGGGTAATCCTGACTGCGGCGGCATTATGAGCTACAACTATGTATCGGGTGAGCCTGTTACCGGTTTTGCCGATGGACGTCCTTTGTTTGTACGTTCCGCCAACGACAAGTTCAACCTGGCCAACTTTATGCGCGCTATAATAAGCGGCGCCATAGGTGTGCTCAAGGTCGGTAACGATATCCTGTTCAACGAGGAGAAGATCAAGGTGGACCGTATTACCGGTCACGGCGGTCTGTTTACCACTCCGGGTGTTGGCCAGCGCATACTTGGTGCTGCCCTTAACTCTCCCATCTCCTGCATGAAGACTGCAGGTGAGGGCGGTCCGTGGGGTATGGCTATCCTGGCATCGTACCTTATCAATAACAAGAAGAAGCAGTCATTGGCTGAGTTCCTTGATGATCAGGTATTTGCCGGCGATACCGGAACATCAGTTGCTCCCACCCCTGAGGATGTGGCAGGTTTCAATGCCTATATTGAGAATTACAAGCAGTGCCTGCCTATTGAGGCTGCCGCTGTAGAGTATAAAAAGTAACCTTTTTCACTATGAAGAATTTATCCAAAGTTTTATTGGCTGTTGCAGCAGTAGCCTGCTGCGTATCGGCCGGTGCTGCCAAACCTAAGTTCCCGTTTGTAGACAGTGCACCCTTTGACACCGTTATTGATGGTCAGAAGGTGGCTCTGTATACCATTCAGAAGGGTAAGGTAGCCGCACAGATCACCAACTATGGTGGATTTGTAGTAAGTCTGTTTTCACCCGACAAGAACGGCGAGTATGCCAATCTGGTGACTCACAACAACAACATCAAACAATACCTGACTTACAACATGGGTATGGTAGGTCCGGCCCTTGGCCGTTATGCCAACCGTATTGCCAACGGTAAGTTCACATTGGATGGCGTTGAGTATAACATCACAAAGAACAGCGGTCAGCACACCCTGCACGGTGGTGCAAAGGGTTTTGACCACACCGTATGGACTGTGCTTAAGGCCAAGAAGAACAAGCTGGTTCTGATGTGTGTTCTGCCCGATGGTCTGGACGGATTTCCCGGCACCCTCACAACTATCCTGACCTACTCCATCACAAAGGACGGCGGTCTGCAGATAAGCTATGAGGCTACTACCGACAAGGCTACTGTTGTAAACCTGTCTAACCACACCTATTTCAATCTTGATGGTGCCGGCAACGGTGACATAATGGATCACGAGCTGATGATCAACGCTGCTTTCATCACTGAGACTGACCGCAGCAACATCCCGACCGGTGATCTGGGTATGGTTGAGGGTTCTCCCTATGATTTCCAGAAGCCTGTTCGCATAGGTGACCGTCAGTACTCACCCGCTCCTCCTCAGCCCGGACAGGGTGGCGGACGCGGTGGACGCGGTGGATTCGGTGGTTTCGGCCAGGTACCCGAGGGTATGGTCCGCAACTATGACAACAACTTCTGCCTGATTCACGAGCAGGCCGGTAAGGTTGAGAAGGTTGCTACTCTCTACTCTCCCAAGTCAGGCCGATTCATGGAGGTTTGGAACAACCATCCCGGACTTCAGGTATATACCGGTGCCCGCACCGCTATCGCGCTGGAGTCTCAGATGTATCCTGACTCACCTAATCACGAATTCTTCCCCAGCACAACACTGCGCCCGGGTGAGAAGTATCAGCACACAGTAATCTACAAGCTCTCTGTCAAGTAATTCACTTGCCAAAGTGTCCCACAACAAGCCCCGCCACAATCGCTGTGACGGGGCTTGCTGTGTTACACACCCTCATCTGAGGCTCATGTCCCACATTCACCGGCGTCAGAACCTACTCTGACCGGGGTCGTTGTGGGACACTTTGGCGGGACTCATTTGAATACAAAGTCCAGCAGGGTGCAGATGGATTTCTCCTTTGTGTCCGATGAGAACGTGAAGAAGATTGCGTGCTTGCAGCTCAGTTCACCTATAGCTGGCAGTTTTACAGCGATCTCCGTGGGTCGCTGCGGCATATCGGCCTTGATTTGAATCTTGCCCAGTTCCTTGCCCTTCTGCGATACCCAGGGACGGTCGGCCATAATGGTGATGGTGCCGTCCACGCCTTCGGGTATCAGGTTGAGCAGCAGGCTTACGTCATCACGGCCGCTTGTGGCGTCAAAGTTGAAATACTTGTAACCAACTATTGATCCGTCGGTGTTGTTGACCACGGGGTTGGTGTTGTTGGTCAAATCATACGGCTTGTCAAACTTGCTGTCGGTTCCGTAGGCCGATGCCACATAAGATCCTGAGAACATGTTGTTGGGCCAGTCGTGTACTGCAGGAGTGGGTCCGGTGTACCAGCAGGCCAGACCTGCAGAGTGACGCTCCAGTGGATCAAGACCGCCAAGTGAGAATCCCTCAGAGTTGTATTCACCCTCCGATATCTCAACCTTGCCGCCGGGACCCGGAGTGACCTTAACGGTGATGGGAGCAGCCATTGCCTGACGTGCGTACTCATCGGTTCCGGTCTGGCGGTGATAGAACACATACCACTGACCGTTTATCTGGCATATTCCACCGTGGGTATTACCGTCAATGGTGGCCGATGCTATAGTCTCACCCTTCTCGTTTATCTCACGTGCACGGCCGTCGATAACGGTTCCGCCGTAGGTCCAGGGGCCTAAGGGATTGTCGCCGTAAGCGTATGCCAGCGTATAGTTGGATGAAGGCAGGCCAAACTCACCATCCAGTGTAAACCTGCTGTAAATGAATACGTACTTATCCTGAATCTTACGGATGGACGATGCCTCAAAGAACTTGAACTCTCCGTCCATGTATCGGCCGGGAACCATATCCTCCACGATTTGTGTTCCGGGTTTTACGGTTGCCATGGTGGCGGGGTCCAGTTCGGCAGCGTATGAGCGCTCAAAGCCCCAGTAACCGTATACCTTGCCGTCATCATCAACGAATACTGCAGGATCAAATGCCAGCACGCCGTCGGTCAGGTTGGGGTTGTTCTTGCTCCAGTTGCAGACCTCGAACGGACCGTCGGGGCGTGAACTCTTGCAGACCATTCCGTTGCGACCGCCTGACTGGTTGTTGGGGTAGAGGTAGTAGGTCTTGGTGCCGTCGGGGGCTGTGACAACTGTTACATCCGGAGCGTACAGGACATCGGCCACTCCAAGACGGCTCAGCGGCTCGCCGTTTGCGTTCTTGTCAACCTTGAATATCTCGCCGTCATAACGCCAATGATCCAGGTCGTTTACATCGGCCGACCATACCACCAACTCGCGTCCGCAATAACCTGAAATCATGCTGTCGTGTGAACCGTATATATAGACACGGAACTGACCCGGATTGTCTGGATCCTCAAAAACATAAGGTTCACCGTCGGGGATATGCTCCCAAAGCGGCAGATAAGGGTTTCCAACTGTCATAAGTTCTTTCTGCTGGTTATCGGCCTGTCCTGAACAGGATATCATCATGGCGGCACAGCAGGCTATTGCCATGCACATCCACGTTCTGTAAAGTCTCTTCATTTGGCTATGGTTGTCTTGTTTGAGGCATAAAGATAGGCAAAAAAGCACTACCTTTACAGCCTATGAATAAAACAATTGCATTGCTATTTATCGGGCTCCTGTTGCTCCTTACCATTTACGTAGGCTGGCGTCTTTGGCGCCTCACTCCGGGTATGTGGGCCGTAAAAGCCGGAGTCCTTGCTGGGTTCCTGGCCTGGATGGCTCTCTTCTTTGTCAGTTTCATCAGGATAGAGAAACTGCAGATTGGGCTGGCCACTATAGTATATAATGTAGGTAATCCGTGGCTCATATTCTTCCTGTATCTGCTGCTTGGATTCCTGCTGGCCCGTCTTGCACAGATATGCCGATTGCTCCCGGCCGATTTCCTCAAGAGCAGCCCGGCAGGGTTCTGCACAATAATAGGAGGTGTGGTGCTGCTCATGCTCATAGGCGGTCTGCACTACCACCACAAGTACAGGGAGGAACTTACAATCACGACCGATAAACCACTTGAAAAACCGCTAAAAGTGGTACTGATAAGCGACCTCCATCTGGGTTATCATAACCGTCGCGCCGAGTTGGCCCGATGGGTGGACATGATAAACGCTGAGAATCCCGACCTTATACTCACAGCAGGTGATATCGTTGACCGCAGTATCCGTCCGGTATTTGAAGGTAATTATGCGCAGGAGTTCCATCGGCTCAAGGCTCCTGTATGGACCGTATTGGGCAATCATGACTATTACAGCAACGAGCCTCTGGTGGAGCAGTTCTTCAAAGACGCCGGCATTCGTCTGTTGCGGGACGAATCGGCACAGTTCAGAGACCTTACCGTTATTGGCCGTGATGACCGCACCAACCCGCACCGCAAGCTGCTCAGCGCACTGACCGACAGCACCGAGCAGGCCGGAATAGACTTCCAGTTCAGCGGCCACACCCACCGCGGCCAGGTCTGGCCCATCTCCTGGGTGACCGATGCCCTGTACGAGAAATCCTGGGGTCACCACCAGCGCGGCACCACCCGCTACTACATCACTTCCGGCATAGGCATCTGGGGCGCCCGCATCCGCATCGGCACCCGTTCCGAGTACCTTGTCCTGAACATCCGCCAAAGTGTCCCACAACCAACCCCGCGAGAATAGGTTCTGGCGCCGGTGAGTGTGGGACATGAGTCTCAGATGAGGGTATGTAACACAGCAAGCCCCGTCACAGCAATTGTGGCGGGGCTTGTTGTGGGACACTTTGGCGAGCGGATCAGTGGACGGGGATGCTGTCCACGCGAGCCTGATGGCGACCGCCCTCGAAGGGGGTGTTCAGATACTCGTCCATGATCTTGCGGGCCATATCGTTATCGATGAAACGGCCGGGCATTACCAGTACGTTGGCATCATTGTGCTGACGGATAAGATGAGCGATCTCGGGGATCCAGCAAAGTCCGGCGCGGATACCCTGATGCTTGTTCAGAGTCATGGAGATACCCTCTCCGCTGCCGCACATGGCTATACCCTTCTCTACCTCTCCGTTCTCTATGCCACGGGCCAGTGCATGGCCGTAATCGGCATAGTTGCAACTATCAGGAGTATAGGTGCCGTAGTCCTTGAACTCCAGCCCCTTCTCCTTCAAGTATTCTATCACGAACTGCTTCAACGGGAAAGCAGCGTGGTCACTAGCTATTCCTATCATTACTTAAGCAATGACTTTACCTGGTTGTAAACGTTCTCGGCGGTGAAGCCCAGCTTCTCATCGAGCACCTTGTAAGGAGCTGAGAAACCGAATGAGCTCAGACCCCAAACCTTACCGCTGGCACCTACCAGACCCTCGAGGGTTACAGGCAGACCTGCAGTGAGACCGAATTTCTTCTTGTTACCGGGCAGGATGCTGCGCTGGTAAGCCTTTGACTGGCTGCGGAACAGGCCCTCTGAAGGAACGCTTACGATGCGGCACTTGATACCGTCGGCGCGCAGAAGCTCGGCACCTGCAACCAGAGTAGAAACCTCTGAACCTGAAGCGAGCAGGATTACGTCGAAGTCAGCGTCTGAACCTGCAACGATGTAAGCACCCTTGGCAGCCTGGCTGTAGTCATTACCTGCAGGCAGAGTCTTGATGTTCTGACGGCTCAGGATAAGACCTGTGGGTGAAGTGGTATTCTCCATAGCGAGCTTCCAAGCCTGTGTAGTCTCGTCGCTGTCGGCGGGACGCAGAACAAGCATTGAGTTCTTGCCCTTGTGAGTCTTGAGCTTCTCCATGAGACGGATCTGTGCCTCCTGCTCAACGGGCTCATGTGTAGGACCGTCCTCACCTACGCGGAATGCATCGTGAGTCCAGATGAACTTAACGGGGAGCTCCATGAGGGCAGCCATACGTACGGCGGGCTTCATGTAGTCTGAGAATACAAAGAAGGTACCGCAAGCGGGGATAACACCACCGTGCAGAGCCATACCGATGCAGCAGCAAGCCATGGTGAGCTCGGCTACGCCAGCCTGGAAGAATGCACCGCTGAAGTCACCCTTAACCATGTTGGTTGTATACTTGAGGAAACCGTCTGTCTTATCTGAGTTGCTCAGGTCAGCACTTGCGCAGATCATGTTGGGAACCTGCTGGGCGAGCTGGCTCAGAACTGCAGCTGAAGCTGAACGTGTAGCGTCATCGGCCTTCTGCTCAACCTTGCTCCAGTCAACCTTGGGAGCCTTGCCGCTGAACCACTCCTTGAGGAGGGCAGCCTTCTCAGGATTTGCCTTCTCCCATGCAGCCTTGCGGGCATACTTGGCATCCATGATCTTACGGAGTTCCTTGGCACGGTCAGCATAGAGCTTCTTGACCTCGGGGAAGATCTGGAAAGGATTCTCGGGATCACCGCCCAGAGCCTTGATGGTGTTGACGTAAGCGTCACCACCCAGAGGAGCACCGTGAGTCTTGCAGTTACGCTCGTAGCTGGTACCATCGGCCTTGAGGGCACCCTTACCCATGATGCACTTACCGATGATCAGGGTCGGTTTGCCGTTGGCATTCTGAGCCATGGTGAGAGCACCACGGATCTGGTCAACGTCATTACCGTTGATCTCATATACGTTCCAACCCCATGCGCGATACTTGGCGGCTGTGTCCTCGGCAGTAACAACCTTGGTCTCAGTTGAGAGCTGGATATCATTTGAATCATAGAACATGATGAGGTTGTCAAGACCAAGAGTTCCGGCAATACGGCCTGCGCCCTGTGAGATCTCCTCCTGGATACCACCGTCAGAGATGTAAGCGTAGATCTTGTGGTTCATTACCTCCTCACCCAGTACTGCAGCCAGATGCTTCTCAGCGATAGCGGCACCTACTGCAAATACGTGGCCCTGACCAAGAGGACCTGAGGTGTTCTCAATACCGCGTGCAACCTCGAGTTCGGGGTGACCGGTTACGGGTGAGCCCCACTGACGCAGAGTGGCCAGCTCCTCCATTGAGAACTTGCCGGTAAGAGCAAGCTGAGAGTAAAGCATGGGAGCCATATGGCCGGGATCCAGGAAGAAACGGTCACGACCCTCGAACTTCATGTTGCGGGGATCATACTCCAGGAACTCGCTGAAGAGCACGTTAATGAAATCAGCACCACCCATGGCACCACCGGGGTGACCGGACTTGGCCTTCTCGACCATAGATGCAGCCAGAATACGGATATTGTCGGCTGCCTTGTTCATCAATTCTTTACTGTTCATTGTGTAATTTATTTTTAATTGTATCTAACTTCCGTTTTTCGCGATAGCTTGCAAATTTAGGCTTTTTTCCTTACTTTTGCAACATTACAAATCATACTGACCTAAACAAATGAAGAAATCAATTCTAATCAGCCTGGCATTGCTCCTTCCGCTGACTCTGTGTGCAGAAATCACCAAGAAAGAAGACATCAACAAAGACAACCTCTACAAGTTCAGAGGAAGTATGCTCCAATACGTTGATCCGGGTGTGACCTACTCCAAAGCCCCCAAGGGATTCAAGCCTTTCTATCTTAGCCACTACGGCCGTCACGGTTCACGTTACCTGCTCAACACACCCCAGTACAACGACCCGTATTCAATCCTTAAGGCAGCCGATGACAAAGGCGTTCTGACCGAGTTCGGAAAGGATGTCCTGAGACGTCTTGAGATTATGGCAAAGGATGCTGACGGACATCTGGGTGACCTGACCATAGTAGGCCAGCAGCAGCACCGCGGCATAGCCAACCGTATGGTACGCAACTACCCCGAGATATTCAACAAGAAGACAACCATAGTAGCACGTACAACCACATCTCACCGTGTAATGGCAAGTATGACTGCAGCCATGATGGAGTTCTCAAGCATTCTGCCTCAGATGAACATCGACTACAACTGCAGTGATTACGACCGCGGTTACATGAACTATGAGGACCGTGCTATCAACAGCGCCAAGAACAGCCGCGAGAGAAACGCAGCCGTAAACGCTTTCAACGCCAAGCACAACAACCCCGAGCGTCTTATGTGCGCCCTCTTCACTGACACCACATTCATCACCCGTTATCCCAGGACATCTTCAAGTTCACGCTCCGGCATGGCAGGCGGCGGTCAGGAGACAACCGCAACGGTTGTGGGCACATCGGACCGTTCCGATGACCTCTACACCAAGATCTATGACATAGCAGCCAACATGGGCAGCCACTCATATCTGGGATTTGACCTGGATGATGTATTCACATACGAGGAGTGGTATGACTGCTGGCTCCAGAACAACCTCTACTGGTATTCAGTATCAGGTTACAACGACCTGACCCAGAACGTAGTTCCTTACGGCCACGCAACACTGCTTCAGGATTTCCTGGACAAGGCCGATGAGGCTCTGGCAAACGGCACTCCGAGCGCCAACCTGCGCTACGGACATGACACCGCTCTCTATCCCCTGCTCTGCCTCATGGAGGTGAACGACTGCGCTTACGCTCCCAAGGACATTGAGGACCTTGCCAGCAAGTGGGTCAACTACGATATCGTACACATGGCCAGCAACCTTCAGCTCATATTCTTCAAGAACAAGAAAGGCACCATCCTGGTAAGAGCCCTGGTTGACGAGAAGGAAGCCAAACTCCCGGTTGAGTGCTATAAGGATGCCAAGGGTGTCGAGTATCCCTACTTCTACGAGTGGAACAAACTTGAGAAGTATTACCGCGACATTCTTTCCAAGTGGACAAGAATCAGAGCTGAACTCACCAGCAACTGATCTGTATGCAGAGACTCGCAATAGGCATTGACATAGGCGGTCAGTCCTCCAAATGCGGGGTCGTGACACAGGATGGGACCATACTCGAACAGAGTGTGGTCACATCCTTGGTTGACTGCTTTGACGATTACCTGAAACTGCTGGCCGATACGGTCAAGGAGCTTGTACGCAAGACTGCAGACCGCGGTGTGGCAGTGGGAATAGGCATAGGTGCCCCCAATGCAAACCGTCTGGACGGCACAATACGTTACGCACCCAACCTCCGTTGGGCACGCGGTGCTGACGGCAAGCCCGGAGTGATATATCTGGCCGACCGTCTTGAAAAGGCTACCGGCCTCCACGTACGAATAACGAACGATGCCAATGCCGCCGCCCGCGGAGAGCGCACCTACGGTATAGCAAAAGGCATCGATGATTTCATAATGATTACACTTGGCACAGGCGTAGGCAGCGGAATCATATCCCACGGACGACTCGTCTACGGACATGACGGTTTTGCCGGAGAGCTGGGCCATGTATGTGTCGAGCAGAACGGCCGCCAGTGCAACTGCGGACTGAAAGGATGCCTGGAGACATACGCCAGCGCCATGGGTGTTGCACGCACTGCCCGCGAGTTCCTGCAGAAAGATTCCAGAGAGAGTCTGTTGCGCAAGCTTGATCCCGAAAAGATATCCTCCAAGGACATATATGATGCCGCCGTCCAAGGTGACGCCATGGCTAAGGAGATATTCTCATACACCGGACGTATCCTGGGACGCGCCATGGGTGATTTCGTCAAATTCTCATCACCGCAGGCGATAGTCCTGTTCGGCGGCCTGACAAAGTCGCGCGAGTTCTTCCACGATGAGATGGTACAGGCTATGAATGACAATCTGATGCAGATTTGGAAGGGTCAGATTCAGATTCTGTATTCATCCCTTAAGGAGTCCGATGCCGCCATCCTGGGGGCAAGTTCAATGGTTTGGTCACCCGAAGAATGAAAATAGGATTCGACGCAAAACGTCTGTTCAACAACTTTACCGGACTGGGTAACCACAGCCGTACCACTGTTGACATTCTCACGGAGTTCTACCCTGAGAACGAATACATTCTCTATACCCCCCGTATTAAGCATAATGCCGTAACTGATCCCTACGCTGAACGCAGCGGCTGCCGCACCATTGTGCCGCACGGTCTGCTCAAAGGCAGTGCATGGAGAACGTTCGGACTGGCATCGGCCCTGAAGAAAGAGGGTGCGGACATATTCCACGGACTCTCCAACGAACTGCCTACGCAGCTGGACATACCGACAGTGGTAACCATCCACGACGTGGCATTCAAGACATTTCCGGACATGTACCACCTGCCGGACCGTATCATCTACGACTGGAAATGGCGTCATGCCTGCAAAAGAGCCGACCGCATAATTGCCATAAGCGAATCAACCAAACAGGACATCGTACGTTTCTACGGCGTTGACCCCGACACCATTGACGTGGTCTACCAGCCTGTAAACACCCTCTATTACACCAATGACAGCGGCATCTGCCCGCAAAGCCTTGCGCAGTACACAAGCAGACCCTACATGCTATATGTAGGCTCGATAAACTCCCGCAAGAACCTCCTTGGAATAGTGAAGGCAATGGAACTCCTGCCCAAGGATCTGCAGATTCCCCTGATTGTAATAGGCGGCGGCAGAGAGTATAAACAGAAAGTGGAGGATTACATAGCAGAGCACAAGCTTGAGGACCTCATCATATTCTCACCTGAGAAGGTGGGTACCGATGGACTGCGTTATCTCTACTCCAACGCACGTCTTCTCATATATCCCTCTTTCTATGAAGGATTCGGACTGCCTGTGGTTGAGGCCATGCTTTCCAACTGTCCCGTAGTGACCAGCAACGTATCATCACTGCCCGAGGCCGCCGGCCCCGACTCACTGCTGGTTGATCCTTATGACATACAGGATATAGCAGACAAGATCAAGGTACTCCTGACCGATGATACTCTCCGCCAGATGACCGTTCAGAAAGGGTTCCGATACGCGATGGACAACTTCAGTCCAAAAGTCCTGGCCGACCGGCTCATGGAAGTCTACAATAAACTGGTATAAAACAAGTGGAGGCGATCAGATGACCGCCTCCACTTATTATAAAACCCTGGATTATTCCTCAGGAAGATCCTGAATCTCAATCGGAGAGTCAAATGTAGTAGTTGATGACTCCGGATTAACCATCTGGTTCTCTATAGCCTCACCCTCCATAACAGAAGAAGCGTTAACAGCCTTGGGCTTGGCCACGTATGCTGTAAGAATGCTCAGAACTGCAATGCTTGCAATCAGAGTCCATGTGGTCTTTTCAAGGATATCGGTAGTCTTGCGAACACCCATAATCTGGTTTGATGATGCAAAACCGGCAGCCAGACCGCCGCCTTTTGAGTTCTGGATTGTGACAATGAAGCAAAGGAACACTGCCAGAATCACAATAATGACGAGTAAAACCTTAAACATTTCTATTTTTATTTTTGATTTATCAAAACTAATTTCTCCAAATACCGGATTTGGTCCGCAAAGTAAATGCTTTTATTCGGAAAATTCAAATAAAGGGACCGAATAATTTCCAATGCTTTGTCATATCTGCGCTGTTTGAGGTAGATGCGGGCCAAAGTCTCGGTAAAATACGTATCTTCAAGCGGTTCGGTATCCTCATCGGCCTCATCCAAGGCATCGGTTTGAGCCGTATCCTCAGGCTTGAGTTCGAATGAAGGTTTCCTGTAGTCCGATGACAGGAACGTGTCCAGCAACTGCTCTGTTTTGGAGCGTATGGCCTTGTCGGCAGCGCTCTCTGCGGGAGTAGGAGTAGCCAGATAGGCCGATACGTAATCCACCGGTATGGCACCCAGCTCCATTGAGACATCGGCATTCTCTCCCTGACCCTCCAGGAACGAATCCAGAAGGGACATCATGCGTTCATCCTTGGTCTGCCCCATTACCACTTGCCTACTGTTTGGTTGAACACCTGATCTACTATATCATCTATCATCTGCTGAACCAGCTCTTCCTGAACGGCCGAAAGCTGCTGTGACGAATCATATTCGCGGCTGGAACTGAATGAACGCTCAAAGTCATCCTCATGCTTGTTGCGGTTGACGTACTTGACCTTGACGGTCATCTTGAGCTGCACCATCGATGAGTAACCGTCGGCCGATATGGACTTGTTGGTCTGGTCATATGATGTTATCTCACCGGAAAGGGCAAGGTCACCGTCACGCTTAACCTGAACGAGTTTGGTCTGATCGTTATATCTGTCAGTCAGCGAAGAATTGAACATGGGGGCCATGGGAGCCCACTGATATGCGGCACGGTTGGAAAAGGGCTCTACTGAAAAGGTCTTGGTCGTGGTATAGTCAATAGAGGCCTGATTTAGCTTGTATGATATGGTGCATCCCTGCATCAGCAGGGCCGATGCAAACAACGCGATTACAGTTTTAAGTATACCGTTTTTCATTCCAGATTGTACTCCTTGATTTTACGATAGAGTGTACGCTCCGAAATGTTCAGATCGGCAGCAGCACCGCGACGCTTTCCGCCATGTTTGGCAAGGGCGCGCTTAATCATATCTTTTTCAACTTCATCAAGAGACAGTGTCTCCTCAACATAAACCTCTGTATCCTGGATGTCATCATCCACGGGAGCACTCTTGCGGGGTGTCACGTTCTGGACGGTGGTACCTTCATCGGGAGTGATGATTGATACTGGCTGCTGAACAGGCTGCTGGTTCTGCGACATGCTGTTTACCTGAGCCTTGAGGTCGGTAATGTCACGGCGCATATCGAACAGCACCTTGTAGAGTATCTCGCGCTCGTTCTCGAATGAGTTCTCCTGACGCTGGCCTCCTGCAAGCATGGGCAGCATTGAGGTGCGGCGGTCAGGCAGATAATCCTGGAGCATATCAGCAGTGATGACACGCTGTGTTGCCATGATGGATATCTGCTCGGTTATGTTCTTGAGCTGACGTACATTGCCCGGCCAGTGGTAGGTCATGAGCATCTGCTTGGCATCCTCTGAGAGCTGGATAGCCGGCATGCGGTACTTCTCGGCGCAGTCAGCTGCGAACTTGCGGAACAGCAGCTGCACATCGGCCCCGCGCTCACGCAATGGCGGCACCTTGATGGGGATGGTGCTCAGACGGTAGAACAGATCCTCGCGGAAACGGCCCTGCTCAATGGCCTTGAGCAGATCCACGTTGGTGGCGGCTACGATGCGGACATCGGTCTTCTCAACAGTGCTGGAGCCCACGCGTATGAACTCACCGGATTCCAGTACACGGAGCAGACGGGCCTGGGTTGCAAGCGGCAGCTCGGCTACCTCATCCAGGAAGATGGTTCCTCCATCGGCCTCACCGAAGTAACCCTTGCGGTCGCTTATGGCGTTGGTGAATGCTCCTTTTATGTGACCGAACAGCTCTGAGTCAATGGTACCCTCAGGTATGGCGCCGCAGTTTACGGCAAGATACTTCTTGGTCTTGCGCAGACTGTTCTCATGTATTATTCTGGGGAAGACATCCTTTCCGGCACCGCTCTCACCTGTTATCAGAACCGTAAGGTCAGTAGGTGCAACCTGTATGGCTACATCTATGGCCCGGTTCATTTCGGGAGAGTTTCCGATGATGCGGAATCTCTGTTTCATCCTCTGTATCTCTTCTATATTCATACCTATCTTTTAATAGACTGACAAAAATACACATTTTTACCCATTATCGGAAGAAATGCGGAAAAAATGGCAGATATTTGCACCCGATTTTTCAAACGCCCATCATAACTCCATATGAATGAAACCAGAAGAGGTTTTATTGACCTCCATTTAGGAGTACTTCTTGCAGGCTTTACCGGACTGTTCGGACGTCTTATCACGCTCAATGAGGTAGACATTGTGTGGTACAGGATGCTGTTCTCAAGCATTTGTCTTCTCTTCATAGCCGGACTCCCCCGCATAGGCTGGAAGAAGATCATAAGGATATGCGGTTGCGGCGCTCTGCTGGGACTGCACTGGATACTCTTCTACGGCTCCATCAAGGCCTCGAATGTATCAATCGGAGTAGTCTGCTTTTCACTCATAGGATTCTTTACGGCACTGTTTGAACCCATAATCTTCAAGAGACGCTTCTCATGGGTCGAGCTGGGTCTCTCTTTCATCACGTTCGCAGGTGTAATCTGTATCTTCTCATTCGATGTCTCTCACCGCACCGGCATCGCTATCGGCGTGGTATCATCGGCCGTATATGCCCTGTATGCCATATGCAACAAGAAGGTCAGTCCCGGAATCAACACCTGGACAATGATGATGTACCAGATGTCTGGCGGACTGGTGGCAGTGAGTCTGATAGCACCTTTGTACCTCCTGGCCTTTCCCAGTGACCAGCCGGTAGTGGTATTTCCCGATACACGCAACCTTATCCTCATGTTATGCCATGCTCTTATCTTCACGATATTCATGTGCGTACTTCAGATTCAGGCCCTGAGACGTCTGTCGGCCTTTACCGTCAATCTCACATATAATCTGGAGCCCTGCTACACCATAATTCTGGCTTTCATCATATTCGGCGAGGGCAAGGATATCAACTTCTCATTCTACTTAGGAATCTCACTTATTCTGCTCAGCGTACTTCTGCAGTCAATCCGTGCCTGGAAAAAATAGCATGTGCAGTTTTTTGCACTATCTTTGCCAAGTATGGAATTCGGACTTTACAGGGAGTTGGTCCGGGCAGCAAGACCGCTGTTTGAGGCTGAGGACTGGAGCAGGCTTAAGAGTTTGCTCCGCGAGGGTATTGCCAAGGGTGCATACGCCAAGGATGCTCACGGAATCGACACTCTGGACCGATGCATCCGGACCGGAACCGTCATCGTTGAGAAGACCGGCCTCAAGAAGGCCTCTCTGCTTACCGCCCTGTTTGACCCGATGATCCAGCAGGGGCTTATCGCTCCAGATCAGTTCAAGAAGGAGTTCGGTGAGGATGCCGCTCAGCTCATTCAGGGTATGTGCCGTGTCAAGGAGCTCTACTCAAAGCATGATTCCATAGCCGATGAGAACTTCCGCAAACTTCTGGTATCCTTTGCCGAGGATGTCCGCGTAATCATATGCCTCATTGCGGACCGTTATGTCCTGATGAAGATGCTGGCAGGCAATCCAGATAACGATTACCGTCTGCATGTGACTGAGGAGTGCCGTCTGCTCTATATCCCCATGGCCCACCGTCTGGGTCTTTACGCCATCAAGAGCGAGATGGAGGATATGGTGGTCAAGTATGAGCACCGCGATGTCTATGATGACATAGCCCGCCAGCTCAATGAGACCAAGAGCGCCCGTGAGGCTTACATCAAGGCGTTCATCGGCCCGGTCAAGGCCAAACTGGAGGAGGCCGGACTCAAGTTCACAATCAAGGGACGTACCAAGTCCATATCCAGCATCTGGAACAAGATGAAGGCCCAGAACACAACCTTGGACCACATCTACGACCTCTTTGCCATACGTATTATACTGGACTCTCCGGCCGACAAGGAGAAGGCCCAGTGCTGGCAGGTGTACAGCATAGTGACCGATATGTACCAGCCCAACCCCAAGCGTCTGCGCGACTGGCTGAGCGTACCCAAGAGCAACGGTTACGAGTCACTGCACATAACCGTGAACGGACCCGAGAACCGCTGGGTGGAGATTCAGATACGTACCCGCCGAATGGATGATGTTGCGGAGCGCGGTCTGGCTGCACACTGGTCATACAAGGGTATCAAGAGTGAGGGTGCCGCCGACAACATCATGGCCGGCATCCGTGAGATACTGGAGCATAACACCAATCCTGATGAGCTGCGCAAGGACTTTGCGCTTGACATGTATCAGGAGGAGATATTCGTATTCACTCCTAACGGTGAGGTACGTCAGCTGCCCAAGGGTGCGACAGTGCTGGACTTTGCATTCTCCATTCACAGCAAGTTGGGACTCACCTGCGTGGGAGCACGTGTAGGCGGTCGCAACGTACGCATAAGTCATAAACTGCAGAGCGGTGATACGGTCGAGGTGTTGACATCGGCCACACAGGTACCCAAGCAGGACTGGCTCAATATAGCCGTGACCTCACGTGCCCGCATGCGCATACGCCAGGGCATCAATGAAATCCGCAACCGCGAGGCACAGGCCGGACGCGAGCTGCTGCAGCGCCGTTTCAAGAACCGCAAGATTGACATTGAGGAGAGTGACATGTCACGTCTCATTGTCCGCATGGGCTACAAAGGCCAGGCTCCTTTCTTCCACGCACTGATGGAGGACGAGATTTCTGTCGATGAAGTACTCAAGGTTTATGAGGAGATGCAGGCCGCCGCACAGGCCAGCCAGGAGGTCCACAGCGCGCAGGATTTCGATATCGAAAAGACCTTTGCCGAGACCGAGAAGAAGGCCGCGCAGGATACCGACGTGCTGGTCATCGGCGACAATCTGACCGGCATAGACTTCAAGATGGCCGGCTGTTGCCATCCCATTTACGGCGATGACGTAACGGGGTTTGTGAGCATAAACGGTGGCATACGTATACACCGCAGCGGCTGCCCCAACCTGCTGCGTATGCGGGAGCGTTACCCGTACCGCATCGTCAAGGCACGCTGGAGCGGCAAGAGCGGCAGCCAGTACAGCATCACGCTTAATGTGGTGGGTCAGGATGACATAGGAATTGTATCAAACATTTCATCAATCATAAACAAGGAGCCCGATACTCTGTTGCGCTCCATCAGCATCGATTCCAACGGCGGACTGTTCCAAGGCCACCTGACGGTGCTGGTAAGCGACCTTTCATCACTTGACCGTCTGGTCAAGAAACTCAAGCAGATAAAGGGTGTCCGCGAAGTCGAACGTATTAACTGAATATGAGAAAGCTTCTATTGTTTGCCGCTGCTCTGGTGGCACTGGGAATACAGGCGCAGGATGAGCGCAGGTTGCTTACTATGGAGGAGGCGGTACTTGGCACCGGTATAGGAGTTCAAAGGATGAATTTCAAATGGCTAGGTGACAGATACTACTCTGAACTTGAATACTGGGAAGACGGAGTCAAGCATACCATAAACCCTCTTAAACCAGATGGAAAAAGTGGTGCTGCCGTTGTATCGGTTGTTATGGACGGCTATGAAATCCAGGCCATCAACGGAAACCTTTATTACTCCACTCTTGATGACAAGCATCATCCCATAACCAGATTCACCGAGCCTGGAATTGTATGCGGCCAGACAGTGAGCCGCAACGAGTTCGGCATAGAAAAAGGGTGGTTCTGGGCGCCCAACCAGAAGAGGCTGGCTTTCTACAAAAAGGACGAAAGCCGTGTAACACTGTTCCCCCTGCTGGACATAACCAGCCGTACGGGTACTCTCAAGCAAATCAGATACCCCATGAACGGTATGGCATCGGAATATGTTGAAGTCGGTGTCTATGACTTTGCCTCCGACGAGACCGTATGGCTTGACGTGACGGACTTTGATGATGAGCGTTACCTTACAAACGTCACATGGGGACCCGGAAGTGACCGCATCTACATCCAGGTACTTGACCGTGCACAGAAAAACATGCACCTGAACGAATACAATGCCTATACAGGTGAATTCCTGCGTACCATCCTGACAGATCACGATGACAGGTATGTAGAGCCCATGTATCCGCTCCATTTTGTGGACGACAACCATTTCATCTATCAGACAAATGTACGTGACGGCTACTGGAATATGTATCTGGTTGACCTAAAAAGCGGCAAGACCAAGCGTCTGGTAAATACCGATGCCGACCTTGAGCTGATTGACGTCATGGACGGTTATGTTTACTACTATTCATTCGAGGTATCACCCGCAGAGCGTCATCTGTTCCGCGCATCACTCAAGAACGGCAAAGCCCAGCGCCTGACATCGGCCCAGGGATGGCATACGGTAAGTCTGGCATATGACTGCAAGTCATTCATTGATGAATACTCGTCACTGAATGTACCACGCATCATGAATCTTGTAAGGAACGACGGAAAACTTATCAAAGAGATGTTCAAGGCCGATGATCCCACAAAGGACCTGAACTATTCACCCATAGAACTTGGCACCGTCAAAAGTGCCGATGGCAAGTATGATAACCACTACCGCCTTATCAAGCCCATTGACTTTGATCAGGGCAAGAAATATCCAGTGATACTTTATGTATACGGCGGTCCTCACAGCCAGATGGTAAACGACTCTTTCCAGGCCAACCTGCGCCGTTGGGAGATGTATATGGCCCAGCACGGATACGTGGTATTCGTAATGGACAACCGCGGCACCCAGCATCACGGGGCCGAATATGAGAAAGCCATTCACAAGTATTGCGGACAGGCCGAGATGGCCGACCAGATGGAGGGCATGAAATGGCTCATGAGTCATGATTGGGTTGATAAGGACCGCATAGGCGTTCACGGCTGGAGTTACGGCGGATTCATGACCATATCGCTTATGGTCAACTACCCGGAGGTGTTCAAGGTGGGTGTTGCTGGAGGTCCGGTCATTGACTGGAAATGGTATGAGGTCATGTACGGCGAGCGTTACATGGAAACTGAGGATACCAACCCCGAAGGATTTGAAAAGACCAGCCTGATTCCCCGTGCAAAAGACCTAAAGGGCAAACTGCTTATCTGCCAGGGTGCCATTGACAACACCGTGGTATGGGAGCACAGCCTTAGTTTTGTTGAGGCATGCATCAAAGCGGGTGTCCAGTTGGACTATTTCCCCTATCCCACTCATGAACACAATGTCAGGGGCACGGACCGCGTACACCTTATGCAGAAAGTTACCGACTATTTTGAAGATTACCTTAAATAAAACCGATTGTTATGAGAATCATTAGTTCATCACTGCTGTTTGCAGCCGTTTTGCTGGCCTCCTGCGGAGGAGCCAAGCAGGTGGGTGTCATAACCAAGCCCACAAGTGCCACAACCAATCTTGAAGGTCACGAGTATCCCAAGATCAATCCCGATCTTTCGGCCACCTTCCGTAACGACTTCCCCGAAGCCAAGACCGTTACCGTCAATGTAGGCGGCAAGAACTACCCTCTTGTCAAGGGTGATGACGGCATGTGGGAGGTTACCACCGATCCTCTGGTTGTAGGTTTCCACTACTACACTATGAATGTTGACGGTAAGCGCATATCGGACCCCAACAGTAAAGAGTTCTACGGCTCTAACTACTGGCAGAGCGGTATTGACGTTCCCGAGGCCGGCGTGGACTACTACCTGGAGAAGAAGGTTCCGCACGGCGAGATAGAGATTGTAAAGTACCACTCTAACCTGACCAACGCAGAGCGTACCACATGGGTTTATCTGCCGCCGCAGTACAAGAAGGAGCCCAACCGCCGTTTCCCCGTGCTTTACCTGTTCCATGGAGCCGGTGAGGATGAGACCGGATGGGGCACCCAGGGTAAGCTGGGCAACATCATGGACAACCTGATTGCAAAAAAGGAGGCCGAGCCCATGATCATCGTCATGGAGCATGCAGTTGCAACCGACCCCAACGCAACCGGACGTCAGAACATGTTTGATTTCACCTTCTTCGACAAGGTGATGGTCCAGGACATCGTCCCCTATTTCGATGCACACTACCGCACACTGACCGACCGTGACAACCGCGCCATCTGTGGCCTTTCACTTGGCGGATTCCAGTCATATTATATCGGCCTTGGCCATCCCGACCTGTTTGGTTGGATTGGCGGATTCAGCGGTTCAGGCCGTGGTCCCAATGACCGTCGTGATGCCGAGATGTATCCCAAGTCAATCAATGATCAGTACCACCTGCTTTATATAAGCATCGGTACCGATGAGCCCGCCGGCATGTACCAGGGCATCCACGACCTGCATGTAGCACTTGAGGGTCTGGGTATCAACCACATCTACTATGAGTCACCGGGCACCGGTCATGAGTGGCTGACATGGCGCCGCTCCCTGCATCAGTTTGCGCCGATGCTCTTCAAAAAGTAAGTTATTAAGAGGATGGCCTCCTGGTCATCCTCTTTTTTTCACGCCACCCCACCTTAGGGAAGGAAATGGTCCTACGTGCGTTATGGCTCCCTAAGGTCAGGAGGTAACGCAGGTACAAGCGTATTTTCAGCTCACCTTAGGGAGGATAATGGTCCTACGTGCGTTACGGTTCCCTAAGGTCAGGGGGTAGCGCAGGTACAAGCGTATTTCCGGCGCACCTTAGGGATGAAAATGGCTCTACGTGCGTTACGGCTCCCTAAGGTTAGAGGGGAAATGAGCTCAGGGGGGATGAGGGGGTAATTTGGAAGGTTTGGCAGCCGATGGATTGGGCGGGGAGGATGTCTTTTTCCTGACTGTCACCTATCATTAGGGTTTCCTGCGGTTGCAGGCCTAATGCGGCTACTCCCAGGCGGAAGATCTGGGGATCTGGTTTGCGGACTCCTGCTACGGCCGATTCTATTACGTCTTTAAAAAGGTGACTTAGTCCGAACTCTTCAAGCACCGTGTGCATGTTGCCGTAAAAGTTTGTAACAAGCACCATGGGCAGTTTTATTCTTTCCAGGACGGGTTTGGAGACCGATGATATATGTTTCACCACCTTGTTGTAGCAAGTGTCAAGGATGGTGTCCTGGGCCAGGATAGTGATGCCTTTTGACTGGAGGTATTCAGTCTGCAGGGCTATTTTGGTCTGCAGGGTCTTGCAGAATGTGTCGGTCGGTTTGATTATGGGATTGCGGCCAAGGGTGCGCTCGGTATGGACGTAGGCGTCCCAGAGGATATCCCTGGGGACATCGGCCACCATGGCGTAGGCGTCACTGAATGCATTGAACCAGTGGATGCCGTCGGAGTCTATCGTGCCGCCAAAATCTATGAGTATACCCTTAATCATGTTTGCGTCCCGTTTTCATCATTATTATGCCTATGATGGTCCAGACTATCTGGCGCAGACGGGCCACCAAAGCGGTGTATAGTCCGTATGCACTGGGAACCTGAACGCCGCCGGCAGCGAGTGCCATACCGCCCTCGTATCCGCCCACCTGCATGGGTGAGAAGAATATCAGATTGCTGAACAGCGATGAGAATGCCATTACCAGTATGCTGTCCCAGAAGCTGAATCCAGGCACGAGCATACCTATCAGAAGCCAGTACTCAAGACAGGAAACCACGCGGGCAGCGTACTCCAGAAACAGCGACCACCAGAAGGGGGCGCGACGCTGAGTGTGCAGGTACGCTATCTGGCTGTCCACCTCCTCAAGCTCGGCACGATGTTTCTCCAGATAACCGGCAGCCCATTTCTTCACCACGGGAATACGGCTCAGTAGGCCGAACACCTTGACCACGAACCCGTGGCAGTAACCCAGCGAAAAGAACCAGAGCACCAGCACAAAGACCACCGTCATCACTCCGAGCATAGCGCACATCCAGCCATTCAGCAGATACCCTGAGCCCACGCAGAAGTGGAGCACCACATAGAGCACCACGGCAGAGAGCCAGAAGCAGAAGTGCGAGCAGATATGCATCATGGAGTAAAGGATTACGGCCGATGAAGCCTTCTTGCCGCCCACGTAACCGGAGAGTTCAAGTATGCGGTAAGGCTCACCTCCCATAAGTCCAAGCGGAGTGACGTAGTTGAGTGCGTAGCCCGAAACGGTCAGTTGGAACACCTTACCGAAGGGCACGCGGTTATGGGTTCCGTCATTGATGATAAGCCCGAACGAGCAGGCGTTCATCAGGTAGATGAAACCCCACAGAAGCACTATTACGGGAAACCATATTCCTGCATCCGACAACACCTCTTTGACGCGGTTCCAATCCGCATCAAACGTGTAGAGCATCAGCGCTACCGCCACTACTCCGCAGATAAAGAATATATCCCGCCAGCGTTTCTTCATATTCTCTCTGTCATATCACGGCATACACGCTCGTGTCCGGCTTTCATGCCAATGAATATGATGTTCATTACGATTATCTCAAATACAAAGTATATCCACGGCTGTCCCAACAGCAGTACGATATACAATACGATTGCGCGGGTGTTGAAGGTGGATATGTTGGTCCACTTGAGCAGGTGGTAGGTACGGCTGCAGAACTCCTTTCCGAGTTCGGCGGGAATCTCACCAGCGTACTTTTCACGCAATGCCGCACGGAACTTCTGGAAACGTGGGGTCATGCCCTCCTGAGTGCGGGTGTAACCCTGATAGAAAAATAGCCATATCTTCCAGAACCAGCGCTCACGCCAAGGGGTTGACTTCTGCTCGGCCGAGAGTTCACGGCTGTCGTTGAGTTCCGAATGGTCACCGTGAAACAGCAGGTAGATGTTGCGGTAATAATCGGCCAGTCCGGCCTGGCGTGAGTGGAACACCATGCTTACCAGCATGATCACCCAGATCCAGATTCCCCAGACATGGTCAATGCCAAACGGCATCTGCTCAAGAGTGAGACGCCAGGCTATGAAAACGTAGATGAAGAAGAACCAGACATCACCTGCAAATCCGTCAAGCAGGCGGCCCCAAAGGGTCTTCTTACCGGTCATTCGGGCCAGCTGGCCATCGGCACTGTCAAGGAAGTTGGCAAGCATGAGCATGCCTATGCCAAGCAGAGTCCAGCCCATTGTGGGGTGCCACCAGCAGAATCCGGCAAACGCACCCAGAAAAATGGATATTATGGTGATTACGTTTGGATGTATCCCGAAATAACCGAATGCCTTGGCAAACACCAGTCCGATGGGACGTGTAAACCAGATATCCAGCCACTCCTCTGTATCCTTTGACTTGAATGTAGCTTCAACCGCTCTTTTCTTCTTCTCTGTCATTTCCACTTTTTCATTATCAGTTCGGCAATCTGCTGTGCCGCACCCACCGTGCAGGTACGGAAACTGGGCCAGTCATTGAAATCAATTATGGTGATCTCACCCTCCCGGCCTACCACAGCGTCGCCGCCATATACATCAACTCCAAGAATTCCGGATGCACGGTCAGCCGCCGCCGTCAGCGCATCCATATCAACACATGCCGCATCGGGCATATCATTATGCTCCTCCAGGCCGAACTTGCCGTCCTTGGCTGTGGCGGCATAACAGTCAGTAAGGCCGATGCCCTTGACACCGTAAAACTTGACCAGCCAGCCTTTGGCGTGATCCTGGAGCACGCACTCCCTGATTCCACGCTCTGCAAATCCACGCATGGCAGCCTCCAGTTCAGCTGCGTTCTGAATAAACTGAACGTCATCCCTGTCAACCGCATGACTGTCGGGGCGCTTTATCCAACAGGGATAGAGGCTCCATCCGCCGGGCACTCCCGATGTAGGACATATCATACTCTCCGGAATAAGACCACTGCCCTTGAGCAGCCTGGTCTGTGCGGCACGGGCGCAGTTCAGTACCGCCTGAACCGTATTTGTCACAGGAACCTTTGCCTGGCTCAACACCTCCAGAGCCTCACGGCTTCTTGCCATATGGAATACGCCGCCGATGCCGTCCGGTATGGATTTGAGTTCCTGCTCGTTTATACATATAACCTCATGGCCATGACGTTCCAGTTCCGATGCTACGGCACGGAACACCGCTGTATCACCCGACACCCTGTTAGGTGAATACAACTCTGCACGGCTTACTCCAAGGTATCTCATAGTTTTGCTATCTCCTGTGCGCGGGCTACATCAATTACATGGTCCACGTCAACCACCTGACCCATATCGAATGCCTTCAACTGCATTCCCGCCTCCAGCAGCTGACGCTGGAAATATCGCATACGCGTCTGTCCGCTGTCAAGGCAGCCTTTCAGTACATCCAGAGCCCTGGTCTTCAAGGCATATATTCCGGCCGATACGTATCGGCAGCCATCCTGTGAGTCATTAAAACCCTTTATCATCATCCCGCCGTCAACATCGACATAAAGCGGTTTCTCATCATCAATCAGTGATGTGACGCCCATAAGACCGTCAAACGGACTGGCCGAAAACTCATCCATCATAAGACGGAAACGGCTTTCGGAAAAGACTGTATCGACAGTGGTCACACAGAACCGGTCACCCTCCAGATAGGGTGCAAGTTCCATAAGGCTATGCATGGGTGTAGGTGTCTTCTTAACCACAAGATTCACAGGCAGGCTCTTAAGCAGACTGACAGTCTCGGGGTTCTCTCCGTTTACTATAACGGCAATCTTATCGGCCCCGCAATTGTTCATGATGCGGACCAGGCGCTCTATCATGGGGACGCCGCATATAGGCACCAACGGTTTGGGCTGACTGAATCCTTCGGATGCCAGACGGCTGCCCTCACCTGCTGAAATGATGCCGAAACGCATAAAAAACCAGGATATTACTCCTTACCTGCGTCCAGATGCTTGAGCTTGTCGCTGTCGTCGCGACGGTCAAAGTAGAGTTTCTTGAGAGGATTGGCATGTATCTCCTCCTCATTCTGACGTGAGCGGAAGATATCAATGGCGGCAAATACAGCCTGACGCATTGACTCCTCGCTTGCCAGGCCCTGACCTGCAATGTCGTACGCTGTACCGTGATCCGGCGATGTGCGTACCACAGGCAGACCGGCGGTATAGTTCACGCCGCAGTCCATATCGAGAGCCTTGAGAGGGATGAGTCCCTGGTCATGATACATAGCCAGTATGGCATCGAACTTGCGGTACTCGCCGCTGCCAAAGAAACCGTCGGCCGAGAAGGGACCGAAGCACTGGATCTTATCGGCCACTGCCTCATCAATGGCGGGCTTGATGATCTCATTCTCCTCCTTGCCGATGAGTCCGTCATCGCTGGCATGGGGGTTGAGTGCAAGAACTGCAATACGCGGTATCTCGATGCCGAAATCGGTCTTGAGTGAGCGGTTGAGTATTCTGAGTTTCTCCTTGATGAGATCCTTGTTGAGCAGTGATGCCACCTTGGCGATAGGCTCGTGAACGGTAGCCAGAGCCACTCTCATGGAGCTGTTCATAAGGATCATCAGAGCCTTGTTACCCTCGCCCAGCTGAGCCTCTATATACTCGGTGTGTCCGGGGAAATGGAATGCCTCTGAGTGGATAGTCTTCTTGTTGATGGGTGCGGTCACCAGTACATCGATCTTACCCTCGCGATACTCCTTGACAGCACACTCCAGAGCCTGGAATGCAGCCTGTCCGCTCTCCTCGGTAGGTACTCCGAATTCAACCTTGACATCCTCCTGATTGCAGTTTACCACATTCAGACGGTCCGGCTGAGCCTCACTGGCACTGTCCACTACGTTGAAGTTGGTGGGAGAATCTATCGCCTTGCGATGATAAGTCATCACTTTGGGTGAGCCGTACACTACAGGGGTGCAGAACTCAAACATGGTGGGATCCTCAAAAGTCTTGAGAATAACCTCGTATCCTATGCCGTTCACATCACCCTGGGTGATGCCTACAACTATCCTTTCACTCATATCTATAAATCGTTAATCTTCAGGTGTAATTATGATTTCATCCAGATCGTAGCTGAACTTCTCCAGGTCAAGCTCATCGGGCAGACGCAAAGTGTAGAGCGCAGCCTCGAGCTTGCGGAGGTAGTCACGTTTGGGATTATTGGGGTAATATACGAAAGCCTCGGCCACTACAACGCGCTGGTTCTTCTCATCAACACGTGATACTGACACGAACGGGCCTCCCATATCGTAGTCCTTGATGTTCCAGAGTCCGCGGACAACCTGGGCGTAATGCTTGTGGACAACTTCGTCCGATACCAGATTGAATCCCTTGGTGGTCATCATGTACTTGCCCTCAGTGGGACCTGGTATGTTAGCCTTCATGACGGAGTCACGCTTGCGGACGAAATACTCCTCAGTGAATGTATTCAGGTCGCGGTAGGGATAGGAGTAAACCACAATGTTCAGCTCCTGCTCCACCCTCTTGACGAATCTCTCGCAACGTCCCCATACAAAGTGGCGTCCTTTTATAACCTTGGTAAGTTCCGCAGGTGCCCAGATATCGGCACCGAACATCTTGCGGACCTCCTCACGCATTTGAATCTGATGATCCTCCTTGAGCAGGTCGATCTGACGGTTCAGCTCGGCTCTGGTAAAGAAGTCTATTATCATGTCGTGGTTATCGGACACGAATCTCTTGAACTGGTTGACGTCATGGGCCTGTATTGTAACTACCAGCTGAGGTGCGGCATATACATCCCTTGAGTATTTGAACTTGGCCTTTGAGAACTGGCCCGGATCAATATTGATGATGATGATGTTACGGCACAGGCGCAGGGTCTTGGAGAGACCGGCCTGGTTTATGCGTGACACCTTGAAGCAGGGCTCTGACTGGGCCACGCCGGCGACATCATCGGTCAGTACATTGTACAGTGAATCGACTGCACCGGTACGGAAGTCTTCCTCACCGCCCACCAGAAGCACCTCATAGGGAGCTCCTGCCGAGGGAGGAGTGAATATTGATTTCTTCTTACTTGCCTTCTTATTCTTTTTCTTGGTTTTCTTGGCCTTACCTGTGTTGGAGGCACTCTTAGCCTTTGCCTCAGTCTGTGCACCCTCCTGGGCATTGTCACCCTTCTGTGCACCATTACCGCATGCCACGGTAACCGTTACCGCGAGCAGCATCATGCAAACCTTAAGGATAAACTGTTTCATAATATGTTGATTTAGGATTGTGTATTCTTTGCTGTACTCAACATTCCGCAGGCGGCCCAGATATCCTCACCGCGTGACGCACGGATGGTTGCGAACACACCGTGGGCGGTAAGCCAGTCACGGAACTCTACCATACGCTCCTCGGGTACCGGACGCAGCGGACTGTCGGGGATGGCATGGAAACGTATGAGATTGACCCTGCAGCTCAGACCGCTCAATGTCTTTACAAGCTGGCGGGCGTCATCTATGGAGTCATTCACACCGTCAAACATGGTGTACTCGAATGAGAGACGGCGCTGATGGCTGAAATCATATCGGCGCAGCACCTCGAGCATCTCAGTCATTGAGAATGCCTTCTCGGCCGGAATAAGTTCACGGCGTTTCTCTGGTGTGGGAGCATGCAGGCTTACTGCGATGTGGCACTCACAGCCCTCAATGAGCTGTTTGAGTTCACGGCGCAGACCTACGGTCGATATGGTTATGCGCTTGGGGCTCCAGCCGAATCCCCAGGATGCGGTCATTATCTCCTGAACTGCAAGCACGTTCTCCAGGTTGTCAAGCGGCTCGCCCATACCCATAAACACCACATTTGTCAGGTTCTCCTTGCCGGGCAGTGAGAGTATCTGATTCAGTATCTCACCTGCGGTAAGGCTGGCGGTATAGTGCTGGCGGCCTGTCATGCAGAAGACGCAGCCCATCTTGCAGCCAACCTGGCTTGATATGCAGAGCGTGGCGCGGTCATCATCGGGAATATATACGGCCTCTACGAACTTGTCATTCTGTACGGGGAACAGGTACTTGACCGTACCGTCGGTTGATGCCGCCGTGTGAGCAGGAGCGGCCAGACCCACATCATAGCCCTCCTTGAGCTTGGCCCTTGCCTTAAGTGAGAGGTTGGTCATTCCGTCTATGGAATCCACCTGCTTCACATAGAGCCAATCGGCTATCTGCTTGGCGGTAAAAAGAGGCATGCCGTTCTCGACAGCTACCTGCTGCAGCTGTGCCAACGTCATTCCAACCAGATTCTTCAGAGCCATTTTCAGTGTTTCTTTATCGCTTTCACATTATGAACGTACCCAAACCTGAAATACGTCATATTAAGATGCAAAGATATGAATTATATTTCTTATTTTTGTTGATATGATACAGACCGTTGATTTACCTCAATACGGCAGTTCCACCACATATGTAAAAGAGACTCTGGAAGCATGCCGAAACCAATATATCCTGCTCAATCTGACAGGCAGGGAAGTGACAATAACCGATGATGCAGCCGAGCGCATGAAGCAGTTCGCCGAATCCTCCGGCGCCGGCATGGTCTATTCAGATTACGTCAAGACAATGGGGGCCGATGCCATCGCACCCGCCCCGCTCATAGACATCCAGGCCGGCAGTCTGAGGGATGACTTTGACTTCGGCGCGCTGGTGCTGATCACCCCGGCCGCAATAGAGGCAGTTCTCTCATTCCAGGGCCAGGAATTCAAGACCGCCGGTTTCTACCAGATGCGTCTGGCCATCCAGCGCACTCTCCCGATTGTACGTATGCCCCAGCCGCTCTACACCATCGCCGAGACTGATTTCCGCACATCGGGCCAGAAGCAGTTCGACTACGTAAACCCGCGCAACCGCGACGTCCAGATAGAGATGGAGGCTGCTTGCACCGAGCACCTGAAACTCATTGACGGCTACCTCAAACCCGGAGCCGGAGCAAAGGTCGACGCCACAGACGGCAGTTTCCCCGTGCTGGCATCGGTCATCATACCTGTCCGCAACCGCGAGCGTACCGTGGCAGATGCCGTCAAGTCTGCATTGAGCCAGCAGTTGGACGGCCCGTACAACGTGATTGTGGTTGACAACCACTCCACCGACAGCACCACTCAGATACTCTCTGACCTGGCCAAGGCCAATAAGCGCCTGGTGCATATCATACCCGAGCGCACCGACCTGGGCATAGGCGGCTGCTGGAACCTTGCCGTAAATGATGAGCGCTGCGGACGCTTTGCAGTCCAGCTGGACAGCGATGACCTCTACAGCGGCCCCGACACACTGCAGAAAATTGTTGACAAATTCCGCGAGGGCGGATACTCAATGGTAATAGGCAGTTACCGCATGTGCAACTTCAACCTTGAGACCCTGCCTCCCGGCATAATCGACCATAAGGAGTGGACCGATGAGAACGGTCCCAACAACGCCCTGCGCATTAACGGCCTGGGTGCTCCCCGTGCCTTCTACACCCCTGTAGTTCGCAAGATAGGATTCCCCAACGTAAGCTACGGCGAGGACTATGCCGTTGCCATCCGCATTGCCGGAGAGTACCGTCTGGGACGCATCTTTGACGAGCTCTACCTGTGCCGCCGCTGGGAAGGCAACAGCGACGCCGCCCTGAGCGCCGAGAAGGTCAACGCAAACAATCTTTACAAGGACTCCCTCCGCACCGCAGAGTTGCAGAGGCGTATCAATACTAACCGTAACATTTGATGGAAGATATTTTCAAGCACCTTGGCCAGTGCCTTGAGGAGCAGTTGGCAAAATGGCCGGCTGCAAAACAGGCTTTTGACAATCTGGAGCAGGTACAGACCCGCGTACTCTCATCGTCCGGTCTGGCCTTGCAGCACAACCCCGCCCGCATCATATCCACCACGGCTAAGGTAAAACCGGCCGAGACCGCTGTCCGCAGCTGTTTCCTCTGTCCGCAGAACCGTCCGCAGGAGCAGATTTCATTTGATGCCGGTGACGGATTCGAACTGCTGCTCAACCCCTATCCCATTCTGCGCGAACACTTCTGTGTGGTCAGCCGCGAGCATCGGCCCCAGAAGTTCAGTGACTGCTATGAGAAGATGCTCCGGATAGCAGAGGTGCTGGAACCCGGTTACATGATCTTCTATAACGGCCCGCGCAGCGGTGCATCGGCCCCGGACCACCTGCACATGCAGATAGGACGTCTGGAGGGCATTCCGCTCCTGGACAAACTGCGTGAGAACGAGCCGCCTGCCAAGGATGAGCCCGTCACCATTCAGCCGTTCGGATTCCCCATCATTGTCATCAAGGGATCTGACCCCGCCAGACTGTGGGATTACATATCGGGCATGACCGTCTATGACGGCGAGTATGAGCCCCGCATGAACGTGCTCTCTTTCAACCGTGAGGGTCAGGTTATCACCGCCATCATACCGCGCGGCAAGCACCGCCCCGACTGCTACTACTCGGACGGCCACGACAAGGTCATGGTCAGCCCCGGCGCAGTCGATATGTTCGGTCTGGTCATCACCCCGCGCAAGGAGGATTTTGAGAGTCTTACCGAGAAACAGGTGCTGGACATATACCGTCAGGTAACCCAGCAGCAGCCCAAGATCCGCGTGGGCATCATGGCCGAGAAAGAGGTCCGATTCTGCCTGAACGACAGTTTCACTGACGGACGCAGCGTATTTGAAGGCGAGATGCAGATAAGCGCCAGCGGCGGCAAGCTCAACTGGAACGGCGTACTGATTGACAGCCTAACCCTCAAGCCAAGCGAGCACGGCAGCACATTCACACTGCACGACGTAACCATAGGCATAGGCTTCCACTGGGAACGCAAGGAGGACCAGACTTTCTCCGGCCAGCTCAAGTTCATTATCGAGAACGGACTGGTGCGCGCCATCAACATTCTGCCCGTTGAGGATTACCTTACCAGTGTGATCTCATCGGAGATGAAACCCACCGCCACCAAGGAGTTCCTCAAGGCCCACGCCGTGATTTCACGCAGTTGGGTATTGGCACAACTACGCTCTCCCTATCACACGGCCGCGGCCCCTGCTGCCACACCCCAGCGTGATTACATCCTGGACCGCATAATAAAGTGGTATGACCACGACCAGCACACCCTCTTTGATGTATGTGCCGATGACCACTGCCAGCGTTATCAGGGCCGCACACGCATTATCAGCGCTGCGGCTGAGACCGCCGTCAAGGAGACTTTCGGCCAGACTCTGACATTTGAGGGGCATCTTTGCGACGCCCGTTTCAGCAAGTGCTGCGGCGGCATAACCGAGGAGTTTGAGACCTGCTGGCAGGACGAGCACAAGCCCTACCTGATTGCCCTGCGTGACAGCAGCATCAACGAGGGCCAGCTGCCCGACCTTACCATTGAGGAAAACGCCCGCCAGTGGATACTCTCCGAGCCCAAGTCATTCTGCAATTCAGCCGACGGCAACATACTGTCAGAGTCACTTAACGGCTATGACCTGGAGACTCCGGACTATTACCGCTGGACAGTTGAATACACCACCGCCCAGGTATCGGACATATTCCGCCGCAAATCGGGTCTGGATATTGGTGACATAGTTGACCTTCGTCCCATTAAGCGCGGACCTTCCGGCCGTATCTGTGAAATTGAGATTGAGGGGACAAAGCAGACCGTCACCATCGGCAAGGAACTGGAGATACGCCGCACCCTCTCAGAGTCACATCTGTTCAGCAGCGCGTTCATAGTAGAAAAGACTCAAGATGGATTCATACTCAAGGGAGCCGGCTGGGGTCACGGCGTTGGCCTATGCCAGATTGGAGCCGCAGTAATGGCATCCAAGGGCTACACCTACCGCGAAATCCTGCGCCACTACTATCCCGGCACCGCCCTAGGCAGATTCTACTAAAATGATACAAAAGGGGTCTGTCCCCAATTGTACTATTTTTTCACTGCAGGGCAGTCGGTGAACGCTTCAATATCGATGAGGGTTACGCTTTCCGGTATGGCTATTGAGTCGAGGCTTTTGCAATCCGCGAATGTGAATCGGCCTATTCTCTTTACACCTTCAGGTATATTGACCTCAGTGAGGTCTGTACATCTGTAGAATGCCGAATCACATATCTCCGTAACGCTCTCGGGTATACTCACCGAGGTAATGAAACACTCTTCCTTAAACGCCCCGCTATCTATACCTGTAACGCGGTAAGTCTTTCCTTTATACTTTATTTTGGAAGGAATCTCCACATCATCAATGTAGATATCACCGCTCGTAACATACGCAGTCTTGGTTTTAGGATAGATGTTATAGCAGATATCATCTATTTCCACTTTTTCCTTTTGGGGTTCTGCAACCACGGATGCGGTTCCTGGCACTACCGGTCGGATTGATGCTCCTACCACACGGTGACCTCCCCAGCTTATAGAGTTCGAGTCGAATAAGAGACTCCCCGTATACTCCGGCCCGTCAGTGTCACTCAGTGTAGATGACCAATACCAGCTCATATAATCGGACATCTCATAATCAGAATGATTCATTATATCACCGGTACAATAACTTGCAGCAGGCAGGAATATGGAACGGTCTGTATAGCCGGGCTTATTGCTTATTATTCTTAACCCGCTCACGCCACTGACTGTATCCCACGTCCATGTGCAACAGTTCCTCAACTCTTCCCATTCGGCTTTGGTTGGCATGCGCCAGCCTCCGCCCCATTTTACATGTGCAGCATCATCCTGAGGTTCAAGTACCGTGCGACCATCAACTGTTCCAAAAATGGTGTCATTATTGTATTTATAAAACTTCATTTCCCAGAAATCAGTGGCATCGCCTAAAATGTAGTCTTCAAAACCATATCTGGACTTGGGCTCTGTCTCACCCCAGGAAAAGTAGTCACCGTTATCCTCGGGTTTCTCAGCGCCGATATTGAAAGGAGCCCACTTGACGCTAAGTCCCAGATCCACGGCAGCCGATTCATCCGGGTGTGATTCGTAGCCCAAATGTTCTTTCATGGATTTGGGTATAGGAGTCTTTATTCTCGCAGTTATCGGCTCTTTCAGCTTTGCATCAACTTGTTCGGGAGTGATATCGGCCGAACCGGTCGGTTTGACAATATCATCATTCAAGAAACTGATCCGTCTGTTTTTGTGTACACCTTCAAGCAATGAGATCATCTTGTCGGCCACAAGGTCACTCTCTTTCAAATGTATAATGAATCGGCATTTATCCGATTCAAAGACCACCGGGTCCGATACGTTTTCACTGACTATGAATGTAGCGAAGTTGGAGTCATCGGCAAAATCAGACTGAGCATATACCCAATATCCTATTTCCCTCAACAAGTTCTCATATTTGGCACGATATTGTTTCCTGATTTCAGAATTGAAACTGTCATGATCAAACTTGAACTGAACCTGGAATCCGCCCAAACCACAATAGAGCTGAAAGAATAAAAGTTCTGATATGCTAGAACCTAAATCAGCATATAGAGATAGTGTATAATCATTTTCCGATGAGCGTGAAAGACTATTGCCTGTCTGCAACATACTCTCATGATAGTTTGCCTTGAATTCATGATACAGGTAATCGGCTACTGCGGTAAAACTCTCCAGGCACTCCCTGTCACCGGCCATGACAGAAGTGCCGATATGCTCAAACAGGCGTATGGCCTGATCAGACAATCCATCGGGAGACCAATTGGTAACACCGTTATCATTTAGAAAGAGATAATAATCAGCACCGTCAATACCCTTGCGGTTCATTGTATATGATGCCGTATTGACAGCATGCTTGGTCAGGAGTATCAATGACGAATAGAGTTCCGGACTGCATTCCATAATGTAATTCTTCTTTATTGTACGGACTGTGATTATTCCGCCACTCTTATTCTCACTCATCCTGATGCTCAATGCTTCAAACGGTTGTGACACCAATGAAGAAGACATCATGAAATTGACAAAGGAATAAGCATAATCGTCAAAGTATTTGTCAAAAAACTCCTGATTGTCATTGTATAAGGATCTGGATATGGGAGTGAACGCTGTCTGTGCAGCCACCTTATTGGGTTCTATAAACAATATGCAAAGCAGAGTAAGTAAAAGGACTCTCTTCATAATCGGAGGATAAAACATATATCTATTGCAAATTTATTTGATTTTTTGACTGGAACAAAAGTAGCGGCATATTCAACCTCCGCCAAGGACAAGGCGTTGCAAAACCGTTGCAATTTCTTGGAAATGAGATGGCGATAACGTAATTTTGGTGTCATTATGAATGAGAAGTTGAAAGAACTGTTCAGGCTGTATGCCGGATGTGAGGCTGAGAGCGTTACACGGCTTACTGCGGCGGGATCCAACCGGGTTTACTACCGTTTTGCTTTCAATGGCAAGACCGTAGTCGGTGTAGAGGGAACCAACGCCGATGAGAACGCGGCGTTCCTGAGCATCGGACAGGATCTTGCATCTAAGGGACTGCCGGTTCCTGAGATCCTGGCTATGGCCGATGACCGCATGTGTTATCTGCTCCGGGACCTGGGTGATGTATCACTGTTTGACACACTCAAAAGCGCACGTGAAACCGGCGAATACTCTGCTGAGCAGACCCAGCTTCTTGAAAAGGTAATACGCCTACTGCCGCAGCTGCAGTTCAAAGGCGGACAGGGAATGGACTTCACGGTTTGTTTTCCCTGCGAGTCTTTTGACCGCCGCAGTATATTCTGGGACCTGAACTATTTCAAATACAATTTCCTCAAGGCTGTCGGCCTGGAGTTCCATGAGGCCCGCCTGGAGGATGACTTTGATAGTTTTGCCACACTGCTGCTAAAGGATGCACCTTATGATACATTCATGTACCGCGACTTCCAGGCACGCAATGTTATGGTTAAGGACGGTGAGCCCTGGTTCATAGATTTCCAGGGTGGCCGACGCGGTCCTATTGAGTATGATCTGGCATCGTTCCTCTGGCAGGCACGCGCCGCTTATCCTGACCGACTCAAGCAACACCTTATAGATGTATATCTGGAGGCTCTTGCCCCATTCCGCAAGGTAAGCGAAAAGGAGTTCCGTGCAAGCCTTCACAACATAGTATTGTTCCGCACGCTCCAGGTTCTGGGCGCATACGGATTCCGCGGTTACTTTGAGCGCAAGCCTCACTTCATGCAGAGCATTCCGGCCGCTATAGACAACCTCCGTGACCTGCTCCATCAGGATATAGAGGGATGCCCCTATCTTACACAGCTGCTGCGAGAGATCATTCAACTGCCCCAGTTCAACCCGCAGCCCGCACCGGAGAACGTAAAACTCACCGTACGCGTAATGAGTTTCTCATACCGCAAGGGCCTGCCCCACGACGACAGCGGCAACGGCGGCGGATTCATATTTGACTGCCGCGGCATGCACAACCCCGGCAAGTATGACTGCTACAAGAAGATAACCGGGGCCGATGCTCCCGTCATTGAGTTCCTTGAGGAGCGAGGTGAGGTACAGAAATTCCTTGAGCATGCATACGGCATGGTGGATCCTTCAGTTGACCGTTACATAGAGCGCGGCTTTGCCAACCTGATGGTATCATTCGGATGCACCGGAGGTCAGCACCGCTCACTCTACTGCGCCAACCATATGGCAGAGCATCTGAAACTCAAATACGGTGACCGCATCAACATCCTGCTTGAGCACCGCGAACAAGGCACCAGCAAACAGCTATGAACGCACTGATTCTTGCCGCCGGACTTGGCACACGACTTGGGGAGTTCACCGCTGACCGCCCCAAAGCACTTGTTGAGGTTCAGGGCCGCACCATGCTGGAGCACCAGTTGCGTCACCTGGCATCGGCCGGCTTTGACCGTTTTGTAATCAACATCCACCACTTTGCAGACAAGGTAAAAGACTATCTCAGGCAGAACAACAACTTCGGTCTTGACATAACCCTGTCCGATGAGAGCAATCTGCTGCTGGACACAGGCGGCGGAATCCGTCAGGCCATGCACCTGCTTAAGGATGACTCACCCCTGCTGGTCCACAACGTAGACATATTCTCAAACACAGACCTTAATAGTCTTTACCGGACCCATATTAAAAGCGGTGCCGATGCCACCCTGCTGACCGCCCGCCGCAGCACATCCCGATACCTCTATTTTAATAATAGGGGCGCACTTTGCGGATGGAGCAATGAAAAGACGGGTGAGGTCCGTTCTCCCTTATCGGATTTTGACAAGACAAAGTACACTCCCTATGCATTCCAGGGAATACACGTAATATCAAAGAGTGTGCTGCCGCTGCTGGATGCCATACCGGAGCAGAGATTCGGCATAACCGATTTCTATGTGAGCAATGCCGGTAACCTTAATCTGCAGATGGTGGAGTGCGATCCGTCACAATGGGTCGATGCAGGCAAGCCCGAAACACTCTCCACTGCCGCTCAAATCGTAAAAAGCATCTATGAACATACTGCTTGAGCAGATTTCCAACCATGCCGACCCCTCCCAGGTGGAGGGCCTGATGCGCTTTTTCAAAACCGGCCCCGGCCAGTACGGCTACGGCGACAGGTTCCTGGGCATAAAGGTACCAGTTACGCGCGGAGTGGTAAAGGAGTGCTGGCCAAGGGTAAGTTTTGACGACCTTGAGGAGTGCGTGACCAGCCAGTATCATGAGGTCCGTCTGGCCGCGCTGCTAACCCTTATAGAGATATTCAGCCACAACAAAAAGAATCCCGGACTGCAGCAGCAGAGCGTTGATTTCTATCTGTCGCACACCGACCGCATCAACAACTGGGATCTGGTTGACCTGTCATGCTATCCCCTGCTTGGCACCTGGCTGCTGGACAAGGACCGCACCCTGCTCTATGACCTGGCCCGCAACGGCAAGACCATGTGGGAGCAGCGCATCGGAATGGTAAGCACCATGCAGTTCATCCGACACGGAGAGACGGCCGATACATACGCCATCGCCGAAATACTGCTGAATCACAAGCATGACCTTATACATAAAGCGGTGGGCTGGCTGCTGCGTGAGGCAGGCAAGCGTGATACGGATAAACTGAAAGCATGGCTGGAGCCGCGCTGTCACGCAATGCCCCGAACCATGCTTCGCTATGCTATTGAAAAACTTCCTGAAACAGACCGCCGTTATTTCATGGCGCTGTAACTGAAACATTTGCAAGTAAAACACTATCTTTACGCTTTCAAACATTATACATAGAAAGCGTTGACTTATGATTATACCCGGACAAGTATTGGCAAAAGCCGAAAAACTCAATGCCGAGAATGTCTCTTTTGTTGGCAGCAAGGACGGATTTGACGTTTTCAAGCTCTCTTTCAAGCAGCCTCACGTACGTCTCAACGGCAGTTACATTCCGCTCCAGACCGGACTGCCCATAATCATACTGTATAAGGACGGTGTGGCAGAGATTGCCAAATCAACCGACCATGACTACTGGCTTTCGTGAGGTCCTGTCTTACTTGAAACGTATATCGACGGGAATCTTTTCCAGCCCCAGATTCATCAGATCCTCATTGTAACTGTCGCTGCGCTTTGAGTAACGTTTCTCAAAGTCTGCGGCAAATGCATGGTCACCTGTTGCCTGTGTCTTGAGCACCAGAGCAGTAAGGTCAGAAAGTGCAGCCTCCATCTTGGCAAAATCCAGGGAATACTGTCCCGATGCCTTGCGCTGGAATGCACCTGCCTCCTGCAGATAATTGTAAATAATTATGTTGGCCCTACCCAGTGCTGAGCCTTCGCCGAAACGCTCGGAACGCACCAGAGAAACGAAGAACGTGGTCAGGGCATCCTCCTTGGTAAAGAGGTCGCGTATATCAAAATGGTTCTGAAGTTTGCTTACCAGAAGCATTCCGGCGGCATTGGCCTTGATCTCCTCGAAAGTAAGGGCTGCACTTCCAAGAGCCTCCTCTACACTACCCTTTCCGTTCACGGTTTCCTTTACACCCAGTCCATGGGCAACCTCACGGAATACTATGTTCCAGAAGAATGCGTCATCAGACATATGTTCGGCATACTCTGATTCCAGGAGGACCTGGCCTGCGGGGTTCAGTATATGGTTGTACTTGGCCTTGATGATGTTTTCCAAGAGTATGGTACGTGTACCGCGGTCACGCTGTACGTCGGCATCAAACGGAAGGTTAAGGGCTATTACCTTGATTCCGGCATTTGCCTTACCGGCATAATAAAGGGCGTTGCATGAGAAAATGTTCGAGCCTGTACCCGGCTGGAAGGTCTTGTATGCTGAATCGCCGGGAAGGTCCTGCTGGAACTCCTCGATGCGGGAAACGTATTTCATGAGCTGCTCGGTGCGTGCCTGGTTCTTGAGCAATACGAAAGCCTCATAAGAGCGTTTGATACCAAGCAACTGGTCATCGGCAGCCTCATTGGGACCTACTACCAGGTCCATCTTGCTGTCATCCATATCCAGCCATGCCATCGCACTCTCGTAATAGTTGTCCGTGCGCAGGGCATCGGCCTTGGCCAACAGGTACTTCTTCACACTGGGCTTGATGGTGATGTCGGCAGCCGCAGTCAGGTAGTTGGCAATCTTGTCCAGATGATCCTTGTATTCATCATGGTACCATACAGTCTCAAGTGAACCGTCTGCAGCACGGCGAATGAGAGTGTATGGACTGTTCTTGTCAGGGTTGTCCCATGCATTGAATTCGTCAAGGGTCATATCGGCAGGATAGAACCTGGCGCCGGGGAGGCAGTTGAAATAACCCTTTACGAACGGTTCCCCCGTAAAGCGGTCCCAGGGACCGTAGTTAATCTCTGCGTAAGTTTTCTGCACAGGATCCGTGATGTCCTTGAAGAGATCCTGTTTGTCACCGAAATACTGTTCCCAGTAAATGGCGTCAATCTCGTCGGCAATGAAACGGTACAGGTTCAGTACCTCCTTGCCGTTATCGGTAATACCGCTCAGGTCGGGAGTAGGTATCTCAACGACTGCATAGTCAGCCACCCTACGCTCAAACTGAGACTTGCTTTTCTGGTTGCATGATGCCGCACTAAGTATTACGATGGCGGCAATTAACATAGTCTTTTTCATATCGTTTGTCTCAAATTAAATCATAACAGTCCCCATTTTCCTACAAACACCAGAACGGTGTAGCCAAGTATAAGACCTATGGCACCCATTATGGCTCCGACCTTGATCATATCCTTCTGCTCTATGAATCCGGTCGAATGTGCCAGAGCATTGGGCGGGGTTGAAATCGGAAGGATCATGGAGAGTGAAGATCCCAGGGCCACACCGGCCAGAAGCGTGGTGACGCCTCCGTAAGGTTCAAGGTTCTGAGCGGCCGATGCTCCTGCCAGCGCCAGTATAGGAATGAGCAGGTTGGCCGTAGCTGTATGTGAAATGAAATTGGCAAGTGCGTAGCAGATAAGACCTGAGCCGATGATCATGAGCACGGGAGGCCACTCGTTGAACGGGATGGACTCGACCAGATGCTTGGCAAGACCTGAATCCTGCAGGGCAAGTCCCAGTGCGAAACCTCCGGCAACCATCCACAGGATGCACCAGTTGATTTCGGCAAGGTCATACTTGGTTATGATACGTGTCACGCAGAACACGCCCACAGGCAGCATGGCAACCACGTTGGCGTCGACATGAGTCCACTTGTCACTCATCCAGAGCAGAACGGTGAGCGCGAATGTCACGTAAACCGTTATCTCCTGCCAGGGTTTGAGGACACGCTCGGGATTCTCCTCGATCTTGAGTTCAATCTGTTTCTGGGTGAACGGGAAGAGAAGACGGATTACGAGCCATGCCAGAATAAGCAGGACTATGGTAAGCGGAAGCATGATCATCATCCAGTCACTGAATCCGATGTTCATGGCCATACCGTTGGGGTCATTGAGAAACTTGATTGCAATGGCGTTAGGAGGAGTTCCTATGGGAGTCGCTATACCACCCAGATTGGCACCTACAGGAATGGCGAGTGCCAGGGCCAGACGTCCCTTGCCGTTCGTAGGCAGGGATTTGATGACCGGAGTCAGGAATGTGAGCATCATGGCGGCAGTTGCAGTATTTGACAGGAACATTGAGAACACTCCGGTAACCAGGATGAATCCCAGCAGTACGTTCTCCGATTTTCTTCCGAACGGTTTGAGCAGCGCTTTGGCCAGTTTGACATCCAGTCCGGCCTTGGTTGCCGCAAAGGCAAGCATAAAACCGCCTATGAACAGCATTATCACCGGATCGGCAAAGCATGCCATGATCTTTTTGCTTGACATGAGTGTGCCGAACAACGGATTCTCATCGGCATGCAGCCTGAAAAAGACCAGACTGTTGTCACTCGCTGTAAACAGCAGGACGACAATGATGGCCACCGAGGTAGCCCATGACGGGATTCCCTCGGTGATCCACATTATGGTAGCAAAACAGAACAGAGCTATGACCCGCTGTTCTATCACTGTCAGGTTCTCGATTCCGAATACCGAAGAAGGCAAATTCCACACTACCAATCCAACGATCACACCCAAAAGGACCTTCATTGCTCTACGAGACAAGGGCATTGAGGCTTTTTTAAGTGATTTCTGTTTATCCTTCTCCTGCACCAGTTCCGAACCTAAGAATGTTTTCTGCATACCACTTATTATCAACCAATTAAACACTTTTTCGCTGGAACGATCCAGCTAAAACCGCGGCAAAGATAGACAGAAAGACAATTCGTTTTTATCGGCGAAATTGGTTTGTTTCTATAGAATTGTTTGATAAAAACGATAAATCAGAGAAGCCTGAGGTTTCGGTTGGACGAATTTCGCTGCATCAGCATCTCCACGAATTTCTGTGCAGCCATCTTGTGGTATGAGCCTTTCAGGTAGTGGTAGCAACCATCCATTCTTCCGTCGGGATGAACAATAGGAACAGCCTCCAGACCGGGGAAATCATGTATGGATTCCTCGGAAAGCATGGTCATGAGCGAACTGTTGCTCACCAGATCAAGCAGCGAACGTACACTGTTGATTTCCAGTCGGATATCAAGGTTGACATCCTCAGTGTAGAGTATTGATTCAAGCGTATCTCTTGCCTGCAGTCCCTTGGACGGAAGAGCAAGCGGGAAACGGGAAAGATCCTGTACGTTGACCTCCTTGCCTACTCCCTTGAGAGTACCTTTTCGGCCGATAAGGCAGAGGCGGCTCTGGAACAGCAAATGTGACTCTATACGGTCCTCACCGATAGGTGATTTGTATGTAAGCGCCAGGTCCAGTTCACGGTCCAGGAGTTTCTGACGGAGTTCCTCCTTGGAGGTGATGATGATATCGAGTTTTATGTGCGGGAATTCACGGTAGAAATCCAGTACGGTCTGTTTCAGAAGCAGGCTGAATGCGTATGTGGAGCCCACGCTGAGGGTTCCCACATGAAGGTTGACCACGTCGCGGATACGGTCCTTACCGGCTCTTGCATCGTCAAGCACCTGAACCGCACAGGGATAGAACTGCTCACCGTAATCACTCAGGATCACATGGCGGGTATCACGTGTAAGTAACTCTACACCAAGTTCTTCCTCCAGTTTGCGTATCTGTTGCGATATGGTACTCTGGGTAATGAAAAGAGTCTTTGAAGCAAGAGAGTAGCTCTTGAGTCTGGCTACCTCCACGAAGTATTTCAACTGCCTTAATTCCATTGTTGAGCGTTTATTCCGTACAAAATTACTCTATTTATCGGTAATTGCGAATAATCATATAGAAAATAACATTTAGTGCCGATTAAATAAGGTACACGTAATGAGTAATTTTGCACGCTCTCTGAAAGCATATAAATACTAAGCGTATACAAAAAAAACGATTCTATCATATGAGCGACAAGAAATTAAACGTCAAAATGTGTGTCCTCCTGCCCATAGTCCTGGCAGTGACCATTTTCCTTTGGGCCGTTCCTGTAAGTTTCTACGGTATCGAAGCCCTCACAGTAGTTCAGCAGCGCGTCATCGCCCTGTTCGTATTTGCAGCCCTGATGTGGATGTTCGAGATCATCCCCAACTGGACAACATCACTGTTGCTGATTGTGCTTACGCTGCTGACCATATCCGACAAGGGTATCGGTCTGTTCTGCGATCCCAAGTTCGGAACACTGGTAAGTTACAAGAGCCTCATGGCCTCATTCGCCGACCCGGTTGTAATGCTGTTCATGGGAGGTTTCGTACTTGCTATCATGGCCGAAAAATACGGACTTGACGTAACCCTGGCAAGAATCCTTCTCAAGCCTTTCGGCACCAAACCGAGCATGGTTCTGCTTGGATTCCTTATTGTGATTGCAGTATTCTCAATGTTCATGTCAAACACCGCTACCGCAGCCATGATGCTGGCTTTCCTGGCTCCCGTGCTGTCAGTCCTGCCGTCGGATGACAAGGGTAAGATCGGACTTTCACTGGCTATTCCAGTAGCAGCAAACATCGGTGGTATCGGCACACCTATCGGTACACCTCCCAATGCTACAGCCGTACGTTTCCTGACAGAGGCAGGTTATGATGTTAGTTTCTCAGACTGGTCAATCAGAATGATTCCCTACGTGCTGATTATGATTCTTGTCGCTTGGGTTATCCTTCAGTTGCTGTTCCCCTTCAAGACCAAGAAGCTGGTACTTGACATTCCCGCAAACAAGCGTCCCGTTGACTGGAAGACATACGTAGTATGGATCACATTCATCGGCACCATCCTGCTGTGGGCAACCGAGAGCCTTACCGGTATCAACTCAAACGTAGTTGCTCTTATCCCGCTGGGCGTTCTCACCATGACAGGCATTTTCACCAAGGAGGATATCAAGGAGATCAACTGGACTGTCCTGTGGTTGGTTGCCGGAGGTTTTGCTCTGGGTACCGCACTTCAGGGTACAGGTCTGGCCAAGGTTCTTATCAATGCCATACCGTTCGGATCGATGAGCGTACTGTTGGTACTCATCATCGCAGGTCTGGTCTGCTACTTCCTTTCAAACTTCATCAGCAACTCGGCTACAGCAGCCTTGCTTATCCCGATCCTGATTGTGGTTGCCGAGGGTATGGCCGATCCCGCTGCATCCAACAACGCATCATTCGTTGCTCTGGGCGGTACACACGCCATGATCTCATTCATCGCTGTCTGCGCATCAATCGCTATGCTGTTCCCGATATCAACACCTCCTAATGCCATCGCATCAAGTACAGGTCTTGTCCAGACCAAGGATATGACCAAGGTTGGTATCATCATCGGAGCAATAGGCTTTGTTCTGGGCTTCTTCTGGCTCACCAAGCTGTTCCCGTTCGCAACTATCTGATAAACACATAATTTTGAAATAGACTTTAAAATGAAAAAACTCTTCTTGACAGTTATTGCAGCATGCCTTGCCATCGCTCCCGCCATGGCCCAGGAAATGCAGTACGGACGTAATGTATCAGACTTTGCCAGCACCCCCAAATTCGGCGGTTACGTTATCGGCAAGTACACATATACCGACCAGGCCGGTCAGAACGGCGGCAACGGTTTCAGCCAGCGTCTTATCCGTGCATACGTTGACGGAACCATCCTGAAAGATTTCAAGTACCGCGTTCAGATCCAGGCTAACAACGCATCTTTCCACATGAAGGACTACTTCGTTGAGTGGACCCACTGGAAAGAGTTCTCTGTAAAGGTTGGTCAGTACAAACGTGCCTTCCTGTTTGAGAACCCCTATAACCCCTGGAACGTCGGTTTCGGTGACTATTCACAGATTATCAAGAAGTTCTCAGGCATGGGCGACTACTGCGGTGAGGGCAGTTCTGTAGGCGGCCGCGACCAGGGTATCCAGATCCAGGGTGACGTGCTCCCCATGGGTGACGGAAGCTATCGTCTCATCCACTATCAGCTCCAGCTCATGAACGGTCAGGGTATCAATGCAGCCGATGCAAACTCAACCAAGGACGTTATCGGTACTCTGCAGGTTCAGCCTATCAAGGACCTCTATATCGGTGCATTCGCATGGAAGGGCAACTACACCGCCAGCGGTGTTACAGTTGACCGTAACCGTTGGGCTCTGGCTGCCAAGTACGAGCACAATGACTGGAGCGCACGTGCTGAGTACGTGAACTCAAAGGGTCATAAGATCAGTGAGTACAATGCTCTGGACGGCTCATTCTTTGGTGCCGGTAAGGCCGATGGCTGGTACGCAGCCGTAGGTGTTCCCTGCACTGACTGGCTCAAGGTTTACGCCAAGTATGACGTATATCGCGACCAGGCTTCAAAGGAGACCGCACGTACCATGTACTGCCTTGCTCCCAACATGCAGATCCACAAGAACCTCATGCTGCAGCTTCAGTACAACTACGTGAACGACGCTCCCACATCTTCAAACTGGAACGAAATTTGGGCTGAGTTCTACTTCAGGTTCTGAGCCTGAGCCCCAGCCTTCCGACATGCAGCCTAAACCTCACTTTGATTCCCGCATAGACCTTACCAAGTGCCGATTCTATATCAGGCGCCTGGGAAAAGGTACGGGGACCGATGAGGTTCCGGAAGCAAGACTTCCGCTGATAGGTTTCATCTACGTGACTCTTGGTGAGGTCCTTGTCGAGACCGACGGCAACACCTATCTGTGCCAGCCCGGACACGTGCTTATAATTCCATCAGAGTGCCCGTTTACCATAAGGTATTTCAATAATGCCCAGGGGTATACGGGCGCTTTTTCTCTGTCCTCCCTTACGGATTCCAAGCCTCTCAGGTACATGACCGCCCCGCTCCATCAGGCCTTCTGGTTTGATGAGGGTGTCTTTATGGCCGAGCTCTTCAACATGATTCAGATATCATTCGACAAGGGTGACGAGGTGTTTACAGAGAAGGCGCTTGACCTCTTTGTCTCACGTCTCAAGACCGGTCAGTCACCGGTGGTACCGCAGGCCGTCAACACATTCCTGGAGTCAGTCTTTGATCCGGGACGTACAATAGGCAACCTTACCGATTATGCCCAGGCCGCCGGCATCAGCGAGAATTACCTGAGTCGTCAGGTCAAGCAGTCAACCGGACACAGCGTCGGTAACTGGATTGACAACGCCCGTCTGGTCAGGGCCAAAAGACTTCTGGCCGATACCTCCCTGCCCATAATTGAGGTGGCTACGGCAGTGGGACTGGAGGATCAGTCCTACTTTGCCCGATTCTTCAAGCGCGAAACCGGACAGACCCCGTCGGAGTTCCGCAAGGCCATGCAAGGATAATCCTAATTCCTGTAATTTCCGTTCTAAAATCCAACGCTGTTTTTGCGGACCTTTGCAACCGCTATGACAGCAATGGTTCTTTTATCCCTATTTGCAGTATTCTCACCTCTGGAAGATACTCTGACGCAGCAACTGCCCATGATAACGATTGCTGCCGTGAAAGAGCAGGTTCCATTGGAAAGGGTTGCGTCGGCCGTATCGGCCATATCATTCGAGACATTACAGAAAAGCAGCACATATCGTCCTAATGCGCTGTCATCGATCATACCAGGACTACACATCCCGGACTACGGGGCATCACTTACTTCAACCATCTATCTGCGTGGATTGGGCTCCAGAATGGAGAATCCTGTAATGGGCCTTTACATTGACGGTATTCCGGTTATTGACAAGAACGCCTATGATTTTGACTGGGAGGGCGTAAGCCGAGCTACCATGTTGCGCGGACCGCAGGGCACCCTGTACGGTCGCAATGCCATGAGCGGGGTCCTTTCGCTCAGCACTTTCTCACCGTGTGATGATTACCGGCCCACCCTCCGTATTGAATACGGTACGGCAAACACCGTTAGGGCCGGAATCTCATTCACGGCGGGCAAAAGCGCCCTGTCAGCCACTTTCCGTCATACAGACGGTTTCTTCAACAACGCCTTTAAGGGTGAGACCTGTGATCCTTACGACGGCCTTGCCCTGCGCTGGAAATGGGTCAGTCACTGCACCGAGCGTCTCTGCATGACCAACACCCTGTCGGCCAACATCTCAAAGGAGGGCGGCTTTGCCTACGGCATGTGGAAGGAGGGCACACAGTACCCCGTATCATATAATGATGAGGGCAGTTACAAGAGGCTGTCGGTCATTGAGGGCTTCCGCCTGCACCGTCGCGGAGAGCTGCTGGTAACTGATGCCACCGCATCGCTCCAACTGCTGGCCGATGATATGCGCATGGACCAGGATTATACCGAGAAGTCAATCTTTACCCTGCAGCAGAAGCAGCTGAGCGGTGCCGGCACCATGGAATTGACCATACGCAGGGCTGATGAGGAGGCACTCTGGCAGCCGCAGACCGGCCTGTTCACATTCTACCGGCTGAATCAGTTGTCGGCCCCGGTCACATTCAAACGGGACGGCATTGAGACCCTGATACTGAACAACGCCAACAGCCATATCCCCACGGAGATAGGTTATCTGGCAATATCAGACATGGAGATGCCGGTTTATTCAGATTTCATGATCGACACCTGGAACGCAGCGCTGTTCCACGAGTCAGTCTTTGACCTGGACCGATGGCTCATCACCGCCGGCGTAAGGTTTGACTATGAGGGCGGCACCATGGATTATGACTGCTTAACCCGCCTGCACTACCGCTTTGAACCTATCATGACGGCCGACCGTGACCTCTCCATTCCTTATAAAGGTACGGTAAGCCACAGCCACTTTGAGGTGCTGCCCAAACTGTCGGTGCTCTTCAAGGCATCCAGTGCGATAACACTCTTCTCGACCGTATCAAAAGGTTACAGAGCAGGCGGATTCAACACCCAGATATTCTCGGACATACTGCAGAACATGACCATGACCGCCACCATGAATGACATGGGCGTTTATCTGGACAGGCCGTTCATATCAGTATCGGCTAAGAACACCGAGTATGATCCCGAGACCGCGTGGAACATGGAGGCAGGCACACGCATCCGTCATGAGTCATTCAGCGTGGAGGTATCGGCCTACTATATGGATGTAAGGAACCAGCAGCTCACGGTGTTCCCTCCGGGCATGTCAACCGGTCGCATGATGACCAATGCCGGACGCAGCCGCAGCATGGGCGTGGAGACCGAGCTTGGCTGGAATCCGGGGCAGTTCCGCTCACACATATCATACGCATGGTGTGACGCCCGCTTTGTCAGCTTCAACGACGGCAACAACGACTACTCAGGCAACCGCCTGCCCTACGTGCCCGAGCACACACTCTATGTAAACGCAGGATACAGCTTCAATATAGGTAGCAAGACACTGGACGTTGATGCCTCACTTCGCGGCGAGGGTCCGTTCTGCTGGAACGAATCCGGAACACAGAGGGAGCCGTTCCGCCTCAGGGCCGGCGCGCGCGTGGCAATCGTATTCAATGACTGGGAACTTTACGTCAGAGCCGACAACCTGACCGATGAGTCCGGCCGCTGCTTCTACTTCAAATCCATGGGCAACGAGTTCTTTGCATCCTCCAAGCCCCGTACTATAATGACAGGTATAACTTTAAAACTATAACAACATGAAGAAGATTTTATTTGCAATGGCTGCACTTGCAGCAGTAATGGTAAGCTGCGACAAGCAGGAGCCCGAGACTGAGAAACAGGAAGAGATCACAGTAAGCAACGACACCGTATTCTATAAGGGTACGCTCCTTGCAAACGCATCAAGCGGTGACTGCGAGACCCCTGACACAAAGATCAGCATCAACCCTTCAGAGAAGGCTGATTCTGTTTCAATCACCATCTTCAAGGCCAAACTGGCAAACAGAATGCCGGCCATGGACATCACCATTCCTAACATTACAGTTGCCAAGAACGGTAACGTAACCCTGCTCTCATCAGAGACATCAATTCCTCTGGCAATGGGTAACCCGTTCCCCAACTACACCGTAACCGAGTTCGAGGGTGAGATTCTGAACGATGAGATCACATTCTCACTCAAGTTCGGCTCAACTCCCACATCATTCAGCGGCCAGAAGGAGAGCCTCAAACAATCTCAGCAATGACTATGGCAACGAGCAGCACGAATAAGAGAATGAGCAAGAACATGTACAGGCCGGTCTTTACGGTAAGCCATAAGCTCTTGCGGAAACCTGTCTGCAACAACTGATGATAGTTTATCATTATGATCAGTCCCATAAAGAATGGGCCTATCTCATTCTTTTGACCCAAAGAGAGGATGAGCACAAACAGCATGAAGAAACTGAACTGACACAGTATATACGCTGAAGCCGTTGCGGAGGCAGCCCACCCCACGGACTGTTTCCGCAGCGCTATGCGCATAGCAGGCCACATAAGCAGGAATATGCCAAGGAAGTAGTTTATGCCCTGGCTGCGGAGAGCACTCTCAAAAGCAGCCAGGGATGCTCTTTTAGGAGAGTTTATAGCCTCGGGATATCTATTCAGAAACATCAGGGTATCCGCGACAGAAATAAACTGAGACATCCTGGCTGCTATCTCCTGGTCTGTATCCGTATAGAGCGAATCATCTGAGAAACTCAGCGAAACACTGATTCTGTTCTTTAAGGAATCCGATTCCACTACCTGGCTCTGTTCCTTTTTACCTTCAAAATCCGGATGGGCTATTGATGACACCAGCGAGAAGAAGGCATAGAAGATTATAAGTGATGTAAGCGGCGCAAGATACATATCGTGTTTGCCTTTTATGTAGTCACGGATCATGTAACCCGGACGCAGCAGCAGGTGCACGAACGTACGCTTGGCATCATCGTTCAGGAACGGTATGCTGTCAAACGCGCCACGATAGAAGCCCTTTATATTACCCTCCGGTTTGTCATCGACCACGGTCCATTCCGACTTCCAGGGACTGTAACCCAGAAGCTGCCAGATATGAAACGCCCTGAGCCGGACCTTGAGGCTATGCCGTCTTCCCCCCATATATCCTTATCCCAGTTTTACTGCAGTACCTGAGGCGGTTACCATGAGCATGCTGTTGCTCTGGCCAAGCACCTCATAATCTATATCGATGCCGACGACCGCATCGGCCCCTACCTTATATGCTCTCTCCTCGAGTTCCCTCATGGCCTGCGCACGGGCGTTCAGCAGTTCATCCTCGTAAGAACCGCTGCGGCCGCCCACGAAATCCCTAATGCTGGCTGCAAAGTCCTTTATGAAGTTTACACCGGTAATAACCTCGCCAAACACTACACCACGGTATTCGGTAATGGTACGACCTTCGATGGTCGGAGTTGTTGTAAGTATCATATGCAATTCAATTATTGTTCATGGCGAAGATACTCTCTTTTTTTCATATATTCGCAGTTCAGACAGCAACTAACTAAACAAAGATAAAACTATGAAGAAAAGTCTTATTCTTACGCTTGCGGTAATGATTATGACCGCTTGCGCCGCAAAGGAACCTAAAGTACTGATTACCTACTTCTCACCCACAGGAACCACCAAGTCACTGGCACAGGAACTGGGCACCGTTACCGGCGCTGACCTGTTTGAGATTGAGGGTGCTCAGCCCTATACCACTGATGATGTAAACCTGGGTAACCGCGAGGCACGCGCCTTCAAGGAGATGGCCGACAAGGCATTGCGTCCCGAGGTAAAAGGCAAGCCAGATAAACTGAAAAGCTACGATGTAGTGTTCATTGGATTCCCCATCTGGGGCGATGCAGCGCCCAACATCATCAATACATTCATTGAGCAGAGTGACCTTAAAGGCAAGACCGTCATCATATTCTCAACCTCAGGCAGCAGCAATCTGACCAACTCATACAACAAGCTCAAGGCTCAGTATCCTGACCTGAACATGGTTGAGGGCACAACCCTTAAGCGTAACCCCACCCCCGAGGCACGCCAGAACGTAATCAACACCCTTAAAGAGGCCATCCCCGCAAAGTAAATGGCATCACCAAGAGCTTCGTGGGCATGGGTACCCACACTGTATTTTGCCGAAGGACTACCTTACGTGCTGGTCGTTACGGTATCGGCCATCATGTTCAAGCAACTGGGTATAAGCAATGCCGATGTGGCATTGTATACCAGTTGGCTTTATCTGCCGTGGGTGATCAAACCGTTCTGGAGCCCGTTTGTGGATCTGGTCAAGACCAAGCGCTGGTGGCTGCTGCTCACACAGCTGATTCTGGGAGCAGGTCTGGCCGGCGTGGCATTGACGCTCAACACCACCAACTTCTTCAAATGGTCACTTGCCATCATGTGGCTGCTGGCGTTCAGTTCGGCCACACATGACATCTCCATCGACGGATTCTACATGCTTGGTCTGGACGAGGGCGAGCAGTCCCTGTTCGTGGGTATACGTAACACAGCCTACCGTATAGCAATGATTGCCGGCCAGGGAGGTCTCCTGATTCTGGTAGGACAGTTTGAGAAGATGTTCGGATCAACCGTACGCGCCTGGAGTCTGGGATTCCTGGTCGCCGGCGGTCTGATGATACTGCTCTGGCTCTATCACTCCTATATCCTGCCCCACCCGGTGGCAGACTGCACCATAGGCATATCCGGCAGCAATATCCTCAAGGAGTTCGGAATGACATTCGTGAGCTATTTCAAGAAACCGAATATCCTGCCCGCACTGCTTTTCATACTGCTGTTCCGTTTCCCCGAGGCACAGCTGGGTAAGATAGCCCCTCTGTTCCTGGTCGATGATGCCGCAGCAGGAGGTCTGGCCCTTACCACGGGTCAGGTAGGTTTTGCACAGGGTACACTGGGAGTCATCGGACTTCTGTTGGGTGGTATCCTGGGCGGAATCACACTGTCCCGTTTCGGACTCAAGAAATGCATCTGGTATATGGTTGCAGCCATTTCGGTTCCTGACCTGGTATATGTATACCTGAGCTGGTTCCCCACACATAACATGGCTCTGGTAAGCACCTGCATATTCATTGAGCAGATGGGATACGGATTCGGCTTCACGGCATACACACTGTTCCTGATGTACTTTGCACGCGGAGAACACCAGACATCACACTATGCCATCAGCACCGGAATCATGGCCCTTGGCATGATGCTGCCCGGCATGATATCCGGAATGCTCCAGGAAAGCATGGGATACCGCACATTCTTTATCTGGGTTATAGCCTGCTGCGCCGTAACCTGTGCAGTATCGGCAATTATCAAATATGAACCTGATTTTGGAAAGAAACAATGAAACTTGTAGTTGACAGCGGCTCCACCAAGACCGATTGGGGATTCTTCAGTACCGTATATGACCTGAAGGCTGTAAAGACGCAGGGTATCAATCCCTGTCATCAGAGTGAAGAGGAGATAAGAGGCATTATACGTAACGAGTTGCTGCCCAATACACAGAACATAGACTTGGCTGCAATAAGCGAGGTATTCTACTACGGTGCAGGATGTGCCACAGAGTCCATCTGCGCCCAAATGGCCGCCCTGCTCAAGGAGTTCATACCCAACGCCGCCATTGCAGTTGACAGCGATATGCTGGGAGCCGCACGCGCCCTGTGCGGTCATGCCGAGGGTGTAGCATGCGTACTTGGCACCGGCTCCAACTCATGCCTTTACAACGGTAAGGAGATCGTTGACCAGGTACCGTCACTGGGTTATATCCTGGGTGACGAAGGCAGCAGTGCCGCACTGGGACGCCGCCTGATCGGCGACTGCCTTAAGCGCCAGCTGCCCGAGGCCGTAAGCCGCGAATTCCTGGAGCGTTACTCCCTGACAAAGGAGAGCATCATTGAGAGCGTTTACCGCAAGCCCCTGCCCAACAGGTTCATTGCCGGTTTCGCGCCGTTCGTATATGAGAAACGCTCCGTACCGGAGGTTCACAAGATGATAATCCAGTGCTTCTCGGAGTTCTTCACCCGCAACGTGATAAACTACCACAAGCCGTGGCTGCCCGTACATTTCGTGGGCTCACTCGCAGGCAGTTTTGCCGATGAGTTGAAGGAGACGGCCGATTCGCTCGGAATGACAATAGGAAAGATTGAGACCAGCCCCATGAACGGACTGGTGGATTACCACGCAACAGACAGGGCGTAACCCTTTTCGTGATTGATTTTGGTGCCGGTGGTAACACCGCCGGACAGTATATGATGCAGGTTATCGGTTATTCCGGTACCCTGCATTTTAAATACCGCCTCCTTGCATGTCCATAGCGAGGCGAATTTCTCTTGGGGTGCTTCCGATGAAAGTATGGCGGCCTTCTCGTCGGGATTCATGGTCTTGTCAAGCAAACCGTCACTGAAGTGGCGGAAAGACTCCACGTCAATACCCACAGGACTGTCGCTGACAGCAACTGCAATGGCCTTCTGGCAATGACTTATGCTGAAATGGATATCGGGATGAGCTGTCAGGAAAGGTTTGCCGTGCTCGGTGGTCTCCATGCTGAATTCATCCAGTCCGAACTCTTCTTGAAGCAGTTCCGTAAGCATCAGATATGATTTGAGACATGCAAACCGCCCGAATGTATGCTTGAAACCGAGGGCAGTACTGCGGCGTGGTTCCGGTACCAATGGAAGCATACGCTCCACCTCGGCATCGGTGCAGAGGGACATGTCGTCAAAAACCGAAACGCGGATCATGCCTTCTTCTGGGCTATCTTGAACATACGCCCCGGAAGGCTAGTCACAAAGATGATGCCGAGAACTATGGCTACGGCAACTCCAAGAGCAGTGAAGCCTGTGGAAACTGCAGTTGACAGTTCCTTGTTCACTATGTAATAAACGGTCCAGAATATTCCGGCACCCGGAATAAGCGGGAACACACCGCATATCTGGAACACTATGACCGGACATTTGCGGTCAACCGCCATGAATCTGGAAACCAGTACAACCACCAGAGTGGCTACGAAATTGGATTCGACCACAGTGGCACCTGCCAGTCGCAGCATCGCCAGATAAGCCATCCAGCCGATTGTGCTGCAAAAGCCCACATGGAAATATTCGCTGCGCGGGACTCCGTACAAAACCGCAAAGCCCACCGTACCGATAAACGCTGCTATCGCCTGGATAATCCAACCGGCAGTATCGGCACTTGTCTGCATTCCGTCCAGCACGATGATACCGTTCTCTATACGGCCGTCCACCAGGAAGGTAAGAGCCACACCGGCAGCGATACAGAAGAATACCGTCAGGGCATCTATCATTCGCGTGGAACCTGCAATGTAATCCTCATTGGCCAGGTCACGGATACCGTTAGTGAAGGGAACACCGGGAATAAGAGGGATAAGTGAGCCGATGATCATGTTACCGGGATGCTCACCGAATCCTATGCGGATAAATACTACCGAAAGGCTTGTGGCCAGGATACTTCCCAGAATGTTGGTGACAATCTTGGACATGCCGCGGCGGCTAACCAAAAGCACAAAGATATAGAGCAGCAGACCTGCTACGAAAGATGCAGCGCAGTCCAGAAGGCTGCCGCCGAATATGGCACAGAAAGCGCCGCTGCCCACAGCAGATCCCATGACCTGCTCCATGAAGGGCTTGGCTTTCATGTTCCTGATCTCGGCAAGACGCTCACGGGCTTCCTGAATGGTGCAGCCCCCCTTCTCAATGGCGCGTGAAAGGCGGTTTACTGCAACCACCTTCTCAAGCTGGGCGCCCTTGAAGGGGATGAACTCGACATTCGAGTAACGGTTTCCGCCCGAAGTCAGTATACCGTTACTGAGTACGAAGAAACGACCTGAATCAACACCGTAGTGACGGGTAATGCGCTCCATTGTCTCTTCCACACGGAAGATCTCGGCACCGTTCTCGAGCATTATATGCCCAGCCTCGGTTGCCACCTGCATCACATCAGTCAACAGGTCATCCTTCTGGTCCATCTTTACTTGCCGTTAGGGAAATACTTCTTCTTTACCGGGTCACAGGTCAGGCCCACGCCCAGTTTGCGGAAAATCTTTCGGTCAACCTCACTGAGCAGTACGGTACAGTGAACCTGACAGCCGCGGAGCTCAGGCAGCATATCCAACGCCTTGCGGCAGTTGTCATCCTGCTGGCTCAGAATTGAGAGAGCAACAAGAACCTCATCAGTATGCAGACGCGGGTTGTTACCGTGCAGGTAATCCACCTTGGTCTTCTGGATAGGCTCTATCATGTTCTGAGGAATGAGCTTTACGTTATGGTCAATACCGGCCAGATGCTTGGTTGCATTGAGTATCAGTGCAGCACTCGGGCCGAGCAGAGATGTAGTCTTGGATGTTATGATAGTGCCATCGGACAACTCCATGGCGGCAGCCGGTACTCCGGTTTCCTCCTGACGCTCCTTGGCAGCAACGGTGGTGCGGCGTGTGGCTGTAGAGATTCCGGCCTTGTTCATGAGCAGGGCAATCTTGTTGACCTCGGTCTCACTGTTCTTGCCGCTGGCCATATCGTTAAGGGCTGTGTAGTAACGGCGAATCACCTCATCCTTGGCGGCACGGCAGCAGACCTCATCATCGCTGATGCAGAAACCGGCCATGTTTACGCCCATATCGGTAGGTGACTTATACGGATTCTCACCATAGATTCCCTTGAAGAGTGCATCGAGCACAGGGAATATCTCAATGTCACGGTTGTAGTTGACGGTGGTCTTGCCGTAAGCCTCAAGATGGAACGGGTCAATCATGTTCACATCGTCAAGGTCAGCGGTAGCGGCCTCATATGCTATGTTTACGGGATGGTTCAACGGCAGGTTCCAGATGGGGAATGTCTCAAACTTGGCATAGCCGGCCTTGACACCGTGTTTCTGCTCCTGATAGAGCTGGCTCAGGCAGACCGCCATCTTGCCGCTTCCGGGACCGGGAGCTGTGACAACGACCAGAGGACGTGACGTAACCACATAATCGTTACGGCCGAATCCCTCATCGGATGCAATAAGAGCTACATTATTGGGGTAACCTTCGATGATATAGTGAACGTAGGTCACAATACCCAGACGTTTCAGGCGCTCGCGGAATGCATCGGCACTGGCCTGTCCGTTGTAGTGGGTGATAACCACTGAGCCCACCAGAAGACCGCGGCTCTGGAACTCCTCACGCAGACGCAGAACGTCCATGTCATAGGTAATACCCAGGTCACTGCGAACCTTGTTCTTCTCAATGTCAACGGCACTGATCACAATAATGATCTCAGCGTATTCGCTCAGCTGGTTGAGCATACGCAACTTACTGTCAGGCTGGAAACCGGGAAGGACGCGGCTGGCGTGGTGATCGTCGAAGAGCTTGCCTCCGAACTCAAGATAAAGCTTGTCGCCGAACTGAGCTATGCGCTCCTTAATGTGTTCGGACTGTATCCTAAGATACTTGTCGTTGTCAAATCCGTATATCATAACGGATTGCAAAGTTAATAACTTATCCACATTTTTACTACTTTTGTCACAACAAAAAAAGACCATATGCTAACCAGATTCTCCCTGTTATTATTGTCGCTGATGATTGCGGCTGCCCCCTGCATGGGACAGTCCGCAAAAGTGGAATCCCTGATGAAATATGCCGGCAACATCCATCAGTTCAACTCCCTTTTTCCCCAGGAGAAAGTATATCTGCAGTTTGACAACACGTCATACTACACCGGCGAGACCATCTGGTTCAAGGCATTCGTAACAAGCGCCTCTACACTGGGACGCGCCCAGAGCAAGGTTCTCTATGTTGACCTGCTCTCACCTACCGGAGTAGTGCTCAAGCAGGAAAAGCTCAAGATAGTTGCAGGCCAGGCTGACGGATCATTCGCCCTGCTGGACGCCTCCACCGGCCAGGCACGTGAAAAGCGCGGCGTACTGGAGTATCCCAGCGGTTTCTATGAGGTCCGTGCATACACCAGTTACATGCTCAACTTTGACAGAAACATAATGTTCTCAAGAGTCCTGGCCGTATATGACCCGCCCAAGCAGGAGGGCAACTATTACGAGTCAAGCCCTGTTATCACCATAAAGAGGTCCGATGCCCCCGAATTCCGTCCCAAGACTGAGAAACTGCGTAAAATAAACGCCTCATTCTACCCCGAGGGAGGTCATCTTATCATGGACAAGGAGTGCCGCGTAGCCTTTAAGGTCACTGATGACACAGGATTCGGAATAGATGCCACAGGACAGGTTGAGGGAAAGGACATCACATTCAGCACCATCCATGACGGAATGGGCTGGTTCACCTTTACACCGCAGGAGAAACGCAATAAGGTTCAGATAACCGTAGACGGAACCACCCGTTCTTTTGACCTCCCGCAGGCCGAACCGTTCGGTTTTGTCATGACGGTAGATCCACTGGGATCAGACAGTATAATAGTCAAGGTCAACGGAACCCAGGGCCTGTCAGGAATGACACTGGGCTTGGGACTCACCTGCCGCGGCGAACTTATGGACTTTGGAACTGTCGAGAGCGGTCCCGCCCCCGCCGAGCATATCATTTCCCTGCACGGAGTACCCGAAGGAGTATGCCGCATATATCTGTTCGACAAGAACGGAATCAACTACTCCAGCCGTTCATTCTACCATCGGAGCAAAGTCACCAAAGCCCCGGTGCTGAAGATGACGACCGACAAGGAGAGTTACGGACCTTTTGAGAAGATAACTCTTGACTTCTCCCTGAGTGACAAGGACAATCCGTTCCGCGACCGTTTCTGCCTGTCTGTACGTGATTCGCGCACCCAGAACAACGCCTACACCGATGACTTGAGGACATCCATGCTGTTGTCATCGGACCTTAAGGGTTTCATCGAACACCCGTCCTGGTATTTTGATTCCGATGCCCCCGAACGCGACCAGGCTCTGGACCTGCTCTGCCTTGTACAGGGCTGGGAACGCTATGACTGGGACATCATGACCGGCCAGAAGAAATTCGCCGAAAGACACCGTATGGAAGAGAGCCTGACCCTTAACGGCTGGATACTCAACTCATCGGGCAAAAAGAAGATGAAAGACGTTGAAGTAAGCGCGGCGCTGGTTCCTCAGGACAGGTCACAGACTGAAGTTTACTACTATAAGACCGACACCATGGGTTACTTCGGTTTTGACATAGGAGTCGAGTTCTACGACAAGGCCAAGTTCACCATCAATGCCCAGACAGACCGCGAACGTCTTATCGGAACCAGTGCCCGAATTCAGATTGACCGTCCCACATCACCTGCGCCAAGGGCCTACACCCCGGGCGAACTGGTGTTTACAGGCATTAAGGGCAAAGACCCGAAGAAGAAATCCAAGAATCAGGAAGAGGAGAACCCGTACCCTACAGTCATCAATATCGAGACCGGATTCCTGCTGCCCGATGTGGACATAGATGAGGAGCGCATGTATATAGACTATTTCACTTTTACAGCCTTTGACGTAGCCAAGGACGTGGAGATAGAACTAGACAAAGGCGACTACACAACAGACCTTATGGGCTATCTTCTTGACAAGGGCTATGAGGTGGTGCTCAGCGACAGCGGCCCCGGCATAGGCTCGATAAACGGATGGGAGCCGTTCTTCTACATCCACAACGACAAGAAGTATCTGTATCAGGGCGTATACGGATCGCCCGGTGCTATCGACACCAAGGACATAAAGAGCATCATTGTTTTCGACAGACCTATGTTCCTCATGAACATCCTGACCCAATGCTCTCTCTATCAGGATTATCTGAACTCCACAATACAGGAAATATTCGGCGAAGACCTTTACAGGCGACTGGTGCTGGTTGATGTCCGTATCAAGGATGAAGCCGAACTGAGCACCCGCGATGATATCTTCAAGATAAACAAGCGCATAACCACCGTTGACGGTTATTCGAGACCCTACATGTTCTACTCACCCGAGTACCCCGAGGGTCCCATTTTCGGTGATGTCGATTACCGCCGCACCCTTTACTGGAACCCCAACGTAGTAACCGACGAGGAGGGAAAGGCTAAGGTTGAGTTCTACAACAACTCAATCACCAAACGCTTCAGCGTGGAGGCAGCGGGCATTACATCGGCCGGCGTTCCTTACGTCCTGGAGTCGGGATTCTGAGCGTATCCTGCAGATTTACTTTAATTTTTGAACCGATTTCGCTTTATTTAAATAATAAAGTGCTATCTTTGCGCCCGCTAAGTGCCCAAGGGGCCTTGGCATGTGTTTACAACATATTGTCTAACTTTATCTTAGTTTCAAAATTTAACTAATGGAAGATTTAAAGAATGTAGCTCCCCTTCAGGAATTTGACTGGGATGCTTTTGAAAACGGAAGTGCCGCAGCAGGCATGTCAAAAGAGCAGCTCGAGCAGGCTTATGACGAGGTTGTCAACGGAACTGTCACAGCCATCAACAAGCGCGAGGTTATCGTAAACATCGGTTACAAGTCCGATGGTATCATCCCCATCAGCGAATTCCGCTACAACCCCGACCTCAAGGTAGGTGACGAAGTTGAGGTTTACATTGAGAACACAGAGGACAGGAAGGGTCAGCTGCTTCTGTCACATAAGAAGGCTCGTGAGTCACGCTCATGGGACCGCGTGAACGAGGCTCTGGATTCACAGGAGATCGTAAAGGGTTACATCAAGTGCCGCACAAAGGGTGGTATGATTGTCGA
>CADBXO010000010.1 GCA_902798685.1 uncultured Bacteroidales bacterium
CCGTCCTCCAGATCCTCGATGAGCTCGTTCTTGTAGCTCTGGCCGCGGGCGGCGAAGAACTTAAGTGCATCGGCCTTTGAGATCTCCTCACGGACCAGTTTCTCCTTCTTCTGGACCAGTTCCTTCATCTTGGCCTCGATGGCGGGAAAATCACTCTCCTTGATGACCACGCCTTCTGGGGGCATGATGTCATAGTAGAATCCCTTCTCGATTGCCGGACCGATACCGAACTGTGTGCCGGGATAAAGCTCCTGCAGAGCCTCGGCCATAAGGTGGGCGCTGGTGTGCCAGTAAGCATGCTTGGCCTCATCGTCCTCCCACTTGTGCAGCTTGATGGTAGCATCGGTGGTTATGGGGCGGTTGAGCTCTGTAATCTGGTCGTTCACACTGCAGGCCAACACATCCTGTGCCAGTCTCTGGCTGATGCTCTCAGCAATCTCATAACCGGTTACGCCGCTTTCATATTCGCGTACGGAACCGTCGGGAAACGTAATCTTTATCATGTTGTTTTATAGTAATTTCTATTTGAGCGTGCGAATTTATCAAATTATTCGGACTTGGAGAAGCGTTTTATTATATTATACGCTGAGTAAATGCCAAGTTCGCCTGCACGGCTCAGGTCACGGAACGCTTCATCCATGCGGTTCAGTATAATCAGAACCAGTCCGCGGTTGTACCAGGCCTCCGCCAGATTCTCATCCAGCTCGATAGCCTTGTCAAAATCAACCAGTGCAGAATGCATATCATTTGTCATGGCGTAGAATGTGCCGCGGTTGTAGTAAGCGAAAGCGAATGAGGGCTCCAGCTCAATTGCATTTGACAGGTCACGGATCACACCCTGATAGCCGGGATCGGGCTTACCATCCTCTTCCTGCTCGGCACGCTTTGCCTCAACCGAGCGGGCTCTTATCTGGGCGCGGCAGAACCATACGGCCCAGTTGTCGGGATCAACCTTGACCGCCAGATCCAGGTCCGATTCCGCATTCCTGAAATCCTGCAGCAGTGCAAAGTCAATGGCACGCGCCAGCAGCAGGCAACCCTCTGACTGGCTGTTGTCCGATATGTACTGCGTGCGCAGGCCTATGTCTGCAAACAGGCGGTCAATCTGTCTCTCGCTCAGCTGAACCTCACGGTTCTCAAGCTCCAGGGCAGCCATGAAACAGCCGCTCGATGAGAGCTCCTCGACAGCCTTGCTGCTGTATACAGTGCTGACCTCCTGCGTATTATCCTTGAAGTATGTCAGACGGAACGGCTCCAGATACTTGACATCCACATTGCGGTTCTGGACCTTTCCGCGGTATTCGCTTGAGAATCCGGTAGAGTTCTCAAGATCCTCGTCAACCACTATCTTACGGTAGTTGCGTACGTTCTTGTCATTACGCTCACGGGTCTTGCCGTCATCCTCCTTGTCCTGGTCATCGGCATAACCCATAGCGTTGTTGAAACGGCGGTTCTGCTCACGGATCACCACAAGGGCATCCTCCTCGGCACCGCGGTGGTTACCCAGCTTCTCGCGCACCTCACTGCGCATCTGGTAACCCTGCGTAAACTGCGGGTACTCCTCAAGCACACGGGTAATATCCTGCTCGGCACCACGGTAATCACCCGTCTGGTCACGCAGGATACCGCGATAGAAGACAGCCATCAGGTTGTCGGGCTCGGCCGCAATCACTATGTCGAAATCCTCGATGGCGCGGTTGTCATCACCAATCTGCGCCCTAAGGTTACCGCGGTTGTAATGACCCGTAATGTTACCCGGATCAATCACTACCGACATATCGTAGTCATCAAGCGCACCGTTCAGGTTATCACGGAAATAGCGGACCATGGCACGGGTAATGTAGGTACCTGCATTGGTGGGATCCAGATAGATGGAGCGGTCCAGGTCGGCCTCGGCCTCCTCATAACGCTCCAGACGGGCCAGCATCACTCCGCGGTGATGCAGCATGGCCGGGTCATAACGGTTCACATCCAGTGCCTTGTCCACCCACTCCAGCGCGCCTATGCTGTCGCCCATATCCCATAGAAGGTCCGATCTCATTGCCAGTGCGGGAGCGTATTTGGGTGACTGAGCCACCAGCGTATCGGCCTCCATGAGGGCCTCTTCATTACGGTCCAGACGGGACAGGCAGAGAATCAGGTTATGGCGCAGGGCGTTGTTGTCAGGATCCAGCTGCAGGCCTTCCCTGAAGTCATTTATAGCGTCCGCATATCGGCCCTGATAGACACGGGACAGGCCTCTTACCTGATAGGCGCTCACCACGAACGGGTTACGCTGCAGCGCATAGTTGCAGTCCTGCTCGGCTCCGCGGTAATCCTCAAGCGAGAGTTTGGCCACTGCCCTGTAGAAATAGGGCTCCGGCAGATAGGGCTTGGCGTTTATGACCTGGTTGAAGTACTGGATTGAGAGTACGTAATCATCAAAATAGAGAGCGGTCCGGCCCACCGACATCATACGGTCGGTGTTTATCTGAGCCTTCATTGGGGCGCAAAATCCCCACAGGGCCACAGCCAAGGCAATGATGGTCCGCCCTACTCTCATATATTACTTGCGTGCAACCTTGACCTTGTAGTCGCAGCTGAACTTACCTGCTGCGATCGAGCTCAGGGCCTTCTTGTTCATCTGACGGCGCAGGGGTGACATACGGTCAATGAAACACTTTCCGTCCAGATGGTCAATCTCATGCTGAAGCACGCGTGCGGGGAATCCCTCGAACCACTCGTCATGCTCCTGGAAGTTCTCATCCTGCCAGCTTACGCGTACGCGCTCGGGGCGGTTGACCTTCTCATGGATGCCCGGAAAACTCAGGCAACCCTCCTCGTACGGAACCATAGCTCCGTCAGTCTCCTCGATATAGGGATTGATGTACGTACGGAAGTAACCCTTGAACTCAGGCTGGTCATCGGAAATGGCATCCAGGTCAACCACAACGAGTCTGATTGAAAGACCCACCTGCGGAGCTGCCAGGCCCACGCCCTCGGATTTCTTAAGTGTCTCAAACATATCCTGAATGAGCTGAGGCAGTCCCTCATAGCTGCTGTCAATCTCCTCGGCCTCTTTCTTCAGGACACTCTGTCCATACGTGTAGATTGGTAAAATCATATCTCTTTATACTGTTTTGAATCCATAAACGACTCCAGGATGATGGTGGCGCTCACCTCATCCACCAGTGCCTTGTTACGGCGCGCCATACGTCCTATGCCGGAATCCAGTATGGCCCTCTGAGCCAGGACCGATGTAAACCTCTCGTCAAACATCACCACCTTCTTGTCGGGGTACTGCTTTATGAGCTTGTTCACAAACGGACGTATCTGTGTCATGCTGGCCGATTCCTCTCCGTTCATATTGGTGGGGTGACCTACCAAAATGACATCTACGCTCTCCTTGCTGAAGTAATCAGCCAGAAAAGCGTTCAGCTCATGCGTAGCCACGGTCTTCAGTCCCCCGGGCACTATGCGCAGCGGGTCCGTAACCGCGATTCCGGTACGTTTGGTACCGTAATCAATTGCCAGAATCCTACCCAAGGTTATTTCCTGTAGAGAATCCAGGCGCTCTGGAAATCCTGATTGTCAGGATATCTTGCCTTGAACTTGGTGCGTTCTGCCACAGCCTCCTCCTTGGTATCGAAGCTTGCGCAAACAACGCGGTATGTCTTTCCGGCCTCGTTAACCACAACAACAGCCTTGTAGCCGTCGTTGACAAGGCGCTCGCGCAGAGCATCGGCATTAGCCTTGAGTGAGAAGCTGCCGCATACAATACCGTATGCCTTGATCTCCTCTGTACCGGATACGACCGATACCTTCTCCTCGCGGACAGAAATATTAGCAACATCCTCAGCCTTGGGGGCCTCATTATTGGAAACCACGGGCTCCTCGATGACTGCCTTGGGCTCATCGGCCACAGCCTTCTCATACGCCTCCTTATAGGCGTTCTGGCTTGACTTGCACGCTGAAAGTGAAAGGACTGTTCCAGCAATCAGCAGATAAACGGTTCTTTTCATAATCGTAATTTATTTAGTTAGTCCCATTTAAGCGACGTTTGTTTTGGTACAATGTTAAAGTTCACAGTGTCGTTGGCCAGGCATGAGGAAACTATGTCCTCAGGTACCAGTTTCCAGTTTGTCCTGTTTGCAACAGACACCTTTGTTCCCATCTCATTCCTGAGCTGCATATCGGTCAGCATGAAGAAACGCAGATCAGCCATTGACGAGCCGTTGAACCTCTCCAGCATCTCCTTGTGGGTGATACCGTTTGCCAGGAACAGGGCCGACTCGCCGTTTCCGTAAAGGAAAGAATTGACGGTGGTACGGTACATCATGTCCGGATCAAACGGTCTGCCGTCAGACATCCCGGTTATCCTGACGCGGCTGCCCTCGGGCTTGGTCACGTCAATCTCATAATCAATTCCGGCAGCCGATATAAAGCTCTTGACGGGAACCTGCGGCATGAAACCGCCGTCCTGGCCTGCCGCCTTTTTCTTGAGCAGTCCGCCGCTACCGTCAGTTACGGTATTGTAGAACCTGGCTGCAGAGTATTCCAGAGCATTCCTTACCTCACTGCCCTTGAGCATGACAGACACCATGGTGTTGTCATAGATGTACATGTTGAACACATCCCTGATGGTCATCTCCCCTGCCGGGAAGTAAGACCCGGTTACAACGGGTGATGTGAGTGAAATATCGGCCGCATTGAAACCCATCTGGAACTGATGCACGTAATCCGCTATTGACGAACTGCGCCAAAGCACACCGCGTGCATCCATCGGACACTGCGTCACGCCTATCACTGAATCCGTGTAATGCTTTACGTCACCGTACCACCCTGACAGCTTCTTCATGAAGCGGCTGTCAGGCTCCAGACCGGTAATATCCTCAAGACCTCCTTCAATATCAACTGTAACACTGTTACGTGTAACATTCATCCTGGCCACAGCCACCTTCTCCATGAACGGACCGGGGTTGAGCAGCAAAACAGAATCACCGTTACAGTTTGCCACCTTGCCGCTGTATGCCTTGTGGTCATGACCAAAGAGTATCAGGTTGAATCCCGGAACCTCCTTAGCCAGTCTCAGGGCCGAGTTCTCAAACACGCCCTCATTATCCATACGTCCGCCGTCCAGACCTGAATGCAACAGGCCGATAACGACATCGGGGTTCTCTTTCTCCTTGAGTTTGGGCATCCAGTACCGGGCCGATTCCACTATATCGGCAAACTCTATCGATACACGGTCCCTGGGGATGGAATAGCTGATAATGGGAGTGGTGAAACCTATCACCGCAATCTTCAAGCCCTTCTTCTCAATTATCGTGTAGGGAGGCAGGAAATCACCCGGTTTCTCGTAATAGACATTCGCGCCCAGCATGGGGAATGTCGAGGTCCTGTAGAAACGGTCGTAGCTCATAGCTCCCACCGCAAAATCATGGTTGCCCATAACCACAGCCTCACAACCCAGCAGGTTGAACGCCTCGGTTGCCACGCACCCCTTTGTGAACTGTGCCGAAATGTCCTGATAGATTTCGACCGAGCCCTGCAGGTAATCACCGGCATCCAGATAGATCAGGTTCCTGTCAGCCTTGCGCTCCCCTTTCAGGAAAGTCGCCAGCTTGGCCATGCTCCCCTTTCTCTCCTCTCCGTTCAGGCAGTCGCGGTCAAATATGAAGCCGTGAATATCGGTCGTGGCAACAACCTCAATCTCCACGGGACCCTTGCTTGTACAACCTGCCAGAACCGCGCCGGCCAGCACGGTCAACAGAAACTTTATCTTGGAATAACGGCTCATCAGATACCCAGATCCTTCTTGAATGCGTCAATCTTCTTCATTGCCTCGGCCTGAACCTTCAGGTAATCCTTCTTGTCAGCCATAGGCAGCTTAGCCTCCATGTAGAACTTGATCTTGGGCTCTGTACCTGAAGGACGGACCGATATCTTGTCACCAGCGGCAGTAAAGTACTGCAGCACGTTTGACGGCTCCGGCATAACCAGGTCAGTAACCTTACCGGCGGCATCGGTCTGCTTGAGCAGCTTGAAGTCCTTGATCAGAACCACCTTCTCGCCAGCCAGAGTCTTGGGCGGGTTGGCGCGGAACTGCTCCATCATGGCCTTGATCTCATCGGCACCGCTCTTACCGGGCTTTACAACGCTTACGGCACCCTCCTGTGAGAATCCGTACTCCTGGTATGCATCCAGCAGCAGGTCCCAGAGAGTCTTGCCGTTCTCCTTTGCCCATGCGGCAATCTCGGCCATCAGTGAGCAGGCCGATACGGCATCCTTGTCACGTACAAAGTCCTCGGCCAGGAAACCGAAGCTCTCCTCACCGCCGCCTATGTAGTGCTTGCCCTTGGCGTTCTCATCGGCAATAACCTTTGCAATCCACTTGAAACCGGTGTAGCAGTCAAACATCTCCAGGTTGTTCTTCTCGGCGATGCGGCTTATGACCTCAGTGGTAACGATGGTCTTCACAATGTACTCCTTACCGGTCATCTTGCCCAGCTTGGTGTACTGTGTTATGATGTAGTAGAGGAAAATCATTGCGGTCTGGTTACCGTTCAGCAGGGTCAGCTCACCCTTGTCATCGCGGCAGGCCACACCCAGACGGTCAGCATCCGGGTCCGATGCCATAACGACGTCGGCGTTCAGCTTGCGGGCCAGCGCCAGAGCCATGGTCAGTGCCTCGGGATACTCGGGGTTGGGTGAAACTACGGTCGGGAAGTTGCCGTCCGGAATCATCTGCTCGGGAACGCAGTTCACATTGGTAAAGCCCCACTGCTTGAGTGAGCGCGGGATCATGACGCGGCCGCATCCGTGCAGCGGAGTGTAGACGATGCAGAGGTCGTGGTTACGCTTAACCAGAGCGGGATCGATGCAGATACCCTCGATTGCATCCAGGTAGGGTTTGTCAACCTCCTCACCTATAATCTGGATCAGAGCGGGATTACCCTGGAAATTGATATCGGCCACCTTAACCTTGGCAACCTCATCGATGATGCCGGTATCGTGCGGAGCCAGCACCTGAGCGCCGTCCTCCCAGTAAGCCTTGTAACCGTTGTACTCACGCGGGTTGTGGCTGGCGGTCACGTTCACACCGCTCTGGCAGCCCAGATAACGGATTGCGAATGAAACCTCAGGGGTTGGGCGCAGGTCATCGAACAGATAAACCTTGATGCCGTTTGCGCTGAATATGTTTGCTACGGTCTCGGCGAACAGACGTCCGTTATTACGGCAGTCATGTCCTACGACCACTGAAATCTGCTTGAGATTCTTGAAGTTTTTGTTCAGGTAGTTAGCCAGACCCTGGGTAGCCATACCCACGGTGTAGATGTTCATACGGTTGGTACCTGCGCCCATGATACCGCGCAGACCGCCTGTTCCGAACTCCAGATCCTTGTAGAAAGCGTCTATAAGGTCAGCTTTGTCTTCCTTGGCCAAAAGAGCTTTTACCTCTTCACGTGTCTTCTCGTCAAATGAACTGCCCAGCCACTCCTGAGCCTTGGCAGTTACAAGTCCCAATAATTCGTCCATATATGCTAATACTAATAGTTTCTCTATACGTAATTAGCAAAGGTACGGATTATTTTCCTAACAACCGCCTTAAAAGGAAATAGAATTGAACCTCCAGGAAATAAAGCCCGAATGAATGGAAAGGTATGTAACCCAATTTGAATTTCAGTCCGCAGGGCAGCAGCGTTTTGTCAATATCCTTCCACGCCGCGCGGAACCTCTCAAGCGCCTCGGCCATGTCCAGTATCTCTCTGTTTCTGAGCCAGATACCAATCACGCCGGTCAGGTTCACCCAGCGCTCGCGCTCAAACAGGGCCAGCACCTCCCTGCCCTGTCCCGCCTCACGCAGCTGACGCACCATCGACGTGTTGGCCTCAATCAGATCAATCCTACGGGCCGATACGCGATTGGTCATACTCTCCCCGTGCTGGCGATAGTAATAGACGCCGTCGCAGCTTTTGACTTTGCCGCTGTGCAGATAGTGCATTCGGGTAGTGTTGTCATCGCTGTAAAGACGGCATGACGTATCATACGGGAAACGCTTATAGAGCTCAGCCTTAGAAACATACAGGCCGTGAATTGACCAGTCCAGACTCAGGCGGAACGCCTCCTCACCGCTCCACTCCTTCTTGTCGGAGCGCATGGGATACGGGGTCTCTTCCGTGCCGTTCACATAGACTAGTTTAAGCAGGACCGATCCTGTCTCAGGGTCTGCATCAAAAATTTTTACGGCTTTTTCAAGGGCATCGTTTGACAGCGTATCATCAGCGTCGAGCATTGTGATGTAATCACCGTCGGCCACCTCTATGCCCATATTGCGGGCAACGGCCTGACCGGCGTTCTCCTTTCGTTGCAGGATCTTTATGCGGCTGTCGTTTGCCGCGTATTTGTTCAGGATTTCGGGAGTAGAGTCAGTAGACGCATCGTCAATGCAGACAATCTGAATGTCCTTGAGAGTCTGGTTTATGAGCGAATCCAGACAGGCCTCCAGATACTTCTCAGCATTATATGCCGCCACCAGAACCGTCACTCTGCTCATAGGCCAAGCTTGTTTCTCACCTTGTCACTGAGCGACCTGATGAATGATGTATGCTTATTGAGGTAGTAGTACGAATGGGCGCCTGATACAGCCAGCAGGGCCAGGCTGACAACCCATTGCCAGACACCGTCCAGATAGTATAGAGCCGTCCATGTTGCAGCAATGATGGGCAGCTGCACTATGAACACGCTGAGTGCACGTTTTGAGTAAGTTATGCCGTAGCGGACATGGGTAATAGCATAGACAATCGCCATATCTGCAATAGCCGCTATCGTCAGTGCCGCACCCGTCATGGTAACGCCGCCCCACTTGAAGAAGCCCACCACCGCAGCCACAAAGACCACGTCGTAAAGCACCTCCTGAAGCATGAAAGTCTTGGAGTCGCCCTTGGCCAGTGAAACGTATGAGAGCGGAGTGGTCATTGCCTTGAAAGCCAGGCCGATAACCGCCAATCGGGCCATAGGAATCGCCTCCAGGAAACGGGTGGTAAGCAGCAGGTTCACAATCAGTCCCAGGAACACGATGAAGCCCACAATCATAGGCGCCATAAGCAGTATTGCAACCTCCGCCTGGCTGTTCACCAGATCATTCACCTTCTCACGGTCCTGATTGACCGCCGACAGTCTGGGGAAATAGTCCGATTCCATAGCCGAGAATACAAACAGACCCAGATATGAAATGAGCAGGTAACCTGCACTGTATATGCCCGTTATCTCAGCGTTTCCGTACTTCATCAGATAGTTGGCTATGATGGAGAATGCGCCTGCCCCAAAGAATGATGTGATGGTAAAGAAAATACCCAGCTTGATCATCCCGAATCCCTTCCTCAAGGTCTCGCCTGAGAATGGTCTGATCCTGTAGGGATAAGCCCTGAAAGTATACATGCAGGTAACCAGCATCGATGCAAAAGCCACCAGCACCAGAGACGGAGCAATACCCACCAGTCCGAACTTCCAGAACAGCGGAATCGATATGCACAGCGTAGCCACAACCGTAATCAGCTGGCTCTTGGCCAACTCACGCAGCATACCCGTGCCCTTCAATATGGCCGTCTCTCCGCCGTTTATGGCGCTGAACGCAGCCATCGGTGAAAGCATCAGGAAAGAGACCGTGTAACTCTTGTCACCGTCAAACGCCCATTCACTGAACAGAGGAGCCAGCAGAAAGCACAGCAGAAAACCCGCCATAGCCGTCAGGAAAGCCCATGTGCGGGTAATCAGCACGCTCTCCGCGAGTCGGGCATCGGCCCCGCTGCTCTTGCACTCCGACACCGTCTTCACGGCGCTGAACGGAACGCCCAGGTCAGTTGTGCTCTTGACCAGGTTCAGGGTGCGGTTGAATGACTCCGTGATGCCGAATCCGGTAGGTCCCAACAGCATGGAAACCAGCTTGGTACGCACAATATTGACCACGACGACAATGCCCTGCACGCCGCCCAGCAATCCGGTGTTTTTGACTATCCGGTCGTAAGAGTCAGATGTTTTCTCCTTAGCCACGTTACAATAAACGCGATTATAACTGCAAAAGTATGCATAATCTGAAATAATAATCATATATTTACGTTTTTGAGAATGTATGGCAACATTATCGGTCATAGTCCCCGTTTTCAACACCGTCGGCACGCTGGAAAGATGCGTTCGCAGCATCCTCTCACAGCAGGTTGACGGCCTTGAACTCATACTGGTTGACGACGGCTCCACCGACGCCAGCCCCGCCTTGTGCGACAAGCTCTCCGGGGCCGATGCCCGCGTCCGTGTGATTCACCGCCCCAACGGTGGCCTGAGCGCCGCCCGCAACAGCGGAATCGATGCCGCCACAGGCACCTGGATAGCCTTCGCGGACAGCGATGATGAACTTGCCCCCGATACCCTTTCGGCCAACATGGAACTGGCCACCGCCGACGTCGATCTGGTGGAGTTTCCCGTATCAGTCCATTACGGTGCACCCAACTGCTACCAGCTTGATTTTGAGCCCCGTACGGTATCGGGTGATTTCGTCTTCAAGCACTGGATCAAAAGCGGCGGATACAACCACTGCTACGCCTGGAACAAGATATACCGCGCCACCCTTTTTGAGGGCATCCGGTTCCCCGAGGGTGAGAACTTTGAGGACGCCGCAATCTGCCCCTCGATAATTCGCAGGTGCCGCGCCGTAACTTACTCTGACCGTGGTCGTTACCTCTACTACAGCTCAGGCGGAAGCATCACGCGTCAGTACCGCTTTGCCAATCAGGAACCGCTGTTCCGCCACAACCTTGAACTGCTGCAGTACATCAAAAAATCAGGGGCCGATGCAGAATCTCTGAGCCGTCTCTGGAACGGATGCCTGAACCTGCTTATCGACCTTGCCCGATGCAAGGATACTGACAAGGAATACATAGCTGCAAAGGCTGCAGTTCTGACCTCTTTGAAGCCTATAAATGCCGATCGCTACGCCGGTTCCCTAAAGCAGAAAATCAAGGCCGTCCTGGGACCTGCCAGAGCATGTAAGTTACTCAGTATAAGGAAATACAAATGAAACTGTCCGTAATCATACCCTACTGGAATCCGGACGGCAACGCACAGACAGATGCGCTGCTGATGAGAGCCGTAAGGTCCGCTCAGGACAGCCATCCTTATGAGATAATCGTAGTCAATGACGGCTCGCCGTCTGACCCCGATCTGAGTTCATTCCCCGAGGTCAGGTACCTGCGCCGCGAACACGGAATGCTGGGCGCAACCCGCAATACCGGAATCGAGGCCGCAACAGGTGATGTTCTGGCCTTCCTGGATGCTGATGATTACTACTATCCCGGCACGCTCCAGCCCTGCCTTGAGGCAATGGAAACATCCGGCGCTGACCTGCTTGGATTCGGGCACAGCATAACCCCTAACGCCGATTCCATTGATACAGTCGGAATCTGCTGCGGGCCCTCATTCAGCACCCCGGTTACAGGTGATGAGTTCATGCGCACCAACAATCTCTTTGGCAGCGCCTGCCAGTATCTGATAAGCCGCAAACTCATTGATGCCGGCGCCTTACGCTTTAAGGAGGGTGTCTATATAGAGGATGAGGAGTTCACTCCCCGCCTGCTCTTTTTAAGTAAAAAGTTCATCCGCACCGACTATCCCGTTTACGCCTATTACCTGCACTCCGGAACCATCATCACCACCGCAACCCAGGAGATGACGGACCTCAAGGCAAAGCATACCATAGGCGCAATAGAGAGTCTGCTCTCATTCCGCAACGATCATTCCAGCGAGCCTCATAAGGGGCTTGACCGAAAGATAAAAACCCTTGCCATAGACCATCTGCGCCGCACATTGCGCCGCAAAGACTGGTGTACTGCCCTGCCCGTGCAGACACAGGAACTCACCCGACTGGGACTCTATCCTTTGGAGACCGTCGGACTGCCCTTCAAGTTCAGGCTTTTCGGCCTGTTATACCGTTGCCGCCTTGGGCGGTATTTGCTCCATTTAACTGAATCGCTCTACAAATGAAGATACTGCTTTTAGGCGAGTACAGCAACGTGCATAACACCCTGGCAAAGGGACTCCGTGAACTTGGTCACAAGGTCACGGTTGCCAGCGACGGAGACAGCTGGAAGAACTACCCCCGCGACATAGACCTCCGGCGCGAGCCCGGCTGCCGTATGCAGTTCCTCTGGCGCCTCATCAAGGCCCTGCCCCGCATGCGCCGCTATGACGTAGTGCAGATAATCAACCCCATGTTCCTGGAGCTCAAGGCCGAGCGAATCCTGCCCATCTACAAGTACCTGCGCCGCCACAACAAAAAGGTGGTAATGGGTGCCTACGGAATGGATTACTACTGGGTTAACGTCAACACCCAGATACGCCCGCTCCGCTACAGCGACTTCAACATAGGTGATAAGGTAAGGACCGATACCCAGGCACACCTCTACCGTCAGGAGTGGACCGATACCCCCAAGCAGCACCTTAACGAGTACATTGCCCGTGACTGCGACGGAATCCCCGCCTGTCTTTACGAGTACTGGGCCACATACAATGAGGTTCCCGAGCTGCGCAGCAAGATGCGCTTTATCCCGCTGCCCATAGAGAAGGCCAGCATTTGCCACACCACCTTCTACGGCGGACCGGTCAAAGTATTCATAGGAATAAGCAAAGGCCGCTCAGTCTATAAGGGGACCGATATCATGCTCCAGGCCGCACAGGACCTTAAGGAGAAGTACCCCGAGCAGCTGGACCTGCGCGTTGCCGAGGGCGTACCCTTTGAGCAGTACCAACAGATGATGGACGGCAGCGACGCCATCCTGGACCAGCTCTACAGCTACACCCCCTCAATGAACTCCCTGCTTGCCATGTCCAAGGGAATCATCGTGATTGGCGGCGGTGAACCTGAGAACTATGAGATCCTGGGTGAGAAAGAACTGCGCCCCATCATCAACGTCCAGCCCAACTACCAGAGCGTGTATGACCAGCTGGAGCAGCTCATACTCCACCCCGAGCGCATATCGGACCTTAAGAAACAGTCCATAGAATACATAAACCGCCACCATGATTATCTCAAAGTGGCGGAGCAGTATGTCAAATTCTATCAGGAATTATAACTTGGGTGCGTGTTTCTTACGCAGTTTCCACCTCAAGTCCGATGCGAACCTTCGGAAATAAGTCCCGTAGTCATACAGATATTTGAGTGACGGCAATGACAGGATGAGCAGACCCAATGCGATGTACCACTTGAATATCAGGAAATAAACCAGTGACCATATTATCAGCGCGGGGATAGCCAGAGCCAGGCGCACGCCGTAACGGGCCGTATTGTAGAATGCGTCATCCTTTACGCCGCGCAGTATGTAGATTATGGGAATCCATTTGATTGCACCCAGCAGGCCGGCCAGGAAATAGAACGGTGCGCCCAGCAGAGCAACCAGAGACTTAAGCAGCAGCTTGAATCCACCCGGCTCATTAGCTATTGAATAGACAGATATACCGTTCTGGATACGCCATACGCGCAGTGCGTCAACCTTTGCAAAGAGGTCACCGGCCTTCTCGGGCTCCTCCTCACGCAGCTTCAGGGCCTCGGCAACGGCGTACTTGTCGACTGCCTGGATCTTGAGTAATCCTTTGAGTTTCTTGCCGTCTTTTGATTCGATATCGGCCAACGCCTTCTTGAAGTATTCGGGGTTATCGGCCTTGAGTTTTGCGTACTCCCAGATGGCGTCGTAATCCTCATCGTCGGGTATGTAGACAATCTGCTTGGCAAGGGCATCGGACAATAAACCGCGCATCTGAAGCATTGCTACAGGTGTGGGTTCGTCGGGGTGCTCCTCAAGGAACTTATTGACGTTGATGGGCTCTCCGAACGTTACCAGAACCTTATTGCGGAAGCGGAAATAGTCGCTGTATTCTATGCCTATGGGCTGTATGTAAACCGGGCGGCCGTTTGATTTCTCAATGGCGTTCTCAGCTATGTGGAATATGCCTTTGGAGAGCTTGAGCAGCGAATGCTTTGCGCGGTGGGTTGCCTCGGGGAAGATTATGAACGGAACACCGTCCAGGATTACGCCGGTGGCCTGTGCTATGGCCTCATCGTTCTGCTTTACTGCGTTTATGCCGTCGCGGATGCGGTAGATGGGCATCACGCGCAGGAAGTAGAGCGCCTTCTTGGCCCAGTTTTTCTTAAAGATATCGGCCCTGGCCACAAACACCTTGCGGATCTTGTTGGCCGGCAGCATCACCATGGGGTCCATCAGTGCGTTGGTATGATTGGCGGCCCATATAACTATGCTGCCCTCTTCAGGAAGATTCTCCATTCCCTCTACCTGGTATTTGCGGAATGAACTGCGTACAGACCAGTCCACAAAATACCTCAGGAAGGTGTAGAACCAATCCTTATCCTGTATGTGTTCTTTCATTTGTCTCTGTGCAAGAATTTTGAAAGGCCTGTCGTATCAAAGGCCGAGAAGCGGAACGCCGTTCCGAGCAGCAGGCCCGATATGATATGCCAAACGCCCCACCAAGCCGTCACGAACACCATTCCGCCCTTGGCAATCTCAGGCGGGAAAATGCCGGTGTTGAACAGCAGGATAAGGCCCAATCCGGAATTCTGGATACCGGTCTCCAGGGTCACTGCACGACGGTCCTTCACAGGAACCTTTCCGATTGTAGAAGCAGTGTAACCAATGCCGAAACCTACCAGATTGTGGATGAAAACTATAATGAATATAAACCCTATATACTCTCTGAACAGCATCATGTTCTGTGAAATCATCATTCCCGCAACGCTAAGGAAAATGAGTATGGAAGCATAACGCATAATCTCCTTGAGCTTCTCGGCTGCCTTGGGTGCCAGCTTGACGGTGATGTAACCCAGCAGAACCGGAATACCTATTATTACAATGACGGTAAGCGCAATCTGCATAGGCGGAACCTGCAGCGTACGCAGCACCTCACCGGCAGCCGCATCCATGTATTTGGTGTAGAGGCCGCCCCAGATAGCGTAGTTGATCGGGGTGAAAATGGGAGCGCCCAGAGTCGTGATGGTGCTCATAAGCACTGACAGCTCGGCGTTACCCTTGCCGTATGATGTCATGAAGTTCGATACCGCACCACCCGGGCAGGATGCCACCAGTATCATACCCATCGCCACCATCGGCGGTATGTAACTGTTGAAAATAACGCATAGAAGGAAAGTTACCAGAGGCAACACAATCCATTGGCATATAAGGCCGATGAACATGCCTCGCGGGCGGTTGAACACGCCCCTGAAGAACTGAGGCTTCAATCCCAGAGCCACGCCGTACATAACTACGGCCATGAAAATCATCAGCAGCCAGTTACCTGTCCTGTTGAAGTTGATATTCAGTGCATCCAGTTGTTGAAGACTCTCGTACATTGGTATTACTCCAGTCAAAAGTTTCGCAAATATAACAAATGTCCAACAATCCGCCAAAATCACACGGAATGATTGTAACTTTGCCTTTAGGAACGTATTTTCATGAAGATTCTACTCATTGTCGTAGGCAAGACGGACCAGAAATGGCTCATCGACGGCATCGGCCAGTACGCCGAGCGCCTGACCCATTTTGCCCAGTTCGAGATGCAGGTCATCCCCGACATCAAGAACACCAAGAACATGGATATTCAGACTCAGAAAGTACGCGAAGGTGAACAGATCCTCAACTTGCTCCAGCCCTCTGATGACGTCTGGCTCCTGGACGACAAAGGCCGCGAAATGACATCCCCCGAAATGGCCTCCTGGCTCGAGAAGCGAATGTCCCAATCCACCAAGCGCCTTGTCTTCATCATCGGCGGCCCCTACGGCTTCTCCCCCGACGTCTACGCCCGCGTTCCAGGAAAAGTATCATTATCAAAAATGACCTTCTCCCACCAAATGGTAAGGCTAATCTTCGTAGAGCAGCTCTACCGCGCCTTCACCATCCTAAACAACCTCCCCTACCATCACGAATGATACAATTGGGGTCAGGCCCCAATTGTATCATTTTCAAAACAGCAGCTCGTACGTGTCGTAGACTACGGAGCGGGCGCCGAAGCCTTCCTTCTGGAAGATGAGGCCCTCGTTGAGGTAGCTGCCGCCGTTCTCGGTTGAGACGCCGAAATCGAAATAGGTGCGGTCAGCGTAGACTTCAGTAATAAGGTGATGAATCAGCAGGTCGAGTGCTCCTGTTTTTTTGCCCGATTCCGATGACGCGATGTATTGCGCGTGAACCACATGGCCCATATCGTAAACCATGATTCCGGCCACAATCTCATTGCCGTCACGCACAACGTGAAGCTTTATCTGGTTCGGGAATCGGCTCTGAAGAAGCCTAAGTTCATCGACCGTATGGACGGGTTTTTTCTTGTGCTTGGCCATCAGAATGCCGGCCAGAATATCCCAGAACGCCTGCAAATCGGCCCCCATATCGGCCACATCGACCTTGAGTCCGGCCTTGACAGCCTTGTTGCAGCCGCGTTTGCGGAGCTCGCGCAGGGGCAGTCGGTTGCTGAAATCTATGACCGATGACACTCCCCTCTCCTTGAGCGTGCCGCCGCTGCGGAACAACGCGTAGAGGTCTTCTTCGGCCGGGAGCGTGCTGTATATATAAGGAATGGGCTTGTAGAGCCAGCGGTGCGCGCCAAGCTGACGTTTCATCCAGTCGATCGCGCAGCTGAACACCTCGAGCGCATCGACCGCGATCATCTCCTTGGGTACAATCAAACCACCGTAAGTGAGGCCTCCGTGTGACTGCACCGTGCCTTCTGATTCCACCCAGTTGGCCGGCAGCATTGCCAGCAGCCGTCCGTGCTTATAGAACATGAGCGAGCAGTCGGTAAAACGGTCGCTGTGGTAATCCATGTAATTACGGTCAAAGAGGAACGTGCCGTTCTTGGAATTCTTGACAAAATCGTTCCACTCATCCTTGTGCGTGGCATCGTACCGCACAATCTGGAGCTGCTCGGTCAGGTATTCGCTGTAATTATTGATGTAGCCCGATGCATTATACGGGTGCGATGCAAACACCACGCAGACCGTCCCGGGCGCAAAATCACGCAGGTCACACCATACTCCGGGCGGGATCAGGATGCCCTTACGCGGCGAATCCATTCTTATTTGAGCCTTATGAGTGCCGTCATCGACCGCCATCGTGAAAGAGCCCGATACGGGAACAACCACCTCGGCCGATTCGCTATGCGAGTGACCTCCGCGACTCTTGCCGTCGGGCACTCCATAGATCCAGAATACGCGTTCAATCTGAAAAGGAATCTGATGAGCGCCCTCCGCGAACGACAGCGCGCCGCGGTCATCGGCCGACTCCGGAAATTCTATAATTCTGCATCCACGAGGGAGTTGCTCCATTTCTATCTCTTTCATAATTATCGTAAAGATAACGGATTTTTTTTGCGTATGTTGTTTTTTCAAAAATAATCGCTCTAAAACTTGCAGAACTCAAAACATCGCCTTACCTTTGTGCCCGCTAAAGGATTCCGAACCAACGGTTCCCAGGGAAGTTTGGGTGAGTGGCTGAAACCAGCAGTTTGCTAAACTGCCGTACGGGTAACCGTACCGGGGGTTCGAATCCCCCAGCTTCCGCCTCCTTTGGGCACGACATAGTAACCGCATGGCGCTTTCATCTAACGGTTAGGATACAAGATTCTCAATCTTGGCATACGGGTTCGATTCCCGTAGGCGCTACAACGAAAGGTCCGATTTTTCGGGCCTTTTTCTTTGTAGCGCCTACGGGAACCGAACCCGTCTAGANTCCGCAAACGGTGGCCCTCCGGGCCATCTCGTTCGCATACTCACTTCGCCCCAATACGCTTGTACCTGCGTGACGCTCCGCCAAAGTGTCCCGCATCCACCCGCGTTAGAGCGTATTCTCGTCACGATTCGTGCGGGACACATGCTCATTTTGAAGGTGTGTCCCGCGCCCATCGGCCCTGAGAGTATTCCTGGGGCCGATAAGCGTGGGACACTTTGGCGAGAGAAAACAATAAGGGACGGAACTGTTTGGCACGCGAATAGATTCTATTCGCTAACTGATCTTGCGTGCAAAACGGAACCGTCCCTTTTTGTTTACTGGTGGAGCTTCCAGAGGTCGTTGGTTTTGGCCTCCAGATAGTCCGGGTACCAGTCGGGTGCTGAAACAAAGAGAGATTGCTTGGTTGGTTCAACCTTTTCCAGAACTTTGGTTATTGCGGAAAGGTCTTTTGATTTTACTGCCAGGTAGAGCTCGTGACCTATTTCTATCAGGTCCTTGCAGGGGCCGTAATGCTGGTTGCCGCAGCCCGCTGATCGGCCCTCCGAGAAAAACGTATACGAATTGCCGTCCATCTGAACAACCTCAATATGTATGCCCAGCGTTTTGTTGCCGTTCTCATCGACCGTTACCTCCTGGGGAGCCGGCATGAATGACGAAGTCTCGATCGCCACGCGGAACAGCGCGTCCAGCTTGGCGGCCACCTCCTTGCTTACCGGGAGCGTATCGGCCAACACTTCAACGTTTTTGGGCTGATTATACCATATATTCTTACTCGCGGTTGTGGCCACAAGTATCGGCTCAGAGGTCCCGATGCACTTTACCGCGTACTCCGGGTCGAACGACGGACGGTCCTCAAACGCCCATTGCACCCTTCGGCCCGTAAGCCCGAACATATCGGTAACAATCGCTGCGTAGTTGTTCACCTCAGCAACACTCGAGCGCGTAGACGGAGTCAGACACTTGGGCACGTTCACCGGAACAGCCACTTTAAAAGAACTCTGGGCCGATGCGCACAAGGACATTGCAAACGCAGAGGCAATAAGGAAAAACTTTCTCATGTTGGTTACAATCAGGTTTCTATAATAAGGAAGCAAAAAGCGCTCAAAAGTTAATCCGTGAGCCATAAACATTATTGTTCGTTAAGAATTTGAGGCAAAAATACCGCCCCAATCCTAACGAATCAAAAAAATAGCGTTGCAAAAACGTTGCAAATCACCCCGACACTTTGGCGGCGGGGGAAAACGCGGGAGTTACTTCTTGCGGATAGCGAAGACGTAGATCAGCAGCACTACGTTCATCATCAGAGAGTAGAGGATGGCGGGGATAGCCATCTCGGCGCTGTTGAAGATGAACGGGCTGGTGGCGATCGCGATGGCCTGGGCGGCGTTCTGCATTCCAACCTCAATCACCACCGTGCGGCGCTGCTCCTTGCTGTTTTTGACCAGGCGCGAAAGCAGTGACGAGCAGGTTATTGCCACCAGAATCAGCGCGGTTACGCATACGGTTATGATTCCCAGATTATCCAGGATGGTCCTGTGGTTTTGGATATAGAATACGGTGATGAGCACCATCAGAAGCGGGAAAGCCAGCTTGGAGAGCACCTTATCTATAGCGGCCGATGCCTTAGGCCATGCGTAATGAATGCCGATGCCCAGCAGCACGGGCAGCAGCATAAGCAGCAGGTTCTGCTTGATCAGATTGCCCACGGGCAGCGTGATTCCAACGCTCTCGCCTATCATCTGGGTAGCCCAGCTCATGATCACAGGAATTGTAAACAAAGTTATAACGCTGCTCAGCGCGGTCAGGATGACAGACAGAGCCACGTCGCCGCCGGCCAGACGGGAGAATACGTTTGATGAGCTTCCGCCCGGGCAGCATGCAATCAGTATGAGGCCGATGTAGAACACCGGAGTCAGCTTGAACGCCCAAGCCAGACCCAGCGCAATCAGCGGCAGCAGAATCAGCTGTCCGAACAAAGCAACAACAATGGGCCAGGGATGTTTAAAAACTTTACCAAAATCCTCAAACTTCAGGGTCAGACCCAGGTCAAACATCAGCAGGGTAAGGATGGGAAGAACTATCCAAATCGTATTCATGTTCAGTCTAATTTTCGGGGCGCAAAGGTATAAAATATTAATTTTGCACTCAAATCGAATTCGAATGAAGATAGCATTAGTACAGAACGAGCCCGTTCAGGGCGATCCCGGGAGCAGTCTGGCCGATCTGGATCGTTTGATCGGACAAGGCTGTGGGGCCGATATCTACGTCCTGCCCGAGATGTTCGCAACCGGACAGTACATCGATCCGTCAAGCGTTGTGCAGACTATGGACGGTCAGATTGTGGATTGGATGGTGCAGAAGGCGTCATTCCTTAATGCTGCCGTATGCGGTTCACTTCCCGTGAAAGATAATGGCAGTACCTACAACCGCCTGATCTTTGCAAAGCCCGACGGAACAATTGAATACTACAACAAGCACCACCTGTTCTCATATTCCGGTGAAGCAGAAAACTATACACCTGGTAATGATCGTGTTGTAATAGAATTTCGCGGCCTCAGAATTCTGCTGCTAATCTGCTATGACCTGCGCTTCCCAATCTTTAGTAGAAACCGAGACGACTACGACGCAGTCTTCTACCCCGCCAACTGGCCCGAGAAACGCATCTTTGCCTGGGACACGCTGCTTCGCGCCCGAGCAATTGAAAACCAGTGCTTTGCCATCGGCGTAAACCGTTCAGGAGCCGATGATTTTGGTTTCTACCCCGGTCACAGCGCAATAATCACCCCTTACGGTGAGACGCTCATTCAGACTGATGCTGAGCCCCAGATGCTCTGCGCCGAACTCGACATGGAGCAGCTGGCCCGATTCCGTGCAAAATTCCCCGTACTCCAAGACGCTGACCCGCAATGAATTCAGATAACGACAACGAACTCTTCCCCATCGTCGATGAGGACGGAAACGTATTAGGCAAGATCCTTCGCGGTCAGGCTCATGACGGCCGCAAAGTACTCCATCCCGTAGTGCACCTGCACCTGTTCAACTCCCGTGGCGAGCTCTACCTGCAGCGCCGCCCCGACTGGAAACCCATCCAGCCCGGCAAGTGGGACACCGCTGTCGGCGGCCACATCTCATACGGCGAAACCGTTCAGGAGGCCTTCCAGCGCGAGGTGATGGAAGAGCTCGGAATCAGCGTCCCCAACCCCACTCCCATGGGTCACTACGTCTTTGAAAGCAAAGTGGAAAAGGAGCTCGTCAACGTCTTCAAAACCGTGTACGACGGTCCCGTCAACCCTTCTAAAGACGAACTTGCCGGCGGCCGCTTCTGGACCATGCAAGAAATAAAGGATGCCCTCGGAAAGGACATCCTTACTCCAAACTTCGAATCCGAGTTTAAGAAATTCTTTATTTGAACCTGAACTCCAGGACAACCGGATTGTCGTCGTTCTGCCTACGGAGCTCGGAAACGATCTGTTCCGCCAGGTCGGACATCGGCACATTATCATCAATAATAAGGTCACCCAGGTTCTCGATGATTGCCACCTGATGGTTGCCGTTGGCGCCCGTGGGATCAACGTCCATCAGCAGACCGGGCACGCGCAGATGCTTGTAGACCTTCGTACCCTTCTCATTATGAACAAAATAGAGGTACGGACTGTAACTGCCCAGCGAGCCGTTGTTGCTGCTGTATCGGGCCCTGAAACTGACGGTCTTGTCATCGACCATGATATTGTAAACCTGACTGATTCTGCACTCGCGGTCAATTGCAGCCGCCAGTTCATTATAGAACGCCATCAGCGATTCGATATCGTTCTCGTCAACCTCCTTCTCCATCAGCTCCAGAAGGTCCTTCGACACCGGACTGTCGCCCAGTTTGAAGCGGTAGACATCGGTCGTACCATTCTCATTAAAGGTCACGATCCTGTTGATCACGCCCGGGAAACAGGTTGAATAGTTCTTGGAATTGACAAAGAAAAGCTCCGGATAGCCGAACATACTGCGCTCGTTTGACCTCTCAGTGTAGAGCACCTTGCCCTTGCTGATGTTACGCTCGTCGCGGTCAACCAGCACCAGAGACTCGTCGGGACTCTTGATAATCCTACCGTCTGCGTCCCTCTTATAATCATCCAGCAGGTAGCCAAAGTAAACCATCTTGTCCTCCACGTTCAGGATGTTCTGGATGTTGATGTTCACCGGCTGCTTGCCCTTGAACTCCATCGTCGTGGCGTCATAAGTCACCAGACTCGAGTCATTCTCGATGTAAATGCAGTTGTTGGCTTTGTCATAAGAGAAGTCCGATATGTAAAAGTACTCGCCCGGCCCACGTCCCAGACGGTCCAGGACCCATGTCAGCTGGTAATTGTCAAAACGCAGCATCTTGCGGTCGTCATTCGTACGGGCCAGCCACACGCCATCCCAGCATTTTATGCCGCCGATGCCATCCAGCGGGTCACTGCTCTTGAGCGCATGAACCTTGAAATCGAACGCGATCTCGGTCAGATCGGCCTCATCAACAATATGGTTGATTGTGATACATTCGTAATCTCTATCCTGAGCCTGATTGCAGGCCGTCATCAGCGCCAGCACAGAAAGCGCGCATGCAAACATTGGACTTTTTCTCATACTCACAAGGTTTTATTGGTTAACACTATTGCCCCAAAGATAAACAAAATTCGCAAACTAACAAAATTAGTGCAAATGATACAATTGGGGTCAGGCCCCTTTTGTATCATTTTTTAAAACCACCCCTCCCAGAAGCACTCTGAAAGGGGTTTTATTTTTCACATCACGAAAATGATACAAAAGGGGTCAGGCCCCTTTTGTATCATTTTACTGCAGTTTGCGGTAATGTATGCGCTTGGGCTCCTGGTAGCCCAGCTGCTTGATCTTGTAGTCCTCGTAGTCGGAGTACGAGCCCTCGTAGAAGACAACCTTAGAGTCACCCTCGAAGCTGAGGATGTGAGTACAGATGCGGTCCAGGAACCAACGGTCGTGCGATACAACAACGGCGCAACCGGCAAAGTCGTCCAGACCCTCCTCAAGCGCGCGCAGAGTATTAACGTCAATATCGTTGGTAGGCTCATCCAGGAGCAGCACATTGCCCTCCTCCTTGAGCGCCATAGCCAGCTGCAAGCGGTTTCGCTCACCACCCGACAGCACGCCGCACTTCTTCTCCTGGTCAGCGCCAGTAAAGTTGAATCGGCCCAGATAAGCGCGTGCGTTAATGTCGCGGCCACCCATGCGGATAATCTCGTTTCCGCCGCTAACTACCTGATAGACACTCTTTTCAGGGTCTATGTCCTTATGCTGCTGGTCCACGTACGCAATCTTCACGGTCTCACCGATCTCAAACGAACCTGCATCGACCTTCTCCAGACCCATAATCAGACGGAACAGCGTAGTCTTACCCGCACCGTTAGGGCCGATGACACCGACAATGCCGTTAGGCGGCAGCGAGAAGTTCAGGTCATCAAACAGCAACTTGTCGCCGAACGCCTTTGCAACTCCATGAGCCTCAATGACTTTGTTACCCAAGCGAGGACCGTTGGGGATAAAGATCTCCAGCTTCTCCTCCTTGGCCTTAACGTCCTCATTCATCAGCTTGTCACGGGCCTTACCCTTGGCCTGACGGGCCTTGGGAGCCATCCTAACCCACTCCAGCTCGCGCTCCAGAGTCTTGCGGCGCTTTGAAGCCTGCTTCTCCTCCAGAGCCAGACGCTGTGACTTCTGCTCCAGCCAGCTTGAGTAGTTGCCCTTCCATGGAATACCCTCGCCGCGGTCCAGTTCCAGGATCCATCCGGCCACATTGTCCAGGAAGTATCGGTCATGGGTTACGGCTATTACCGTACCTGCATACTGGTTCAGATGCTGCTCCAGCCACTGAATACTCTCAGCATCCAAGTGGTTGGTAGGCTCGTCAAGCAACAGAATATCAGGCTGTTGCAGGAGTAATCGGCACAATGCCACGCGACGGCGCTCACCACCGGAAAGCACGCCTGTCTTCTGGTCCTCGGGCGGACAGCGCAGGGCGTCCATGGCCTGCTCCAGACGGTTGTCTATGTTCCACGCATCGGTAGCATCAATCATATCCTGAAGCTCGGCCTGACGTGCCATCAGCGCATCCATCTTGTCCTGGTCCTCATAATACTCGGGGAGTTCGAACTTATGGTTTACCTCATCATACTCCTTAAGGGTGTCATATATCTGCTGCACGCCCTCCATGACCACCTCCTTGACGGTCTTGTCGGGGTCCAGCTGAGGCTCCTGCGGCAGGTAGCCCACACTGTAGCCGGGGCTGAACACCACCTGGCCCTGAAAACTCTTTTCAATACCTGCAATTATCTTAAGCAGTGTAGATTTACCGCTACCGTTAAGGCCGATGATACCGATCTTGGCGCCGTAAAAGAAACTAAGGTATATGTCCTTGAGTACCTGCTTGTTGTTCTGGAACTGCTTGCTCACCCCCACCATGGAGAAGATGATCTTCTTGTCGTCTGCTGTTGTCTGTGCCATTTCTAATCTTATTACGAGAGCAAAGATAGCAAAAAGCCGCTATATTTGCAGAGTCACATATTCAAGCTTATGAGAAAACGTCTGTACGCCATAGTTGAGCAGGGCCGCGACAACGACTGGGTCAGCTATATTTATGATTTCGTCATTCTGGCAGCCATCACGGCCAGCATCATCCCCCTCTGTTTCCTGGAAACCTACCCCATCTTCACCATCATCGAAGACGTGACCGTGGGACTCCTCATACTCGATTATCTCTTGCGTTGGTTAGTGGCCGATTACATCGTCGGCAAGGGCAAATGGTCGTTCCTGATCTACCCCTTCACGGGCTGGGCCATCATCGACTTCCTGGCCATTCTGCCGGGTCTGCGCATACTGGGCCAGGGCTTCAAGGTGCTCCGAATCTCACGCCTGCTCCGAATCCTCAGACTCTTCAAGTTCATCCGATACTCCCAGAACATCAAAATCCTGGGCAACGTAATCAAACGTGAGAAGCGAATCCTGCTCACAGTACTCGGAATCGCCGTTTTCTACATATTCGTATCGGCCCTGGTAATGTTCAACGCCGAGCCCCACATCAACCCCGAAACCGGCCAGGAAACCTTCGCGAACTTCTTTGACGCCCTCTACTGGGCCACCGTAACCCTGACCACCGTCGGCTACGGCGACGTCACCCCCGTAACCGACATGGGACGATTCATAAGCATGGTCAGCAGCCTCTTCGGAGTAGCAATAATCGCCCTCCCCAGCGGCGTAATCACAGCCGCCTACATAGAGGAACTCCGCGCCCAGAAAGAGTGACAAAGGGGACGGTTCCGTTTGGCTCGTCTAAAAAGGATCCCATCTGCGCTACAGCATGCTCAGATGGGATTTTTTCTCAAAGTGAGCGTGCCAAACGGAACCGTCCCCTTTGACACGTCAGATGCGGGGTTTCTGAGCGATTGAGATAAACAAGGAGAGAATGTAGATCAGGGTGCCGATGACCGCGACGCTGAACACCGGGAGCAGACCCTGAGCAAAGAACGCGTTGGTGCCGTCATAGTATTCCGGAACGCCAAGCCTCTGACAGCAGTCACACAACTGCACAAAACCCAGAAGAATGCGGAACGCCACCAGAGCCATCGCGCATCGGCCCAGATATCGGACCCAAAGCTTGGCCTTGAACGCGGCGACGCAAATGCCGGCCAGCAGCAGAATCATTATAATAGTGTACGGGAGCGCGATCGGAGCAAACAGCGACTCGCCGAACGACATGTAGTCAGTTCCCAGCCTGTTTGAGCCATTGATCATCTCCATCATAGGATTAACTGCCATTGCAAACATAGTAGTAAGAATTAAAGGTTTAACAATCAATTACTTGCGCGGACTCTGAACCGTACTGATAACGACCGATACCAGATAAACCAGAATGCCGTAAAGAGGTGCGATGAGCGCCACCTTGACGCCGCCGCAGACAACTCCCATGGAGATATCACCCGCCTTCATAATGTCCACAAACGCCTGGCAAAAGCCCGTGAACCAGCCCAGAAGACCAAGTGACAGACCCAGCAGACCCAGTTCACGCACCCATTTGGGAGCCTTCCACATTGCAATAAGTACGCCCACGAGCGCAAGAGTGATCAGCGTCATCCAACCAACGCTGCCCTCGACATACAACTTAAACAAACCGTTCATAAATCCAATTTTAAAAGGTTGAACAAAAATTTCTGCTGCAATGTTACGCCCAAAAACGGGCCGATGCAAATTTAAAACCCCTCGTAAGCCCATCTAAACCCACTGTAGGGGGATTTAGAGAACCTGCAAGGGGTTTCAAGTAACACAAAAAACACTATCTTCGCGGAGACGATGAAACAAAAGCTCCTAATTACAGCCTACTGGATCCTGATGATCCTGCTCACAGCCCTCATGCTGTGCAGCCTGGATTACACATTCAAGGAGTCCTGCCTGCTGGCCACCCTGCTTCTGCCCGGCGGAATCGTCATCAAATTCATGCTGCCCAAGATCCTGCTCGAGCCCATGAACACCCGCATCCGCAACCTAGTGCTGCTGTTCATCACCGCACTCATCATCGAGTTCCTGCTCATCTTCATCGGCCACGGAATACTATTCAGCTTAAAACACCCGTACTATTACGAGCCCTATTTTGAGCCGATGGTCAACAACATGATAGTCAACCCCATCTTCCTGACCCTGCTGCTCATACTCTTTTCGGGCGGCGACTACCTCCTGGACGACTACCTGAGCAAGCACCTCAAGCAGGCCCCCAAGACCATCACGTTCACCAGTGACCGCAAGCCCGTGACCCTGCTCCAGGCCGATATCCTATACGTCGAGAGCAACGACACCGAGGTCTGGATCCACGCCTCCGACGGCCAGAAATACCGCAACAAGACCCCTATTTCGCAGTGGGAGAATATGTTAGGAGTAGAGTTCATCCGCATTCACCGCTCGTTCCTGGTGGCTCGCGCCCACATCCAGCGCACCGATCCCGACGCCGTCACCCTGGATAATCAAGAAACCCTTCCCATCTCCAAGAAGTATCAAAAATTTTAAAATTATTGCTCAGTAGTCATGAAGAAAATATTGTTTGCCGTCCTTATTGTTTCTGCAACCGTTTTAAACGGATGTAAAAAGCAGAAAGAGACCTACTACACCCCGAAAGAGAAAACAGTATCGGCCGATGTCCCCCAGACAAAACTGCCTTTACAACGCATGGATCTGGAATGTTTTTTGCCACGTGATATCGTAGCGGTAGATTCCATGATAGTGCTATTTACCAGCGACAAGCAGTCAATGATACAGGTCTTTGACTATTCAGGCCAGCCCATAGTAAAGCTATCACCAAGCGGACGGGCCAGCAATGAATTCCTTCAGGTCCGATATTCCCACCAGAATACCGTCATTGACGGAGACCGATACCTACACGTTGAATCTGACGACCATTATTATCTCTACAACCTTTCAGGCTCTGTCAGGAACGGCGCCAACCTCAAGCCCACCAAGCTGCTGGATAAGCCCGATGACAGATACCTGGTACATGATTACTGTACGCTGTTCAGACCAGACGGCTCATATTTCCAGTACAGGGGAGTAAGCCATAACGAGGTAACCATTCCGACGTCGGCCTTAACAACCAATCCCGACGGCACCGTATCTCTGAACAATTATCAAATTCCGGAATTTGAATACTATCCGCCACAGTACATTTATGTCAAGACTGACGGCGATACCGTAAAATATGACATCTTCCCGCGTCTGCCCAAATTCAACAGACCGGACAATAGCCCATCCATGTATTTTTGCAAGGTAAGAATGTCCGATGACGGCACTCGGGTGGTATCAGTACACCTTCACGACCGCATGACATTCATCAACCTTGAAAGCGGCGATGTATTTGGAGTACGCGGCCCCGATTTTGTTGATCTTGCCAAATTAGCAGACAATGATGACCTCTTATTACAAACAGTAGTAGGTGTGATGCAGGTTGTAACCTACGGAGATTACATCTATGTGCTGTATGACCACAACACGGTTCAAGAAGAAGAGAATGACGCGCCCGTGAACCCCACCATACGCATATTCACCTGGGACGGCAGCTTTGTAGCCGAACTCATCCCCGATGCCCCCATCATAAATTTCTACATCGACAAAACCACAGGCCGCCTGTTCGCCTTTGACTGGGACGAACAATTCTACACCGCCGAACCATTGGGGACGGTTCCGTTTGGCTCACTCGCAGAAAGCAAAAATCCCACCTGAGCATACTGTAGCGCAGATGGGATTCTTTTTGTGCGTGCCAAACAGAACCGTCCCCAATGGCACCGCGATGCATTACGGCTCAAAACAAACCCGATAATAACAATTTACGGCTCAAAAAAAATGAATAATGAGCCGTATTTTGTTTATATTTGAGCCGAAAAACGATGATTATGACTAGAGAAAATGAAATACTGCAGTATTTGCATTACAATCCAGGGGCATCAAGATCAGAGATTGAGACCGGTATGAACCTGAAGGAGAGCCCGGCTACGGTAAAGCGTATTCTTGCCGGGTTAGTAGAGTCAGGGCAGGCTGTTGTCATCGGCCAGGGACGTGCTACGCGTTATAGCGTATCGGCCCAGGCGCATGTTACCATGCCCCTGAATATTGATACATACTTTGAGAAGGAAACTGATGAGCGCATAGTGCAGACTGATTTCAACTTTGAGCTGATAAATGATATCCTTCCCAAAGTGGAATTGTTTACCCCACAAGAGAAAGAGCAGTTAGACGCGCTGCAGGCCCAGTTTACTAAAAACATAAAAGACATCACCCCTACCGAATACCGCAAGGAGATGGAACGCCTGGGTATAGATTTGAGCTGGAAATCATCACAGATAGAGGGAAACACCTACTCCCTGCTGGAGACCGAAAAACTGCTTAAGGAGAAACAAACGGCTCAGGGCAAGACCAAAGAAGAGGCTGTCATGCTGCTTAACCATAAAGATGCGCTGGACTACATCCTTGAGGAACCTGAACATCTCAAGGAACTCACTATAAGACGTATAGAGGAACTCCATACACTGCTTGTAAAGGAACTGGATGTGGATAAAGGAATACGCCGCCGCCGTGTTGGAGTTACCGGTACCAACTACCGTCCGCTGGACAATGAGTTCCAGATACGTGAGGCCCTGGAGGACAGCTGCCGCCTGATAAACGGAAAGGAGAGCGTTTTTGAAAAAGCACTCCTGGCTCTGGTGCTGATTTCATACATACAGGCATTCAGTGACGGTAACAAGCGAACCGCCCGCATGACCAGCAACGCTATTCTGATAGCCAACCGATACTGCCCCATATCATTCAGAACAGTTGATTCTGTTGATTACAAAAAGGCAATGCTCATATTCTACGAACAGAACAACATTTCTGCATTCAAAAAGATATTCATAGATCAGTTTGCCTTTGCAGTAGGAACTTATTTCTAAAACAGCGCCATTGTAATGAAACGCATAGAAGTAGCAGCAGCCATAATCCACGACAACCAGGGCCGAATCTTCGCCACCCAGCGAGGCTACGGCGACTGGAAGGACTACTGGGAGTTCCCCGGCGGCAAAATCGAGCCGGCCGAAACACCCCAGCAGGCCCTAACCCGCGAAATCCAGGAAGAGCTGAACACTCAGATCACCATTGAGCGCCACGTCACAACAATAGAGTATGACTACCCCACCTTCCACCTGACCATGCACTGCTACCTCTGCACATTGGCCGGCCCCAGCCCCACCCTAAAAGAGCACGAGGCCGCCCGCTGGCTCCCCAAAGACCAACTCCGCAGCGTCCGCTGGCTCCCCGCCGATCTCACCATCCTGGACCTCCTCTGAGGGGCCGATGCCCGAGCCATTGGGGACGGTTTGGCAAGGAGTTCAACTCGTGAGTGTCACTCACGACTTCAAGTTTGAAGCCCCGGACGGCAAGCAACGAGCAGCCGATGCCCTTGACAACGAGTGCGTTCAAACATTAGCCAAACACTACCCCAACAACCGAGCCAACGCCTTCCTGGACTGGTTCACATACAGTGACAACACCATTGACGGCCAGAGCCAGAAGAAAGCCTACACCCTATTTGAAAGCGGACTGCTGGAATCATTACAGCCCGGAACCATAAAAACGCTTCAGCAGATACATGCATACATCTTTGGAGGACTTTACGACTTTGCAGGCCAGATTCGCACCAAAACGATTTCAAAGGGTAACACAATGTTCTGCCTGGCAAAATATCTGCCCCAGAACCTTGAAACCATTGAAAAGATGCCAGACTCAACGTTCGATGAGATAGTAGACAAATATGTTGAGATGAATATGGCCCACCCCTTTATGGAAGGTAATGGCCGATGCACCCGAATATGGCTTGACCTTCTCTTCAAGAACCGCCTAGGCCAGTGTGTTGACTGGAGCAAGATAGGCAAGAAAGATTATCTTGACGCCATGATTGAGAGCCAGACCGACAGCACAAAAATCAGAATCCTGCTCAAACAAGCGCTGACCGACAAAATCAACGATCGCGAAACCTTCATGAAAGGAATTGACTACTCATACTACTATGAGCAGGAAGACAACATAGAATTATGAAGCATATACAATATCAAACCGTACAATTGGGGTCAGGCCCCAATTGTACTTTTGGTGACAAAGAGAAGGTTTAGCTCGACGAAGTCAACCGTCCCCAATGGTATCACTTTTTTGCCTTGAGCAGGACAAGCCGCGAATCCCGGACCGAAATAAGAAACGGCCCCCGCCGCAAAACATTCATCCCCAGCATCCCTCGCAAATCAATCTCAGTGTAGAACTCATCCGGCAGCAAAAACGTAATAACGTGCCGAAACTTCTGATACAATTGGGGTCAGGCCCCAATTGTACTATTTTTATATCTTTGCGATAACCTAATACTAATATTGTTTGCAAACATTATTATACCATCAATTTATTATACCTATGAATACAAAAGTCCTTTCTATTCGAAATGCAGTAAAATCACGAGCATTTCTTTGCGCACTATTCGCATTTCTACTACATTTGCACTTGAAACACTTTAACCCGACTACTGCGTTATGAGCTACAAGAAGGTTAAAGATGTCATAAATGAGTTGGAAGCTCATAAGTTTTGGTTTGTAAGACAGAAAGGCAGCCACATGGTTTACACTAACGGCACCAAAGTGGTTGTGGTTCCGAATCACACAAACAAGGGAATTGAAAAAGGCACATATTACAACATCCTGCGTCAGGCAGGAATAAGCAAGTAAAGAACATGAACAAACTGCAAGTAATAGTAGAATATGCCGAAGATAATCTGAGCGCATACATCACTGATCTGCCCATAGTTGCGGTGGGAAAAGACCTGAATGAGATAAAGCGCAACATAACCGACGCCATACAGGTATACATGGAATCCTGCGCCCAACTTGGCGTGAATCCATCCCCTCTTTTGGCCGATGAGTACGAGCTGTCGTTCGTGATTGACGCCACCACGTTCATCAACTACTACAGCAATATTTTCACCAAAGCTGCATTGAGCCGAATCACAGGCATCAACGAGAGGCAACTGTGGCACTACGCCGCAGGCTTGCATAAACCCAGGAAAAGACAGCTGGAAAGGATTCAGCGAGGCGTCCAATCCCTTACCGAGGAGCTTAGCTCAATTTGCCTCCTCTAAAAATGATACAATTGGGGTCAGGCCCCAATTGTATCACTTTTTTGCCTTGAGCAGGACAAGCCGCGAATCCCGGACCGAAATAAGAAACGGCCCCCGCCGCAAAACATTCATCCCCAGCATCCCTCGCAAAACTTGTACCTAAGATGCCCAAATCGCACCTTCACCGGCTCGCCCGAACCAAGACCCTTCATCTTGGCCCAGTTGCCTCATGCCAAGAATACCGTCGATACCATAATAACCGTTAGGATCCCCCATATCTTGACATCTTACCAAACAAGTAAACGCTATCATCCGGCTCCGTAGGAACACGCCTGCTGTTAATCATAGACCTCGAGCACCCCGTATCAAACACGAACCTATACGCATAGTTATTAATGTGAACATAAACAACAGCATGCCCGTTAGCCGTGCCTGCAATATACAGATGAACCACATCGGGCCCCGAATCAAGAGCCATGTAATACATAGCCTCCTTAATGGAATCATTCACCTCCTTTAATCTGACCATGCCCGAATCCTTATAAGGCTGCCCCCATGATGCAGGCAAAAAGGCAAATAAAGCTGACAAAGAAATGAAAAAGGACTTTAAAGGTTTCATAAGCAAACAGTCATTCCGACCGCTAAGGTAACAAAAGATTTGTGGGCCGATGCACGCACGCTGATTCTTACTCGCTAGTTAGAGAAATTTTTCGCCCTAACTGGGGAGATAAAAATATGGGCCGATTCGCGGGCGGGGGTTTTGTTACAGATACAGTGTTACAGTTGAAATGTGGGCCGATGCATTATTGAATAATTGAAATCATTTGAATAACTTTACTGCAAACTAACTAGATACAATTAATGCCACATGAATAGAATAGTTCTTATTGGAAATGGATTTGACAGGGCACATAACCTTAATACATCCTACGAGCATTTCATTAACTGGTATTGGGAACAAAAAGCACATCTATACCTATATTATCCATATAAAATAAATGACATACTCTTCACTTTACAGGAGAGAAGCAGTAGAGACGCCAGCTATCTGTACAACCACTTTAGGAGTAAAAATATAATAACGATAGATGAATTTAAACAATACATCCTCAATAATAACAGTGCGTATACAGCCATTTTTACTGAATTCTTCAAACACATAATAGAAGGAGTCGAAACCAATGAATGGGTTGACATAGAGAATGAATACTATCAACTCCTTAAGTACTATTCCGCTAATCGCAAAGATAGTGAAGCGCACCATTTAAATGAAGAACTAAAATACTTGCAAGATCTGCTTATAGAGTATTTGAAGAAAATTAGCAGCAAAGAACCAGACATAATTAAGGGGATAAAAGACGCCATTTACGAGCCGATAAGTCAGGATGACATTGCTGTTGAAGCTAAGACCAAATGGGAAGAATGGATAGCTTACTGGACCTATAAAGAAGAGATAGAATGGCGAAGAAGAGCTTATGATTTTGGAATAGAAGATAACAAAGCATATAGCTATGTTAATTATGCCCACGATTACAAAATAAGCCCACAAAACTACAACGATATACCCACATTATTTAGGTTGCCCGAAGAAATAATGCTACTGAGCTTTAATTACACCCCAACAATAAAGATGTATTTACAGAAGGATAAGCAAGCTTTTTCCATCAACAACATCCATGGACAATTGGAACAACCTGAGTCTATCATTTTTGGACATGGAGATGAAATGGACGAGCAATTCAAGCAAATTCAAAACCTTAACAACCAAGAATATCTGAAGAATATCAAGTCTATCAATTACATGAAGTCCGATAACTATAGAAAAGTCTTAAGTTTTATTGAATCAGCACCATTTCAAATCTATATAATGGGGCATTCATGTGGGAACTCAGACCGAACTCTATTAAATACACTGTTCGAGCATGATAATTGCGTATCTATTAAACCATTTTACTACATAAAGAAAAATGGCACAGATAATTACCTAGAACTAGTGCAGAACATAAGTAGAAACTTCAAGAGCATGAAACTAATGAGAGATAGAGTCGTGAATAAAGAATATTGCAAACCTCTGGACAACGAACAACAGAATAACATAGACACAAGCAATCAAAACTAATAAAACACCTCCTACATGGCAAAGATATACGTAGCATCCAGCTGGAGGAACCCCTACCAGCCCGAAGTAGTAAAGAAACTCAGAGAACAAGGTCACGAAGTCTTCGACTTCCGCAATCCACCAGATGGCAAGGGAGGATTCTTCTGGAAGGATGTAGATCCCAACTGGGAGCAATGGACGCCTCAGGACTACATCAACAAACTTGACCACGAATGGGCTCAGTACGGATTTATGCGTGACTATGACGCAATGAAAGAAGCCGATGTCTGCGTTCTGGTACTCCCCTGTGGCCGTTCAGCCCACACCGAAGCCGGATGGATGGCTGGTGCCGGGAAAAAGGTGATTGCTTACATTCCCGAAAAGCAGGATCCAGAGTTGATGTATAAGATGTTTGATTTGATTACAGACAGTTTTGAAGAAATAATCGAACACATAGGTTAGTCATAATAACATGGACCAAGAATTCGCTAATATTCAATTCAAGCCCATACGAAACAATGAATTCGCAAAGTGGTTTCAAGAAGTACAATATAACGGCAGCGTACTATCAGACGTAGAACGGAAAGAATTTGTTTCAATGTTTGACGAGACCATAAAGAATTACACAGAAGGGCTCCCCCTTGCACGCCAAATACTTGATATTTTCAGCGAACAACGTGATGATTATCACGAAACATATTGCACGGTTGTATCAGTTATGTTATTTGTTTTGATGACCATGATTGACTGCATGGTTGCATGCAAATTCTTTATTTTGGCCGACAAAGATTATGATCGCAGGTTCATGCGTGGCAAGTTGATGGTTCTTTTGAACGAAGGTTTTAAAAAATTGTATGGCTTTGACGATAAGACGTATAAGAAATCCGAATGGGACAAATTATTACCATTAATGAAACGCTTCCCTGAAGTAATCAACCGTCAATATCAGGATTTAACATATTTACTTGAAAAGCACTCAAAGTCATCATCGTGGTGGAGAGAGGAAAGAAATCTTGAAATTCATTTAGAGGCTGTCAAATTGTATGATTCACGCCAAGAGGAAATAATAGAAAGCAAAGTAGTCATAGACACGATGAAACTGTTCCGTTCTCTAATGGCAGTTAATGATTATTTATCCAACCTTCACACTTGTCTTTACAACTTCTTAGTTGACAAATTCCACAAGGGAGAATTGTTAATTACTCAATAGAAAAACTGTTTGAAGAAAGCTATTTGTTTTTCTATCTTTGTAAAACGTATAACGAACCCAGCTTGAGAGATTAAGAACAATTAGTATGGCTTCAAACAACCATTTAAAACTGCCCTACGACATCACAAGTGCCAAGAGCATCTTTGAATACAGCAAAGGCTTGCTAGGCAGAACTCTGCGTGATTTCACATGGGAGGGTTATGAGCCTAAAACCGGCAAAGGCGGTCTTGGGCAAATGGTTGAGAATATATATTTCCTTCTTGAAACCAACTGCTATCCCGGCGCTGATTTCACAGAGGCTGGAATGGAACTGAAGTGCACACCTCTCAAAAAAAGCAAACAAGAAGAATTACTCATAAAAGAGCGCCTTGTTTGCAACATGATTAATTATTGTGAAGTTGTAGAACAAGACTTTGAACATTCTCATTTCTATCTGAAATGTCAGTTAATGCTTTTGCTTTTCTACCTTCACCAAGCAAACTGCGACAACCTGGATCTTGAGTTTCTTTTTTCCGTTTTATGGAAACTACCAGAAAAAGATTTGCTCATTATACGCCACGATTATGATGTCATAATTGGCAAAATAAAGCAAGGAAAGGCTCACGAACTGTCCGAAGGCGACACCATGTATCTTGGCGCTTGCCGTAAAGGACAGAAAGGTGAAAGCTTGATGAAGCAGCCCAACAATGACATTGAAGCACCCCGCAGAGCATTCAGCCTAAAAATGGCGTATATGCGTACCATTCTAGAGCACGTACTCAACAGCGGGAAAAATGCAGTCTCAAATGTCGCCGGGGTGCAATCTGAGTTAGTCAGCACGAAGGCTTTACTGAAGCACTCCTTTGATGATATTCTACTAAGCCGTTTCAAGCAGTACTTGAAGATGCCTTATAAGAGGATTGCGAAACGCAAGAAGATTGACATTTCGAACAATCCCAAGAATAAGTTCGCAATGATTGCGAATGCCATTGCTGCATCAACTAATTGCTCAAATGTAAACCGTTCAGAAGAATTCCTTAAGGCCGGATTGACCATGAAGACAATCAGAGTCCAGGCCAATGGCAACATAAAGGAATCCATGTCTTTTGAAAACATAGATTACATCGAGGTTGCCGAATGTGAGGAATGGATTGACTCAAGGTTGTACGAGTTGTATTCCAGTAGATTCATGTTTGTAGTGTTCAAGGAACAGAATCAAGGAAAAGAAGATTATGTGCTGGATGATGTGTTCTTCTGGACCATGCCACAAAAGGATTTGAATCTGGCTGAAGAATACTGGAATCATATCAAGACCAATATACTAGAAGACCATATATCTGAGGAATACTGGTGGAAAGGTGCGGACAGAAAGAAGTTTCATGTACGCCCAAAGGCCCAGAAAGCAGTTGACCTAGCGCCCACTCCAAGTGGTAAAAGTGCAAAGAAATACTGCTACTGGTTCAACAATGATTATGTTCGTGAAATAGTTTATAACCGTAATAAAGAAATCAATAATGCCTAACAATCACATTAGAGTAGTAGAACTGTTTGCCGGTGTGGGCGGTTTCCGCATTGGCCTAGAGGGAGCTTCTGATGCCTATGAAACCGTATGGAACAACCAATGGGAACCCTCAACCCAACATCAAGACGCTTCGATAGTTTACAGAGCAAGGTTTACATCCAAAGGCCACTCCAACAAGGATATTAACCAGGTACAAACAAAAGACATACCTGATCATGATTTGATAGTTGGCGGATTCCCCTGCCAAGACTATTCCGTTGCGGCAAGTTTGAGCCGTTCTGGTGGCATCGAAGGAAAGAAAGGAGTACTTTGGTGGCAGATTTACCGCATTCTGAATGAGAAAGGCGACAAACGGCCCAAATACATATTCTTTGAGAATGTAGATCGCTTACTGAATTCTCCTGCCACCCAACGTGGACGCGATTTTGCCATTATTCTGGCATCACTTGCAGACTTGGGTTACGTAGTAGAATGGCGTATAATTAACGCGGCAGACTACGGCATGCCTCAGCGCAGACGTAGGACATACATCGTTGGTTATTTGAAGGATTCTGTGGTAGCCCAAAAGGTTGAGGGGTTAGAGGAATGGGTAAAATATGACGGCGTCCTTGCACAGGCATTTACGTTCAAACCCAAGGAAAACACAGTTTCCGAATTTGATATTAAAGGCTCCATTCCCGAAGTATCCGCAAACTTCAACAAGGAAAAGAAGGGCAGTCCTTTTGGAAATGCTGGCGTAATGAAGGAGCGCCACGTATATTCTGTTGACGCAGAGCCTGTCTATGATGGCCCAAGACAGACCTTGGGGAGTAATCTGGTGGACGAAGACTTTGTGCCTGAAGAGTTCTTCATTTCAGATAAAGATTTAACGAAATGGCAGCGTGAAAAAGGAGCAAAGAAAATAAATAGGGTTTCAAAAGAAGGATACGAATACATCTTCTCTGAAGGTGCGATGACATTTCCTGACGATCCAGACAAGCCTTCACGCACCATGATAACAGGTGAAGGCGGATCCGCGCCTTCAAGATTTAAGCACGTTGTAAAGACGCCTTCTGGTCGCTTTCGCCGTTTGATTCCGGTTGAGCTGGAGCGCCTGAACATGTTCCCAGACAATCACACATATCACCCTGAAGTATCTGATGGAAGAAGAGCCTTCCTGATGGGCAACGCCTTAGTTTGCGGTGTTGTTAGGGAAATTGGAAAGAGCCTATACCGCTTCATTTTTGACGAGGCACCGGTTTCGACACACCCTATTGATGAGAAGCGCAATCCACAGCCACATCTTACCATTGATCTCTTTGACACAAACGACAAGGAACTAATTATAAATAAACCAAAGAATAAAGGCGAACTGGATGTGACCAAGAGACTTCTCATAGGTTTTGTTAAGGAGGATAATGAAAAGTACTTCCTTACTGAAGGATCTTCTAAGCTGTACTACACTGGCAATGTTAGCAGATTCCCATCAACCATTGCACTAAACAAGCTCTATTACTTCATGCCTTACATTAAAGGGAAAGGCGTAAAAGACATCTACCTTATAAAGATTGCCAGAATTGGCAGCAAGACTGAGGTGCATCCAGAAATAGAAGATGCCAAGGCTCCAAGACTAGTATTTGAGCTTGAGTACTTGAAGAGCTTGCCAGAATATCGGATGGTCACTCTGAATTTCCAGCATGCTTTCACTGACACATACCTTGGCAAAGTGTTGCCTGAGAAATAATAAAAACTGAAAACATGTGATTACCGAGCAACAGCGACATTACATCATGTCAAGAATCCGGGGAAAGGCAACGAAACCGGAACTTCTTGTTAGGAGCTGGCTGTGGAAGCACGGATACAGGTACAGGCTTAACGTAAACAGTGTTCCCGGTAGGCCTGACATTGTTTTAAGACGTTATCGGACTGCCATATTTGTGAACGGTTGTTTTTGGCACGGTCATGAGGAATGCGGAAAACCTTCAATCCCCAAGAGAAACACAGAGTTCTGGGTGACTAAAATAGCACGAAACAGGGAACGAGACCAACGCAATTACAAAGATTTACACGATGCCGGTTGGTATGTATCAGTTATATGGGAATGTCAACTAAAAAAAAATAATATCGAAGCTACGATGCGTAGTATAGAGCACGCATTGAATACCCATCTTCTAGAAATGTATAAATGCAAAAACTACAATAATAACACGAATTAGCGTCCCTAGTTTAATAAAGACCGCACTGCAAGAATTCGTCTCAAATCGATTTAAGCAATCGTTGTTGTTATGACGTGTAACAAAACCAACGACTGGTCGAGCTGTAGCGTCACTTCAATAGCGAATCGATTAATAGCTAAAAACGGAGTATCTTTGAACCGCCAAGAATGACACATGGCCATGATGACACGTATTAAGACCTTTTGTTTTATATTGCCCAACAGTGTCTGTTAATAAAAAGGGTTTCTAATAAGCCATTTCTTATGGTAAAAGAAGTTACCTTTACGCTCAAGCATATGGGGGCGTTTCGCACACTTTAGTAACCAACGACAATTATGTATGGGGAGAAAATTATACATATACTCTGATCATAATCGATATGAGTACCGTATTGAGCATGGAGATGTACCCTTCCTGAAAATCGGTGACACTGGACAGGAAGACACAAGTGTCCGAGTGGGACAACAGGACACCACCAGTTCTAGCGAGCCTTTAGATATAAAGTATGAAATAGGATTACCCGACGGAATAAGGGACCATGACATTCATGAGTTTTTACTCTCTAAGAATGTCCCTATTACGCGTATAGACAAAAAAAGAGAATGGTTTCAAGTTAAGTTAGAAGAGGCAATTCTTCTAATTAACGAATTTCTTTATGGAAGCCATCGTCCAGATAGTTATGCAATGCGCGATGAGCAACAATTAGCTCATGATAAAATCGTAACCTTTTTTAATTCACATGATTCTGAACCTAAAGCAGAGTTTTTACTTGCTGCAAAAATGCGTTTTGGTAAGAATTTCACCTTACTAAACGCAATTAAAACTCTTAAGTGTAAGATAGTATTGGTAATAACATATAAACCTTGGGTTTTTGATTCACTTGAGAAAGACATTAACAATCACGTATTATTTGAAGACTTCCAGTATGTTGATTTCCTTAAAGACAGATGCTTGTGTACATTATGTGATTCAAAAGTTAATATTATAGTTGCATCTGCTCAATTAAGTCTCAATGAGAGCAAGGACAACTCCAACAACGAAAAGGACCAAGCTGACAACATCCTCAATAAGATTCGTCAAAACTTGCAGACACTTAAGAGACTCCATTTTGATATGATTATTGTAGATGAGTACCACTACGGTACTACTACGGCCAATTTTAAATCATTATTAAATGAGCTTGATTATTCGCGACTTGTATATGTTAGTGGTACAGCTATGCGTGATATCCAATCTCATAGATTTGATGATGATCAACTTTTTAATTGGACCTATATTGATGAGCAAATGAAACCCGGCAACGACATGCCCCGAATGAGATTATTTGCCTTGTCGCTTGACGAATCCATTATAAAAGAAGCTCAGAAATATTATGCTGAGGATGATTATCCCAATATGACTAAATTATTTGAAGTGGATAAGAATAATGAATTTGTTCACAAGAATATGGTCAGCATGACTCTCAAACAGATATTCGGGATAGGAGGACAGCACAGACAAGCTAGCCCATTTCTAATAGATGGAATAGATACGCCCAAGCATATATTTTGTTTGATGCCACCAAATGTTAGGTCTATACAAGCGATGTCAAATCTAATAGAAAGAGATTATGGACACCGTTTTGTAGTTATTAAAGCCAGCGGTTCCGATGGCGTGAAAACAGAGAAAGAACTTCTATCCCATATAAATAAAGCTAAAGCAGATAATAAATCCACCATTACATTATCGTGTATTCGTTTTCGTGAGGGAGTGACTATACCAGATTGGGATAGTGTAATAATGCTCGACGATGGAGAAAGCGCAGTATCCTATTTTCAAGCCATATTTAGATGCCAATCCCAAAGAAAAGAAAAACCACTAAAGCGAGAATGTTTTGTTTTTGATTATAACCCACAGCGCATGTTGATGCTGACATATCTAATGACTGAAGTTCAGAGTCTTACTTCTAAAGATAGTCATCAACAAACTGCCAAACGATTCCTGGACTGCGCACCAATGGTAGGTTATGACGCACAAAATAAATTATACAACGTTGATATAGATTATTTGCTTTCTTCATTCTTTATAGGGAATAAAGTAATTGGCAAAGGCTTCCGTTCATTTGATCAAGAAAGGAATTTCAACCTCGAAGCACTTAATAATATTGACAAGGCATATATTAAATTGCTCCCACAGATAAAAAATGGTAAGCATAAAACTATTATTGAAGTAGTAAGCGATAACCGTATAGGTGGAGGAAAAATCACAAAAGGAAGGAAAGTTAAGAAAAGTGGCAGGAAGGCTAAACAAAACGAAATAGAGAGTTTAAAACAATCATTGAGATACATCTCAAGTCGTTTACCAGAGTACATGTTTAACACTATCGAGAACGAGCATTCGTTACAAGATATCCTTGATACTGAAACTAAAGCTAGCTATTCTTTTTTTCGAGACCTTTGTCTAACAGATCTAGAAGTATTTAAGCAATTGATCAAAGACCAAATCCTCGACGAACGTCTTATGAACCGACTTATTAGCAACTATAAGATGGAGGAGGATAGTTTTTGGAAGAATCGCACCCCAGAAGGATATGATTATATGAGTAAGAAATACTTCATTGACAGTGAAGAAGAAATTAAAACTCCTATCGTATTAGCCAGACTCATGTTAGATATGTTACCTGATGACATATGGTCTAACCCAGAAATATCCTTCTGTGATATGGCATGTAAAGACCCATCGTTTTTACTTGTAATCAAATATCGTTTAATGGAAGGATTAAAAAGCACTATTCCTGATGATGAGACGCGTGAACAGCATATCCTAAAGAACATGCTCTATGGCCTGTGTCGTACTAAAACTCAGCAGAACTTCATATGCCGCGTTTTAAAAATGGGAAAACACAGTAAACACATTATTTTTTGCAATAATAATATCCAAGATTTTTTAAAACATACTGTAGATATGCCTAAGTTTGACATAGTAGTTATGAATCCGCCATACAAAAAAGGAATACACCTTGGCTTCCTTCAGCAGGCTATAAACATTGGTAAGAAGATTATTCTTAGCATACAACCGGCACAATGGTTAATGAGCGAGAAAGATATGCTAAGAATGCGTAGTGGAAAAACACAAGAATTTTGCACTGAATATTTAAACAGGCATGGTGCTAATATTAAATTAGTAGATGGCCAGAGATTCTTTGATGCTGAAATAGCTTCATACCTAGGTATATTTTATTTTGATAAAGAAAAGACACAAAGGATTACGATTGAGGATGCTTCAGGTTTAGTTGCGGAATATGACAATGTGTCTAGCGTTTCTAAATACGGAAATGCGCCTATCTACCTTGGATTGAAAAAGAAGATATTAGAAGCTGCAGACAAAGACAACCTGCATACACATGTCAGAGTTACCTCAAAGTTTCTAGCTAATAAGACTTTCCCATTTGAGGACCATCCAAAAGAAAAATACTTTGTAAGAATAGCAAGAATTAGAGGGCATGTGGCAAAAAATGGCTATCAAGATGACTTCTATACTATTATACCTGATGACAGAGGAGTGGACACCGATGTTAATGATGCTACTATGTATTTCAGTTTTAATAACAAGCAAAATGCTTTGAATTTTATTACTTATCTAAAAACAGATTTTGCCCGATTTGCATTATCAATGTATAAATTAAACACATCACTAGACACTGGTGAATTGTATGCAATTCCATGGCTCGATTTTTCAAAAGTATGGGACGACAATAAACTTGAAAAACTATTTTCCATCACTAGCGAAGAAAGGTCTTTTATTAGAGCACATATCCCTGATTTCTATGGAATACGCAAGTAAAATAGATCGAAGTAAAAGACGCAAGCAGACTGGAGAAGATTTTACTCCCCGTGAGCTTGTAGATTATATGCTTGACAAATTACCAACAGAAGAATTCTCAAAGAATAGTAATTTTTTGGATCCTTGTGCTGGGAATGGCAATATTATTATTCCTATCATTGAACGCAAATTGTTAGGAGGGTTGACGTATATTGAGGCTCTAGAGACTACATATGCTTTAGAACTGATGCCAGATAATGTAGAAGAAATGAAAGAGCGAATTCGTTTGCTAATAACAGAAAAGTGCGATGACGTTGACATGGAGATTGTTGAACGTATTATTCAACATAACATTGCTTGTGGAGACGCATTTAAATGGAACTTTGACAAATGGAAATCAACAGATAACAAACAACTAGAATTATTCGATTAGAACGCGATACGAGTAATCCCCGCTACCAAAAGCAAACGGTTGTGGGGATTGCTGTTTTTATTTTTCCGAACGAGACATCTTCCATTTCACCTATATACATCCGTTGACAAACAAACGAATTGCCATCTTAGACTGGGAAAACTCCTTGCCTCTTCATTACGACTCATAAATAACAAATAGAACACATCCGTTGGTAATTCTTTCGCTTATTAAGTGTACATTTGAAGAAATGAACTATTAATCTTAACCTTATAATCAAACCAAGCATCAAGCCTGATGGAGTTTTCATTAAAAGACAACAACTATATGGCTCCTTTTATGGGAGAGAAAAAACTGCCAAGTTTTGGACTAAACCCTTTAGGCATTAGAACAGCCTCCGAGCAACTTTTTACCACCCTCTTACCTGGACTTAACGTCGTTACATTAAGAGTAAGATATTACAGTTTTTATTGTTGGCTACTAAAAAACTTTTATGAGCCTAGGACAGATGCCCATCTTTATGACTTTAAAAAGCACATCAGAACCTCAGAGTTATTAATGGCATTAATTCATGCTAATAGTAATACTCCTAAAGGGATACCGGGTATAACAAGAGCAAATGAGATAATAAACAGAAATGGAGAAAATATTTTCTTTTTAGATGACGCAATGCCCGATGGCAAAGCCACCGGAGGATATTGGAAAGGAACCAATGGCGCCTTGGGAACATATTATGCTGCTTCAATGCAAGAAATCGGTCTTATTCTTCCATTAACAAAGAACAATAAATTCTACAATGTAACACCCTATACTGATTCGTACATCTCTGGAGAACAACTGGCGGATGCTTTTGAAAATACAATAGGTAAAGATTTGTCATCTTCATTCCGAGAATGTGCCCAAACCTGCGCTGTAACGAAATCCCAGCTCGTAGAAATGGAAACCAAGTTTCAGACTCATATAATGCCTAATAATGAAGAACGCCGAATCCTTCTAAACATGTTGCTTCAAAAAGACACACCAAGAAGCGACACAGAAAGTTATATGCGACGAGATACATTATGCTTTCTGTTGAACTATATTCAAGACAATGATTATCAACCCTTCACAGAGTTAGGTTTTGCCAAATACATGTACGAAAGCTACAAGAAAAATAGATTTAGCAATATTACAGCTCTTGGATGGTACGACTATTACTTAAACGATAATAGACAATTTGAAGCTCTCAACCTATTTGATGAAGTATTGGAGAGATTGATTAATAGTCAAAGACCTGGCAAATGGGAAGAAATTGAAGACTTCTCAAACAAACTGGCATATGAAACATGTTCAGATTTTGGAAACCCACATGAAAAATTATCCTCATTATTCTCCCGTTGGGAAACAATTTCGACCGCCAATCTCACTAATACTATATCCAAAGCATTTTATAGATTCTTTGACGACTACGTTAGAAATGAAGGATACGAAAAATGCAAAGAAGAAATCAAAAGAAAGTTTTGGAGTGTTCGCAATGATGCCATAGATTTTTTTGACTCGATAAAAAAATGCTTGGATTACACATTGGTTGATTATATCAAACAATTCCTGAAACAAAATATCATATACGGACACTATGGAGAGGCTATGAGAAAATATGCTCAGAACGGCGTACCAACACATAAATTATTGATTGAAGATGGTTATGTCAAAGGTCTTGAAAGATATGGCTCATCACATAGTTCTCCACGTGTTGAAACATTATACACCTTTGCTACAGATCTTGGAATAATAGATAATAATCAGCTAACTAATGATGGCAAAGAACTCTTAAAGATGATAGCAATATGATTGAAAGAAACAACATTATAAACTTATTGTCAAAAAGAGTAAATGTATATCATTCAGCCATTTTGACTTGTTACAACTTTGATTCTGTTTTCTTTGAATCTGTTTACTTGCCCAAATTACGAAAAATAGGAGTTGTAAATATAATTGTTGTCATGGATGCTGGCATTTATGATTCCATGCTTAACGATATAAACTACAAATATCACCCAGTTGGAGGAGCAGATTATACACTTTTAAGAAAGGCAAATAATCATTTTGGTGTATTTCACTCCAAAATAACAATGCTCTTCGGTAAGGAAGAAGGCATATTAATTGCCGGATCTGGAAACATTACATTTAGTGGATTATCGCAGAACGAAGAGATTTGGAACGCATTTCACATAAAGGGTAACGAATCTCCTTTCTATCCTCTATATTATAATGCATGGAAATACATTAAAGGTATCCTACATAATATTCCATTTCTTGCAAGAAAACAGATTGATTGGATAGAGGAAAATAGCGAATGGATAGTCAAGAAAACAGACAACCTGCCAGTAGTTTTAAAAAACGGAGAGTCATTATGGTTGCTCTACAACGATACATCAAATAAGATATTTGATTCATTGGTTTCTATCATAAATAAAAACACAGTTAAGGAGATAACTGCTATTGCACCTTTTTATGACAATAAAGGAGAGGCTATCACCGCATTAAAAAAAGCTTTTAACCCATCTTCATTTCGTTGCATACTAGATAAAGAAAGACACAGTGCTCCATCCTTATTATTTGATAAAGAATATGGTTTTTCTTTTTATGAATACCTTAACAAAAGCCATTTACTTCATGCTAAATTATTTGAATTCAAAACAGATAGCGGAACTTGGATAATGAGTGGCAGCGCTAATGCCAGTGGTTTAGCTTTTGGAACTAATAGTAATAGATATAACGATGAATTATGCATTCTTATTCATAACCCCAAGAATATTGATTATATAAATGAGCTTGAGTTGATTAGTAACATCAACCAAATTAAAAATGAAGAATTAAGAAAATTCGAAGCATTAAATCCTAATAAGAAAGAAACAAGTGAAAGAGAAGTTTACATAAACTATTCTGAATATGATGAAACTGGGCTCCACATCTCATTCTCAGAAGAAGGTCACAAAGGTTCGTTATTAGTTTTGGATAAGCAAGCTAACGTTCGCTTTAAAACTGATATAACGACTATATATACCATCAACGTTAACATCCCCGATGAAATAGAAGGCGTCATAAACTTCGTAGTACTTCAAAAAGATGGAGTGGACATCTCAAATCGTAGTCTGGTAATAAGAGAAAACCAAGTTGAGAAACAGAATCCTGATTCCAAACATCGAGAATTAACAAAACTATTAACAGAAGAAGGACTATTTGAAAATTTAGACAACATATTAAAATTCATTAGTTTCGAGGAGAAGAATGAGATAAATGTATCATCTGGAGGGATTAGCACAAATAAACAAAATGAGAATGATGATGGCCCTTCAATTCAAAAAGAAGACTTTTATGCTTTAAAAGACAAAACAAAGCAAAGTATTAGTTCAAAGCCTAATGTGCAAATTCTAGATTATATATCATTATACTTATTTAAAGTGCAGACAGAAGCTATAGGCAATGATCAAAACCAAAGATTAGAAGAAGCCAATCCGGAGGATGACTCATCATATGATGAACAAGTTGTCGATTATAACTTAGCTCAAAAAAGCGAAGACATCATTCTTAGATATCTAAAAAGGATGAATAAGTTTTATGTCAAAAAGATCAAACAAACTGACGAAAGTTGCGCTATAGCTGGCGAAGTGGATCACCTTCATATTTTTACGGACAAACCGGATATCAATGCATTCTGCTCTTTAGCTATTGCATGTAAAATGGTGTCATATATGGTGAGCACCAATGGCGCATTGATGACGAAAAAGGATAAAATTAAAACATTATTATTAGAAAACTCGACTTTATTCTTCGCTATTTATTATAACCATTTTCCATCTGAGAACACGAATGAAGACAAGAAAAGCAGGATAATACTAACAGAAGCAATAGCACAATTAATGGCCGCTCTTTCATCTTTTTACTTTTACAAGGAAGAAAACGATCTAATTCTTTCTCTGTTGAATTGTTTTGATTATTGCGGCAAAACATCCACTCAATTATTAAATGATAGTTTTAATCAGTATTGTTCTTTGATAAACGAAATGGATACAGTCAAGGATTCTACTGTATCTTTAATCAAAAAAATATATAGCGTATATTCTAGCAAAACTGACAATCCTTTAATAAACTTCTCCATTTATATGGATACAATATTCATTCGGAGAAACAAGTATGGTTTCTTATTAGCAAAGGTTAAACACGATAATAACGTCGAATCAAACATCTGGAAATACACTTATCATCATCCAAGAATGAAATATATAACTCCCAAAATATACTACGGGGTAAGCAAAAAATCATTTATAGGATACCGATCAGAAGTATTCCATTAATATTACGAGTCTTATAAAGCCGCCGTTGAACATTGTTTTAACGACGGCTTTTATGTGCTATTTGTGTATAAAAAACGCTCTTCGAACTCAATAATATAATTCGTTCACTATCTTTGGCTTTGCAATATGATTATGAACTAATTATTGGACATAATCTGTCCGTTATATACAATAACCTTAAACAATAATTGAATATGACAAATGACAACAAAAAGAAAAGAGGTCAAAAAAACTCAAGAGAAGGAGAATTACTCCCAAGACCAATGCCCCGTATTGAATACCCTGGCTCAACAAAGAATGAAATGCCAGGACCCGGACACTAAAAAGTCTCCACAAGAAGTTTTAGAAGAAGAACAGGAGAAATATGAGGATCAGGTTCAAGGATTTATGGGAGACCAATCCGGTCTTTTCTCCTCAGTTGGCAGAAGTCTCATTTTTGGAATAATTGGTACTATCTGGGTAATCACTTACGTAGATGGCAAGTTGAATATTCCAAACAAATGGCTTCTTTACTCTTTAATAATAAGTCTATTTTACCTGTTAGCTGATGTATGCCATTATTTCTCGGATACAATTAGTTATCAGAAAGAATCCAAAAAGATTTTGACTTACAATACAATTCCAGAATTAAAGATAAAACTCAGGGAAGGACTGACTAAGGTTAACAGAAGAAGTGTCACCTTCGTCATAATAAAATTTGTAATTCTATTTGTAACTGCAATCGTATTTGGAGTAGGACTCTTCTTTAAAATTAAACTAAATCATTAAAGAACCAATGGGGACAGTACAAAAGGGGGCAAACCCCTTTTGTGCTATTATATCGTGCAGGTATAGGCCTACTAAAGGAAGGCCATGAAGCTGGCGGGCAGATAAACGTTGGGGAAGACGGCCGCGTGCGCAAACATCGGCCCAATCTGGGATTCGCGATAGCCGGCTATGCCGCAGCCTATAGGAGTTACCAGGAACTTGTACTCGGGATGTTGCTTTGCAAAGGCTATGAAGCGGTCCACTGCGAGTTTGAGGCTATCCAGGCCTTCCATTGTTGGAATGGCGTAGGATTGGCCTTGCAGGCCCTCGCCCACTCCCCACTCTGCCCCAAAGTGATCCAGAGCAAAACGGGCGGCTCCACCGGCGTGCATTCCGCGGGCATTACTTCCAAAGACGAATATCTCACCGGGCATTAGGGCGGTTATGATATCTGGAGTTATTCTTGTAGCGGCGGGTTCCATTTGACACAAAGATAATGATTAACACACAATCTGTGACTTGAGAAGTAGTGAATACAAATAATTAAATACTTTTGTAAGAACAGAAACTTATAAACTTATGAAAAGGATTCTTACATTTCTCAAAGGACATATTAGTGAGGCTGTAATTAATGCAAGGCTCTGGGAAATAGACAATGTTTTCCAAACAAATGACTGTTTTGATGATGTTCCTAATCAACCCGGAATATATATTCTGGCAGCAAGAAAAACCATGTTCCAATACCCTAAAGGCCCGTCAAATGGACTGTCTCCAATTCTTTATATTGGCACGTCTAATCATTTAAAGACAAGGCTTAAACAGCATCTCAAATTATATAAAGAAGCCAAAGAAGACTTTAATAAATGCACTAAATGGATGTATAGCAGATACAACTATATTGTTGCTTTTGGAGCAGACTTATATTATTTGAGAGTAACCGGATGTGAAAAAGAAAAAGACTTGGAAAGCAAGGCTATTGAAAGTTTCTATGATACATATGGTGCTCTCCCAGTAGGAAATGGTGCTAACTCTTACCGATAACTCATTATGAAAACAGTATGGAGAAAGAAAAACTAATAGATGACATCAATACAAAAGGAAGTAATAGTCTTATTTCCATTTGGTACAACATAGGAAGAGCACTACCTTTCAGAGCACAAAGATTCCCAGATGGAAGAGTTTCTGACTGGTATAGAAATCAGTTTGTTGAAGTACATAGTGTTAAACCCGGCGGCAAGGGTGGCATATATGGACACGCCTATGGTTTTTACTTCAGAAATGGAGTTAGAGCTAATGCCTCTGACCGTGAAAGCAGTTGGTGTAAGATAGATGATACTGAACCCAAAGAAATACCATGCGGGGCTTGTGGTTCTTGGGTTCTGTTAGATATTCTTGGCGAACCGACGCAGGAGCATACAAAGGTCTATGGATTAAATGACACCTTGGATTTTGGTAAGCACAAAGGAAAAACGCTGCAAGAGATAATCCGTGATGATTTCCAGTGGATAAAATGGGCACTTGATAATTCTGATCATTTTCATTGTGATATTGATGCCGTCATAGAAGAGCGGAACAAAACCATAAAAAGATACTATCCTGATGATGTTATTACTTTTGGAAAGTACAATGGACAAACCATCAGATACATCTATGAGAATGACATCAACTATCTACGATGGCTGATGGATAAGGCTGAGGATTTTATTATTGATATTTCAGAGCTGAGAAAATAGCTCTTATTGAGTACCTAATCAACACTATTATGCTTGAATACGACGATTTTGACTTTCAGGAGCATATGGAAGAGGAACGGGAGCTCAGCCAGCAGCCCAAGCCATCACCTCAGGGGAACGGTGTTCCTGCCGGTGCCATCGTGGGTGGCATCGTTGCTGTTGCCATTATCGTGCTGGTGATTGTGTTCAGCGATTTCCTGGGTCCCATCCTGATTGTGGGCGGCGCGGCTTACCTGCTTGCGCGGTGGTTGCTGGGGTGACTTGCGAGCGTGCGGGCATCGGCCAAAAACAGTATCTTTGGTGTGACCTAATTATTAATCCTTTTCTGTATGAAGAAGTCGTGGAAGATTCTGATAATTGTGCTGGCGGTGCTGGGTGTTATGGCGGCCACTTGTCCGGGCAGGCAGCGTCATATTGATGCGCAGTTGAAGTTTATGAGCAAGGCGCTGAACAAGCAGGTTAAGAGCCTGGAGAAGTCTTATAAAGCGGAGTTTAATCAGGAGATGGAGGATGAGGGCAAGAGGCTGCTCTCTCAGCTCTCGGAGTCTTTGATTAACCAGATGAGACCTGGCATTGAGCAGGTTTTTGTGACCAGAAACTTTGTTCTTTTCAGCTTGGGACAGCTTGAGAATGAGACTGAGGGGAAGATGACTGTCAGCGTTGGCTTTCTGGGAATGGTGTTCCTAACTAATAAGAAGGAGTTCAAGACTAATGTCAATCTAAATTAGTGTCATTGGGGGACGGTTCTTGGACAAGCCAAGCGTCTCCTTCGGAGCCGAGCGGACTTCGTCGAGCTAAACCTTCTCTTTGGTACTATTTGGTGACAGCGGGGACAGATCTCTTTTAGCGTGCGGGCATCGGGCCCCACTTTTGACTTGGTAGGATACCGGGAATTTGCTATATTTGCTGTATCTAATACCAAAGGGTATTCCAGGCTACGTTGTGGTGTTAGGTTGGGATGCCCTTTGTTGTTTGCAGACAATAGTACTATTAAATTGAAATAACATGAATGATCTAGAACCAATTAAGCGCAAAATCTATGAGATTAGAGGGTACAAGGTTATGTTAGATTCTGACCTTGCTGAATTGTACAATGTTGAAACCAAGAACCTAAAAAGAGCTGTCAGGGCAAACATTGAGCGTTTTCCAGACGATTTTATGTTTGAACTCACAAAAGAGGAGTATGATTCTTTAAGGTGCAAAAATTTCACCTTAAAGAGTGAAGAGAATGAAAATGCTTTGAGGTGCAAAAATTTCACCTCAAACAGCGGACGCGGTAAACACAGCAAATATCCTCCTTTTGCATTTACGCGCGAAGGCATCGCTATGTTATCAGGACTTCTAAGGTCTGAGATTGCTGTCAAAGCAAATATCAATATTATGCGTGCTTTCTTCCAAATGCAGGAAGCATTGCAAATAGTTGGTAATACTCAACTGCAAATAGAACAGATCAGATCTGAGATAATGCAACTAAGGGTTGATTTGAACGACATCTTAGCTGACCAAAATGACATCAACGAAACAACACGTGCTCAACTTGACGCCATAAGTTCTGCATTAGCTGAATTACAAAGCGATAGGGCCAGGCACACTGGGTGCAACCCTATAGGATTCAATGTCCCCAAACAGTGAGTATTAGCGTGCGGGCATCGGGCCCCACTTTTGACTTGGCAAGTTGGCGGGAATTTGCTATATTTGCAGTAACTAATACCTGAGGGCGTTCCGCTGGACGTTGGTGTCGGGTTGGGATGCCCTCTTGTTTTTGATATCATGATGTATAACCTAATTAATACTTGTTTGTTATGACATTGAAAGACATTCTTAGTCCTAAGTACAATGATGCTGTCCATCAGATTAAGGCAGCTATTTTGCAGAGTCAGTCTAAGGCTCTTGCTAGTGTTAACCAGGAGCAGCTTGCTCTTTACTATGGTATCGGCCGGTATATATCCTATAATACCAGAAAGGGGTATTGGGGTAAAGATGCTATTTCTACTATTAGTAAGCAGTTGTCAATTGCGATGCCTGGGCTTAAAGGTTTCTCTTCTAGTAATCTGAAAAACATGAGACTTTTCTATGAGCAATGGAAATGTTTGGACACCAATTCGTCAGTCGCAACTGATGAATTGCAAAAAAGTGTAAATTCGCCAGTCGCGACTGGCGAATTGCGAAAAAGTGTAAATTCGCCAGACGCGTCTGGCGAATTAGGCTCAAACATCATTACAGCGAACATTCATCATTTAGATATACCCATAGCTGCCTTTTTTAGCATCAGTTTCTCTCACCATATTTTGATACTATCAAAAACCAACTCTATCCAGGAACGTTATTACTATGTACAATTATGCGCTGACTTAAAATTGAGTCATGAAAAACTGACACGCATAATAGCAGAGGATGCATACCACAATCAAGGAAAGATGCCAAACAATTTCAGTGCAGCTATTCCTGATGACAAACAAGCGTTCAAAGCCATACAAATGTTCAAGGACGAGTATCTGCTTGACTTTATCAATGTTGAACAATTAGGGCAACGTGAAGAGGATATTGATGAACGTGTGATAGAAAATGAGATTGTACACAATATCAGGAATTTCATAATGACTTTTGGTAAGGGTTTTGCGTATATCGGAAACCAAGTTCATTATGATAAACTTGGGCATGACAGTTGGATTGATTTGCTGTTCTTTAATAGGATTCTTAGGTCACTTGTTGTGGTTGAACTTAAAAAAGGATCTTTCAAGCCAGGTTATTTGGGACAACTCTCCCACTATCTTCACATCCTTGATGATGATGAGAGGATTGAAGGTGAGAACCCACCGTTAGGCATTATTTTGTGCAAAGATGCCGATAAGACTTTTGTGGAATATGTCCTTCAAGATTACCAGCGCCCAATGGGAGTTGCCACTTATAGAGCTAATCAGGAAAAGCTCAAGCAACTGCTTCCGGATGAGGAAGAAATGAAGAAGTTGCTGTAGCCATTTTATTGACGTCAATAAAATGGTAAACTTGAAATGCCAAAATGGCATCTCAAGTTGGGCATATACAAAAGGGATCTGTCCCTTTTGTACTAAAAATCACATATATCACATATATTTGCTTACTTTGTATGCATCAGTAAAAGGGACAAGCTTATGCTAATATTTGAAACATTAAAAAAGGACGAAATCAAGGAGGCCTCCCAGCTGGCCGCCAGAGCATATTTTGATTATATCTACATAACCATCTTTTTCCCTGGTGTTAAGGAGCGGCAAAGGGGTTTGGCCCGATTCCTGGCAATAAACAGGAAGGGTAACTTTAAGGTCTCGCATATGTTGACCGCACGTCTGGACGGCAGGATGGTGGCCGAGGCGGCGCTTGAGCCACCAGGTTACAAGCAGCCATCGGTACTCAAGTTCATACTGAGCGGTTATCTGAAGATGTATTTTCTTACCAACTGGAAGCATCTGCATGCTTTCCTGGCCAAGGATCAGGAGGCCGGTACCCCATGTCATGATTATCAGAAGAACAATCCCCATGTATGGTACCTGAGTATGATTGAGGTGGATCCCCCGTTTCACAGCCAAGGCATCGGCACTGAGTTCCTGTCATATCTGGAGGATTACGTTCGCCGGCACGGGGGTAAGACTATGGTGCTGTTCACCAACAACCGGGAGAACCTGAGTTTCTACACAAAACGCGGCTACCAGGTGTTCAATGAGTTTGAGATTACCCATAACGGTCAAACCATGGGCAACTGGAGTCTTAAGAAATTGCTGTAGCCATTGGTGACAGTGGGGACAGATCTCAAAAAATGATTATATTCGCAGTCTCAATAATCAATTTCAATAGTGTAATATGAAAAGATTTCTTTTAGTGTTTGCTTGCCTTGTTTGCGCAAGCGTAATTAAGGCTCAGAACAACATTTCTTATGCTGAGAATGGAGTGATCTCTTACAACTCCAAGACCGGAAAAGCAACAATAAACGGTGTTGATGTGGCCGATGAGTCATTACAGAAGTATTTTTCGGCCGATGACTACAAGCAGTTCAAAAGGGGAAGAACGATTTATACTACCGGCACGGTATTTGGCTGTATCGGCGCCGTTCCGTTTGGCTGGTGTTTAGGAACCATGGTCGCTGGCGGCGAGGTTAACACCGCAGTTCTCGCGGTCAGCGGAGGAGTGATGGTCGGAGGAATGCTCGTAGCATTATCCGGTCAAAACAAAATGAAGCAAACCATCAGCAAATACAACGCCACCCTATCCTTCAGCCCCACCGTCACCTTCACCCCCATCAACCCAGATCCCGCACCAGCCCTGGCTCTCCGCCTCACCTGGTGACAAAGAGGACACATCTCAAAATAGTACAATTGGGGCCTGTCCCCTTTTGTACTATTTTTTATCTTTGCAACTCCAATTAATAATTGAAATAAGATGAAACACTTCAAGTTACTGTTGTTTGCTACGTCATTGGCTGCACTCATAGGTTGCAACCAGGTTCCCCAGACAGATCCCGATCCAAGGGTATGGAACAACCCGCCCACCGAGCGCTACTCGCACACCAAGCGCAATGGCGGCTGGGATTTCAACATCCGTAAGGTTGAGTTGCGTGATACCGAGACCACTGTCCACATGGAGATATGTGGCTACAGCGGCGAGCATTACACGTTCGCTAAGGAGACCAAGCTCAAGGCCGACGGCCAGTCATACAAGCTGATCTCAATTGACGGCATAACCCCGGGTCAGTACAAGCCCATGAGCAAGGGCGGCCATGAAGATCTGGTCTTCCATTTTGAGCCGATGCCCGCTACCACCACATCATTTGACCTGCTGGAGAGCGAGATCAACCCCAGGGCTTTCAACGTATATGGTATCCACAGATATAATCCTGATTCAAAGAAACTTGCAGGCACTCACTGGCGTAATCTGCGCACTGGTGACTGGGTTATCAGTTTCATGGACAGCTGCGTGATTTACGACGCCAAGATCTGGAATTACATTACCGAGCTCAAGCCCGAGTCAAATGAGATCCAGACCGTGATCATAGACCACGGCGGTGAGGTGGCCAGCATCATGATAAGCCCCCTCAAGCACGGCAAGCGCACGTTCCGCATCCAGGCCCCCGACGGCCCCAAGCAGTTCACCTGCGCCACGTTCGAGTCCAAGCACCTGCCCGAGTATCCCAAGGTTGAACGTCGCGCCTACAAGCTGGTGGATTACGGCTATGACAAGGTTGACACGGTGATCGTGAGCGGCTTTTTCATCGGCCCCGGTCGAAATAACATGAGTTATACGATTGATGTGATTGACCCCTTAACGGCCGATAACCCCAAATTTGCGTTCAAGACCGATAAGGACGGCTACTTCTCTGTCAAGTTCCCGCTCGCAAATACCTCATTCGGCGTTGTAAGAGGCGGCCGATCCGGCGGTCCGTCTATGCCCGTGGAGCCCGGTCAGAGCTATTTTATCTATGACAACAGCGTCAGCGGACAGCAGTTCGTGATGGGTAAGAACTCAAGGGTTCAGAATGATTACTTTACTTACTCACAGGATTTCCACGCCGACTATGAGAGGATGGAGGAGACTCAGTATAAGGACCCTGAGGACTACCTGCAGTACCTGATTGGCACGCGTGACACGTTCCTGATGGGTCTGGAGCAGTTGCGCGTGGATCATCCGGGATTGACTGACGCCTTCATGGATCTGGCCAAGGCTTATGCATCAGTCGAACTTTACAGGCAGGTTGGTCAGGCCCGATTCCAGAACACTGACCCCAATAACATGTACGCCATCCAGCCTTGCATGATGGAATTCCTGCAGAAGGACCTGAAGACCCACTCCATCAAGCCCTACTCGCTCTATTATGAGTTCAACTATTTCCTGCGCGACCTCAACGACCACCTGTCAAAAGCCACAGCGGCCAGCATGACCATAAGCCTGGGCCAGATCATCGACATGCTTGTTAAGGAGCGTGATGATTTATCGGCCGATGACAAAGCGGAATTGGAATGGTTCGGGCAGATAAACGATCATCTCTCAAAGCTGGTACAGGAGTTCATGAATGACAATGACAAGCTCACCGACACGCTCAGCAAGGTGATGGAACCCCATGCTGCACGTTATGAGAAGGCCAGCAACAAGCTTAAGGAGTTTAATTTGGACGATATCGCGAGCAGGATCTCCGATAATATTTTGGCCAACAGGATGTTTGACAACATACTTCTGGCACTTGATACTCTGGGATTTGAGCAGTCTTTCAACGATTTCGTTCTCACTCAGTATATGGCTAACCGGATCAGTTCGTCGCGCAAATCGGCCCCGGCAATTCTGATGGCCCGATATGACAGCATCGTTACGGCCAAGGCCTGCCGCGATGCCATTCACCGCCTCAACGACAAGTATCTGGATCTGGAGAACGCTGATCTGGCGTCGCTGGGCAATGACGTCAGCCCCGAGGAGCTGGCCGGAATGTCAGACGGCGAGCAGATCCTGCGCAAGATCACGGAGCCTTATCGCGGTAAGATTGTCTACATCGATGTATGGGGCTCATGGTGCCATCCGTGCCTGGAGAACCTGCAGCACGCCGGCGAGCTCAAGGAAGCGCTCAAGGACTACGATATTGTCTACCTCTATCTGGCCAGCGGCACCACTGACAGCGCATGGAAGGGCGTCATCAAGGAGTACAACCTGGCAGGTCCCAACTGCGTCCACTACAACCTCCCGGCAAATCAGCAGACCCTTGTAGAGCAATACCTCAAGGTATCAGGCTACCCCACCTACCGCCTGCTCAACCGCAACGGCGCTCTCCTGGACGTATCCTGCCACCCCGGCAACCTGCCCGCCCTGATCGAGACCCTCAAGAAACTCTGACACCTTTTTGCTATCTAAAATGGAAGATTTCATCCTCAGGGAGATAGATAAAATCGGAGAACTCCTTTTCTACCTAGCGCGCAAACTGGGAATCTACAAAGAGGATATCCCTACTTTCACTGTGGCCGATGTCAAATCAGAGTTCAAACACGCTGAACTTGACATCGACCTGGATTCAATCGTGAATCAGAAGTATCCCATATCATATCTGGTTGAGGAGCAGAAAGTGACCCTCAAGGCGCTCGAGGCCCTGACCGATATAATCGTCCACACATCGGACATCGACCCGCAAAAGAAAAAGGAAATCCTTGACGACGCTGTCAGATATCTGGACAGCAAAGGTTACATCTCTTTCCGCCTCTATTCGCTGAGATAAAAAAAGTTTTATCTTTGCAGAAAAGGACTGGATATGAGGATTATCGATATTAAGGATTATGAGCTTTCGGGAGGCGGAAAGCTGGGCGAGAGTTATATCAACAAAAGCAATCCGGATGAACTGTTGAAGCTCTACTCAAAGGAGCTGGAGGAGCTGGGTCTGGGCGAGTATGAACGCGCCTGCAAGGTGCATGAGCTGGGCATTCCCTGCCCCACGCCGGGCGAGCAGGTCCGCACGCAGGACGGCCGTCTGGGCATACTTTTCAAGCGCGCCCTGGGCAAGAAATCATACGCCCGCGCCATATCCGAGCACCCCGAGAACCTGAATAGGTACGCCCAGGAGTTTGCCGACATGTGCAAGCAGCTCCATTCAACCGTCCCGCCCAAAGGCCTATTCCCCACAGTCAAGGACCAATACAAAAAGGAGATGGACCTGAACCCCTTCCTGACAGCGCAGGAGAAAGACGCCATCAAACGCTTCATAGACACCCTACCCGACGCCGACACCGCCGTTCACGGTGACCTGCATCACGGCAACGTAATCTTCACCCCCGAGGGCAAAAAATACTTCATAGACCTGAGCGACTTCTGCACGGGCTCACCCCTGTTCGACCTGGGCATAGTGATGCTGCAGACCTGTATGGCCCCCGAAGAGATGATAAAGGAACTCTACCACATGGACGGCCAGACCTCAAGAGCGTTCTGGGCCGCGTTCGTAAAGGCCTATTTCGGGGCCGATGCCCAGCTGGACAAGATAAAGGAGATGCTTAAGCCCTACGCACTGCTCAGAATCGTCGAAGTGGAGCGTCTTATGGGATATAAAGTGGATTATATCCGCCCCATGGTGCATCAGATGATTGGATTAAAATAACAGCGTATGAAACATATAAATAAGGTTCTGATCTGCTTTTTACTGACGGTGCTTGCATCGGCCGTAAAGACACAGGCGCAGAATAATCCTTATGGGATTGACGATGAATGCTATGTGCTGTTCCAGAGGGTAGAGAGTCTGGCGGGGGGCGTATCCGACGAGGAGTTCAACCTTGTGAATGACTCGTTGCTGCAGACCGCTTTGGCCAAGAAAGACAACAAGGCACAGGTGATATATTATGTGGAGTGGCTCAAGCACCTTAACCGCGGTCCGTTCAGTAATGAGGAACGGGTCCTCAAGGCTTTTGAGGAACTTAAGGCAATAGCTCTTTCATACGGCTACAGGCAGTATTTCTACTACGCTTACGAGCTGACCCAAAACTTTTATTTCAACAATGGAAGGCCCAATACCTCAATTGAGTTGCTGCAGGAGATGCAGGCATACGCCATTGAGCAGAATGATGCTTACGGTATGTGGTACAGCTCCCGATATATGGTTTCGCTGTATACAGCCATGAGCGATTACGTAACGGCCAAGAAATATATCCTGGAGGGCATCAGGGTCTATAATGAGACCGATGATCCTACGGTAAGACGTCAGTCACTAACCAATTCATACTGTGACCTGGCCAATACATTTCCTGTTTTGAGTGATTCCATGAGGATATATATAGACAAGGCTTTTGAAGTATCAATGAGCCACAATGATACTCTACGCTGTAACTATTATCTGGCTGTCATAGCAGCGTTGGATAAGGATGTCAGCAGGTATACTGAATTAAGGGACCGTTGTCTGGCCGATGGACAGTTGCGCCTGATTTCTGTAACAGCAAGGAATATGTTCCATCTCATTGATGAGATTATAGAGGGTACGATCAACAACAAGGATTTGGATAGTATTGAAGCCCTTTCCAAAATACGTGAGATGAAGTTTGTTGTCAATATTGCCGAACTTTACGGATATGAAAACGCCGCTTTCCGCCTGGAGAAGCGCCTGATGGAACTGATGGAAAGCAATTTTGCCAAGTCCAACCAACTTAATATGGCTGAATTTGACGCAAAAATGGGTAACAAAGTGCTGACAGCCGATCTGGAAGAAAAATCACAGCAGCTGGCCCGCAGAACCCTTATCCTTACAATACTTGTGACGGCGGTGCTGCTGGGACTGCTGGCATTCTCATACAGTCAGGTGATTAACCTGAGACGCCGCAGGATCCGTGACCAGAAGATGATCAATGAGCTGACCGCCGCCAACAAGAAGGCCGAGATTGCCAACGCCGCCAAGACCCGTTTTGTGCAGAACATGAGCCATGAGGTGCGTACTCCGCTGAACGCAATAGTAGGTTTCTCGCAGCTGCTCTCACTGCCCGATGATGCCCTCACCCCTGAGGAGAAGCAGGAGTTCTCAAACCACATAATGAACAACACCAAGATCCTGATCATGCTGCTTGAGGATATCCTGAACACCACCGATATGGATAAGGGTGAATACAAGATAACCTATGATGAGGGTGAGGTTCACTTTATGTGCCGCGCGGCCATATCAAGCTCCGAGCACCGTCTGCACTCGGGCGTGGAGATGTTCTACGAGCCGGAGTCTGAGGAGCCGTTCACATTCCGTACTGATCCGCAGCGTGTCCAGCAGATTCTGATCAACCTGCTCACCAACGCCTGCAAGCATACCTCAAAGGGAAAGATCGTGCTGGCCAGCTCACTTACCGCCAAGCCCGGATTCGTGACATTCAGCGTTACCGATACCGGTCCCGGCGTGCCCGCAGACCAGGCTGAGGCCATCTTTGACCGCTTTACCAAACTCAACAGCTTTGTTCAGGGAACGGGTCTGGGTCTGAGCATCTGCCGTGAGATTGCCACGCTTATGGGCGCAAACGTCTATCTGGACACCACCTATACCGGTGGCGCCAGATTCGTGTTTGAAGTTCCCATAAAAAATGAGGAATAAAAAAAATCGGCCCACACAGTGATAATATGTAGAAATGTTGTTTACCTTTGCGCCCAGAATGAAAGCAATCAACGCATACTTCTATTACTTTTGGTTTACCAGACGATAGCCGGGTAATTTGTTGTGTGCATACTAACGAACAAGATAACAGAGAGCCCGGATCAATGATTCGGGTTCTTTTTTTGATGTAAAAACAAACACATAAAACTATGATAGCAGTACTTAAAGCCGGAGTCTCAGAGACTCAAAAGAAAAACCTTATCAACTGGATCAAAGGCCAGGGAGTAGACGTACATATCAGTGAAGGACAGTTCCAGACCGTTATCGGTCTCATAGGTGATACCAGCCGAATCGACCCCGACCTGCTGAGCGGACTTGACATCATCGAGTCAGTTACCCGCATCAGCGAGCCGTTCAAATGCGCCAACCGCCGCTTCCACCCCGCCGACACAATCGTAGAGATAGGTGAAGGTGAGAACAAGGTAAAGATCGGTGGCGGCAACTTCGCCATGATTGCCGGTCCCTGCTCAGTTGAATCCGAGGAGCAGATTGTAGGCATAGCACAGGCCGTTAAGGCATCGGGCGCAACACTTCTGCGCGGCGGCGCCTTCAAACCCAGAACTTCACCCTACGACTTCCAGGGAATGGGGGCCGATGGCCTTGAACTGCTGCGTAAGGCCCGTAAGGCAACAGGTCTGCCCATAGTTACAGAGATTATGAGTGAAAAACACCTTGACCTGTTTGAGGATGTAGACCTTATTCAGGTTGGCGCCCGCAACATGCAGAACTTTGAACTTCTCAAGACTCTGGGACGTACCCGCAAGCCCATCCTGCTCAAGCGCGGCCTCTCCAGCACCATCAAGGAGTGGCTCATGAGCGCCGAGTACATCATGGCCGGCGGTAATGAGAACATCATCCTGTGCGAGCGCGGCATACGCAGTTACGACACTTACACACGTAACGTACTGGACCTGAGTGCAATCCCCGTAGTAAAGGAACTCTCACACCTGCCCATCATCGTTGACCCCAGCCACGCAACCGGCAAGTCACGTCTGGTTCCTTCAATGAGTCTGGCTGCAGTTGCAGCAGGCGCCGACGGTCTTATCATCGAGGTTCACAACGATCCCACCCACGCTCTCTGCGACGGTGCACAATCTCTCACACCTGCGCAGTTTGACGAGGTTGCAAAGAAAGTAAACGCCTTAAAACAAATAATCTAAGTACTTTTGTAAATCAACTTAAGAGCAAGATGATTGTAGCAGTTGTAGGATTGGGTCTTATAGGCGGTTCGCTGGCCAAGGCATACAAGGAGGCCGGCTGGACGGTTTACGGCTATGACCTGAACGAGTCGGTGAGCTGTTTTGCACAGTTGGAAGGCACTCTGGATGCAGTGCTGGACAGCAAAAATATCAAGAAGTGTGACCTTATACATATTGCAGTTACTCCTGATGCCGCATGCGGCTGGATCAACGAGCACGCTCCCGAGATTGCCAAGAGCACAATCGTGATTGATGACTGCGGAACCAAGCGTAAGGTGGTTGAGTGCGGAATGAAAGCCGCCGCAAAGTACGGATTCACCTATGCAGGCGGTCACCCCATGGCCGGAACACATCTTTCCGGTTACAAGAACTCACGCGGATCTATGTTCCAGAACGCATCCATGATCATCATCCCGCCCACTCATGATGACATCCAGCTGCTGGACAGGATCAAGCATCTTCTGGAGCCCATGCAACTCAAGCGCGTGGTATTCACCACCCCCGAGCAGCACGACAGCATGATTGCATTCACATCACAGCTGGCTCACGTGGTGTCCAACGCATACATTAAGAGCCCATCGGCCCAACAGCATAAGGGTTACAGCGCGGGCAGTTTCCGCGACCTTACCCGTGTGGCCTGGCTGAACGAGAATATGTGGACAGAGCTGTTCCTTGAGAACAAGGACAACCTGTTACGCGAGATACATACCTTGATTGACAACCTCACGCAGTACGCCGATGCCATGGAGGCCGATGACGCCCAGACATTGTGCGCTCTGTTGCGTGACGGACGTATTGCAAAGGAACTTTCAGAAAAGAACTGATATGGAAACAGCCAAAATCACCGTCCGTGCATCAGGCACATATGACATCCTCATCAGCAAGGGTGGTCTGAGCGGCATAGGCAAGGCTGCGGCAGAGCGTTTCAAGCCCTGCACCGTAGCCATCCTGAGCGACGACAAGGTGTTCCCGCTCTACGGCAAGACCGTGATGGATTCACTTGAGGCAGCCGGTTTCAAGACCGTAGCCCACGTGATTCCCAACGGTGAGCAGAGCAAGACCCTTGATAACGTGACCGCATTCATTGACTGCATGGTCAAGGCGCAGGTTACACGCACCGATATGGTGCTGGCGCTGGGCGGCGGCGTGGTTGGCGATATGGCCGGATTCGCAGCGGCAATCTACCTGCGCGGCATTCCATACATTCAGGTGCCCACTACCCTTCTGGCTGCCGTTGATTCATCGGTCGGCGGCAAGACTGCGGTTGACATAAGCGCCGGCAAGAACCTGGTTGGCGCATTCCACCAGCCCGCTCTGGTCTATCTGGACACCGAGAATCTGAAAACCCTTGACCCTTCTGTATTGCGTGACGGCTTTGCCGAGGTTATCAAATACGGTATCATACTGGACAGCAAGCTGTTCGACACCGTTGCAAAGCCCGACAGCTTTGACCTTAAGGAGGTGATTGCACGCTGCATTGAGATTAAGCGTGATGTCGTGGAGCAGGATGAGTTTGACAAGGGCCTGCGCGGTCTGCTCAACTTTGGCCACACATTCGGTCACGCAATCGAGAAGCTGAGCGGCTTTACCATCACCCACGGAAGCGCCGTCGCCCGCGGCATGATCATCGCCGCAAAGGTGGCCCGCGTTTACGGCTTCACAGATTACACAGACATCATCACCAAAATAGTAAAGGATTACGGTTTCCAGACCGACTGTCCTTTCAAGGCCGATGAGCTCTACAGCGTGATCCTATCGGACAAGAAGCGCAGCGGAGCTGACATTACACTCGTGCTGCCAAAGGAGATTGGCGCATGCACTCTTGAGAAAATGCCTGCCAGTCAGGTGCTTGAACTGATGAAAAAGGCCGGATTATGATTCTAGAGGTATCAGGAGCAGTTTCAGGAAACGTACAGGTGCCGCCTTCAAAGTCGGTAGCCCACCGCATGCTCATATGCGCAGCGCTCGCTGACGCTCCCTGCACAATAGTCTGCCAGAGCGTGAACCGCGACATGGAGGCAACCGCCGCCTGCCTGAACGCCCTTGGCGCAGAGATCACCTACGCTGACGGAAAGTTCAGCGTCCAGCCTATCAAACAAGTCAACAAAGGTGCAACGCTTGACTGCGGCGAGAGCGGCTCAACCCTGAGGTTCCTGCTCCCCGTTGCCGCCGCACTCGGGGCCGATGCCACATTCATCGGCCAGGGCCGTCTGCCCGAGCGTCCGCTCTCTCCTCTCTACGAGGAGATGACCGCTCACGGCGTAAAGATGTCACCTAACGGCCACATGCCCCTTAAGTGTGAGGGTAACCTGCCCGCCGGTCTCTACACCATTGACGGCGGCGTATCATCACAGTTCATATCAGGACTTCTCATGGCCCTGCCCCTTACCGGAATCCAGAGCAAGATAGTGATTACCGGCAAGCAGGAGAGCGCATCATACATAGGACTTACTCTGAACGCGCTTAAGCAGTTCGGAATTGAGATACAGACAGCCACAGACGGATATATCATTCCCGGCGGACAGGAGTTCACCACCCCCGCCGATCAGGTTGTCGTCGAGGGTGACTGGTCAGCCGCCGCATTCTGGATAACCGCAGGCGTAGCAGGCAGCAAACCCGTTACCTGCACCGGTCTGGACTACGAGCGTTCGGCCCAGGGTGACCGCCGCATAGTAGACGTGCTCCGCAAGATGGGTGCCGATATCGCCACCGCAGGCAATACGGTAACCGCACGTCCGTCAAACCTGACCGCTGCTCAGATTGACTGTGCCGATATCCCTGACCTGGTTCCTATTCTGGCTGTTGCGGCGTCATCGGCCCAGGGAACTACAATCTTTGACAACATACGCCGTCTGCGCATTAAGGAAAGTGACCGTGTGCAGTCCATACTGCAGCTTCTGGGTATGGCCGGCATATATGCGTTTGCATCGGACAACACCTTAACGGTGACCGGTGGTCCTGCAAGAAATGCCAGTTACGACCCGTCGGGTGACCACCGTATGGCTATGGCTGCGGCTGTGTTGGCATCGGTGGGAAACGTAAAGATTACCATTAGCGATGCGGAGTGCACCGCAAAATCATACCCCGCCTTCTTTGATGATTTCAACGCACTGGGAGGCATAGTTCTGAAACAACAATAAATACCATAATGGACCTTACAGATTACAGAAACAAGATTGACTCTATCGATGATGAGATATGCCGTCTCTTCACCGAGCGCATGAGCGTAGTCAATGAGATTGGCGAATTCAAACGCAGCCATGATGTACCCGTTAGCAGCAGTTCACGCGAGCGCGAGGTGCTGGCACGCATTTCCAAACAGTTGCCCGAGGATTTGGAGGATTTCGGACGCGTACTTTACCGTTCAATGTTTGACGTGAGCAAGGCTTATGAGGCCATGTACAAGGAGAAGGACTCCCCTCTCTACAAGGCTATCTCAAGCCTGATCAATGCTGATCCCGCTCCCTTCCCCAAGCGCGCCGTTGTGGCTTGTCAGGGACGTGAGGGCGCATACTCACAGATTGCAGCCGAGAAGCTGTTTGAGGTGCCCGAGATCATGTTCAACAACACCTTTGAGGGTGTTATCCGCATGGTTACCGACGGCCTTTGCGAGTACGGCATCCTGCCTATCGAGAACTCAACCGCAGGTTCTGTGAATGAGATCTATGACCTGCTGGTAAGATATAATGTTCATATTGTACGCAGCACACGCGTGCGCGTTGACCATCAGCTGCTGGCCGCCAAGGGAACCCGTTTCCAGGATATCAAGACCATCTACTCTCATCCGCAGGCCATCAACCAGTGCTCACACTTCCTGGCCGCCCTGAAGGATGTTGAGATCATTCCGTTCGACAACACCGCTATGGCTGCCCAAAAGGTTGCCAAGGATCCCAATAGGACATCGGCCTCTATATCTTCAAAGAGTTGCGTTGACCTCTATAACATGGAGGTTCTTGCAGCCGATATCCAGAACTTTGACAGCAACCACACACGCTTTATCTGCATTGCCAAGAACGCCCGCATCTATCCGGGTGCCAACCGTACCAGTATCATGATGGTGATGTCACACAAGCCCGGTACTCTGTTCTCAGTGCTGTCTAAGTTCAATGCAACAGGCGCAAACCTTGTAAAGCTGGAGTCCCGTCCTATCCCGGGCCGCGATTTTGAGTTCATGTTCTACTTTGACATTGAGCTCTCCATCTATGACAAGAAGTTCGCGTCACTGATCAGTGAGCTGGACCATTGCGGCGAGCAGTTCAAGTATTTCGGCACATATCAGGAAATTGTCTAACTTAGCGGCATGAAAAAGATTCTTGTCATAAACGGTCCTAACCTGAACCTTCTGGGTCTTCGCGAGCCCGCCATTTACGGCAGCCGCGACTACAAGGCTCTTGAGGCATTCGTGCTTGAGAACGGTCTGGACCTGGGGCTCCAGGTGGAGTGCTTCCAGTCAAACCATGAGGGCGCCATCGTGGATAAGATCCAGCAGGCGTACGGCGTGTTTGACGGTATCGTGATCAACCCCGCGGCTTACACTCATACAAGCGTTGCCATTCTGGATGCGCTCAAGGCTGTGGCCATTCCCACGGTCGAGGTTCATCTGAGCGATGTTGACTCTCGTGAGGAGTTCCGCCGCCACTCATTCGTGTCTCTTTACGCCTGCAAGGTGATAAAAGGCAAAGGCTTTGACGGCTACAGAGAGGCTCTGGAACACTTTTCTGAAAAATAATTGAAAAAATATCAAGGTCCGGACCAACAAATCCGGACCTTTTTCGTCTATTAGGCAAAAGAATTACTCAAACATGATGAAAAAGTATCTTATTGCGGTTGTAGCAGCTCTTCTGGCAGTTCCCGCGTTTGCACAGTCCGAGAGACATTACGAATATGATGAATATGGCCAGGTCGGCCGCAAGGAAGGCTGGGCCCGCCGTTTTGCCCACAATTTCTACGATGCTCTGGTGGGTGCCGAGTATTATGAGGTAGTCGATGAGCAGGGCAACCAGTATGACAAGAAACCTGTCAGCAAGAAGGAGCAGAAAAATGTAAGCAAAACTTACCGTTACTACGGTCCCGGTCACACCCCAAGTTTCTACCTGGGCGTGAATATGCTCACAACCGATGATCCTATGGTTATGGTTCCTGGTCTGCCCCAGAAACAGGGCAAGGGATTCGAGCTTGGATTCGCCGTAGGTCAGTGGGGTTACCATATGACCAGGAACATTGGCGTCAACACCGCATTCTACATAACACGTTCACGTTACTGGATTGACAACGGTCAGTTCCTGGATTATACATCCAACAGAACCGGAGGCCAGAAAATAGATCTGTTTGACACCTATGACGGTCATCAGGCAAAGCAGGGTTACCTGCGCTACTGGAGCCTGCGCGTACCTATCTGCCTTGAGATCAGCTCAGCATCAAGACGCGGACCGTTCATCGCTGTCGGTCCCGAGATCGAGTACCGCTTTGCCGATGTTTCAAAGGTTGACCTTATCGGTAATGATGACCGCGTGACAGTTGCAGACGGCATCAACGTGAATCCTATTGGTCTTAACGCAGTAGCGCGCATCGGCATAAATGATTTCGGAATCACAGCCCGCTACTCATTCACCAGCCTCTTCCTGGATGATGATCCCGTAAAGACCTACCCCTTCATGATTGGTATCAGCACATCATTCTAATACATCCAAATATTTGCTCGCATCCCGGACTTTCACGTTCGGGATGTTTTGTTTACTTTTGCGTGCTATGCTTGAGATTAAGGAGGTCCTCACCGACAAGGACAAAAAGAAGCTCTTCAGGTTCCCCATTGACCTGTACAGAGATTGTGACATGTACGTGCCCGTGCTCATAGGTGATGAGATGGACACATTCAACCCCAAGAAAAACGGGGCATACAGCTACGCCGACAGCCGTCTGTGGCTGGCTCTTCGCGACGGAAAGGTTGTGGGCCGAATCGGTGCCATCCTGAACCGCGCCGCCAATGAGAAGGACAACGTAAAGCAGCTGCGTTTTACACGCTTTGACTTTATCGATGACTTTGAGGTCTCAAAGGCGCTGTTTGACACCGTAATCGCCTGGGCCCGTGAGCTGGGTATGACCGAGCTGGTTGGCCCGCTGGGATTCTCCAACCTTGACAAGCAGGGTATGCTGGTGGACGGTTTCGACCAGCTGGACATGTACATCACCCTCTACAACTACCCCTACTACATCGAGCATATGAAACGTCTGGGCCTGACCAAGAAATGGGACTGGACCGAGACCAAGGTGATTGTACCCGATCAGGTTCCCCCCAAGATGGACCAGATTGCCGAGATATCCGAGAAGCGTTACGGCTACTCCATCAAGAAGTTCAGGAACATGAAGGAGGTCCGCCCCTATGTTCGCCGCGCGATGGAGATCATCAACATAGCATTCGCCAAACTCCACGGAGTTGTTCCTTTGTCCGATAAGCAGATCGACAACATGGAGCATCTGATAGGCCTTGTAGGCCGTCCCGAGTATTCGCTCATGGTTCAGAACCACGCTGGCGATTTGGTTGGTTTTGGCTTCATAGCACCCTCAATCAGTCGCGGCATCCGCGCCAGCAAGGGCAAGCTTGGCCTGTTCTCCGCACTGAAGGTCCTGAGCGATCTGAACGATCATCGGCACATAGATTTCTACATGATAGGCGTCCGTCCCGAGGACCAGAAAAAAGGCGTGGAGTGCATCATCCTGCGCGAAGGAATCAAAGCCATCCAGTCCCACGGCGGCATAGACTGCCAGACCGGCCCCATGCTCGAGGACAACGCCAACGTCCAGAACATCTGGAAGCACTTTGAACACTACACTCACCGACGTCGCCGCTGCTGGAGTTACGTGATACCTTAGACTACTGGCAAACTGGCCGCACGGAATTACCGTAGAAACGGATGCCGCAGTCCGCACCGTGATAGCCCGAATTGAAAAAGAGGTACCACGCATAGATCGGGCTGTCCGTGTTGAGCGAACTGGACCAGTAGCGGCACCCGGTAGCCGGCAGGAAAATGGAGCGGTCTGTGTAACCGGACTTGTTGCTCGTAACTCTGTAACCATTAACACCGTTCAGTGTGATCCAGGTCCAGGTGCAGTTGTTGAGCAATTCGGTGAATTCTGTCTGTGTGGGCATGCGCCAGCTACCGCCCCACTTCTGGTTGGCCACATCATCACTCATGTCAAGAGTGGTCATTGTGTCAGTGAAACCATTATAGCCATAGATACTATCGTTACAATATTTGGTCATAGTAGTAAGTGAACCATTGCAATACTTGTAGTTGAACTCATTATAGGTTGATTTGGCCTCCGTCTCACCCCATGCAAAATATGAACCGTAATCCTCTGGTTTCTCAGCGCCAATATTACATGTAGCCCATTTAACACTTAATCCTAGATCCACATATTCCTTAACAGGTTCATATTCCTTAACTACGACATCACACACAGATTCTAAGCCATTGTATTCTGCCGTAATATGTGCTGTACCCTGAGACAAGGCTGTTACGGTTCCATTATCAGTTACTGTAGCAACACTAACATTATCGGAAATCCAAATCACATTGTAAAGGAAACTATAATCCTCATTTCCGCTCAAAATATATGCTTTCAAATCGGCCATGTTGCCTTCAACCATATTCAACGACTCTCTATCTATTGCTACAGATGTAATAGCCCATGAATCTGATGGACAAACTGGACGGACTGTTTGCCCCACATAACGAGAACTTCCCCCATAAACACCAATACCATAGCTTGTACCTGAGATATCAAATGATTTAGCATTTATATAATAAGAACCTAACGTTCTTGTCCAGTAATTACCACCTTCGCCAGAATCATGAAAGTTGTTTTCATAACGACGGGATGAAGCAGGCAAGAAGATATAGTTATTTTCAAATCCAGCTACATTACTCTTAATCTTGAAACCATTGACGCCATCCAGAGTTATACGTGTCCAAGTACATTTATTACATAACTCTAGGAACTCTTCACAAGATGGCATACGCCAGTTACCACCCCATTTAACATGTGCAACATCATCTGTTAATTCAAGTGTGGTTTTATCATCAACAACACCTAAAATACTATCACTATTATACTTAGTTAAGGTAGAATAAGATCCTTGACAATACTTATAATTAGACCATGTGTAACCGTTTGTTTTACCACTCTTCCAAACAGGATTTTCAGACTGAGCACTACCAGGTTCATAATATGGCTCTGTATCGCCCCAAGCAAAATAATCCCCATAACCAGTCTTAGTATCTGCGCCGACATTAAAGGTTGCCCACTTGACGCTCAAGCCCAAATCAACATAACCATAATTATTATCATATCCCGTAGGATCATAAGTCGTTACCCCATTTGACACAGTAACCAAGCAGCTATCACAGCTATTTCCAATAGAAGCAATGATATAAGCTAATCCGGAAGCAATCCCCTTTACAACGCCATTTTCATCTACAGTTGCCACTGATTCATCATTTGAGATCCAAGATATCTTTACGAACCCACTACTTACCACATAGCTTAACTGTGATGTCTCATTTGGATCAAGAGCTATACTAGTCTGAGTGATATTTACTGAAACCTTCCAATTCGGGTTATCCATAACGGGGCGAACAGGCATACCGGAACTTTTACTATATGATGACATATATGCTGGTTCATAGTCATAATCTGGCATATTATACATATATAGACTGAACGCCTCATCGTTACCATCCGTATTATTACACCAATAATAGCCATCATTCCTACTTACAAGGGAGGATCCATTGCGTCTGCCTGTAACTGGAAGGAATATTGAATTATCCTCATATCCGTATTTTTGGCCTGTTATTTTATAACCTTTCACCCCATTTAGTGTTGTCCACTCCCATGTGCAGTTGTATAGTAATTCATAAAAGTTTTGGGTTGTAGGTACATGACATTTATCCCCATATACCATGCGAGCGACATCATCATCAGGCTCAAGTTTTGTCAGGCTATCCTCGTTGTTATACTTGGTAATGATATAATCTCCATCATCTGATATCTCAGCCCACTTATAAGTACTCTGACTATATCTTGCCTTAGGTTCAGTTTCACCCCATGCATAGTAGTCACCAATGGCTTCAGGCTCTAGCGCACCTACATTGCATGTGGCCCACAGAACACTTAAACCAAGGTCTACAAAATCTTTAACATATTGTTTTTCTTCTACTTCCACTATACAATCGGCTTTTCCATCACTAAATTCAGCAGTGATATATGTCTTTCCTGGCGAAATAGCAGTAACTACCCCTTGCTCACTGACTGTTGCAATTTGCTCATCATTTGAAGACCATTTGATATCATACAATTGGGTTATCACCTCATCACGATCCTTTATGGTAGCCTTTATATTTGCAGTATTATACTGTATAAGATGAACAGAATCGATATTTAGGGATATTGATGGAATAATTGTATCTGACTTGCATACTGGGCGTATGAAATAACGGAATGTACGATGACCATTAGTGGTTTCTAAACAATAATTCTCTTTAAACATCAGTATGTATGCATATTCAGAACTAACACCTATTGAACTAGACCAGTAATGCCCATATGAGTCAGTCTCATCCCCTGTAACAGGAATTACTATATAATTATCATTTGTATTACTTGTCACCTTGCAACACCTAATTCCATTTTGAGTGATCCATGTCCAAGTACAATTATTTATTAATTCATTAAATTCCGCTTTAGTTGGAATACGCCAACCGGCACCCCATATCTCATGAGCAGCATCATCCGCCAGGGTTAGAGTTCCTTTATTTCCTGAGCCATATTGAGAATAATCAGCACAAGTTCTTCCATTCTCACCCCATTTATAACCATCCCCCCTTTCTTCTGGTGTAATTGCTCCTACATTACAAGTGGCCCACATTACACTTAAGCCAAGATCCACATACTCATGTGAGCCATTAACTATTACCTCACATTTTGCCGTTGCATTTGAACATAAAGCGGTTATTATCGCCTTACCCTTTGATTTGGCGCGCACGGTGCCATCATTGTCAACAGAAGCTACAGTCTCATTATCTGAACTCCATGTAATATTCCAGAATGAATATGAGTCTACACCACACATTGGAGTTGCACTGAGTTTCTTTGTTGAGCAAACATCCATGGATAAAATACTGTCGCTTAGGTCTATAGAAGTTATTCCAGGCCAATTGTCGGACTGGCGTACTGAACGCACGGATTGACCCCAATAACGACTTGCGTCGTCTGTAATCATATTGACCGAACTGAAGATGAACTCCGAGGCACGATACGATGTTGATGTGTTGAGAGAACTGGACCAGTAGTAGCCCTTAGAACCTACTTTATCCAGTGAAGCACCACAGTAACCAGCGGCAGGAATAAAGATATAATGCCCTTCATAACCAGACAATTTACTTACAACCTTATATCCATTAATGCCATTTAGAGTGGTCCATATCCACCAACATCTATGGAGCAACTCTTCGAATTCTGCGTGAGTAGGAATACGCCAGCCACCACCCCACATTATATGAGCAACATCATCATCAAGATCTAAAGTTGTTTTATCGTCATAGTAATAATATTTTGACAATAAAACATCATTATCTGAACTGCCATAGTAACGGAAACTGTAATTACTCCATGTGTATCTGCTCTTAGTACTTGTTTCACCCCATGCATAATAATTGCCATAATCTTCTGGTTTAGCAGCACCAATATTAAACGTAGCCCAATTTACAGACAAGCCTAAATCAACATAGCCATAATTATCTTCATAACCTGTTGGGAGATAACTCGTAGTAATATTTATTTTGCAACGGGCTTCGAATGTTTCATATGATACGGTTATTGTTGCCTCACCCATAGATACGGCCGAAACTACGCCATTGGAGTCAACAACAGCAACAGACTCATCACTTGAAGCCCATGAATATTTATCAGGATAGAAACTATAATCTGCTTCTCCGCTCTTTAAAGTCGGGATAAGTTTGTAACTATCCCCACCAGCAATCATCGTTAGATTGCTTTTGTCAAGTGTGACAGAAGTTATACCCTTCCAGGAAACAGATGGACAAACTGCACGAACACTTTTTCCTATATACCGATTAGTTTCACTAGCACTCCGATTATTTGAACCAAAATTCAGACAAAAAGCAAGACGCGAATTATTAGTGGTTGTTTCGCTCGACCAGTAGCCACCACTTGAACCAGCAGAACTTACACTTGAACCATCACAGATACCTGCAGCAGGTAAAAAGATAGAACAATCTGTATACCCATTGATATTACTTGTGATTTTATAACCATTCACGCCATTTTGAGTAGTCCATGTCCATGTACAGTTATTTAATAATTCTGTGAACTCTAGTTTTGTGGGCAAACGCCAACTTCCATTAAGTTTAAAACTTGCTATATCGTCCGTCTCCGCAAGAACCGTTTCATTATCACAAAAACCATTATAACCATCATTGTTATTATTACAGTATTTGGTCAGGTAACCTCCACTATTACTAAATTCATATGTCGCCCAAGAATAAATACTTTTTGACTCTATTTCACCCCAAGCATAATAATTACCATAATCCTCTACATACCTACCGGCACCAACATTACAAGTAGCCCAGTTGACACTTAGTCCCAAATCCACATATTCCTGCTCAGCATAAAGATCTGATAAGTTCGCGAACCGGACACTATCTACTCCTGATACTGGAAAAAAATATTTTGTCCCGTCACCATGAAAGATATTCATGTAATAAGTTTGGACTGATTCTGACTTATTGGTGAAACTTATACTATCAACATCCGATAATGAGTAGTAGTATTTTTTACCATTCCGCACGGAAAAATTCATATAGTACTGAGCGTATACAGGTACAGCATTAGATGTTACAAAAAAAATGATTGTAAAAAAGCGGCATACATTATTCAGATATGACATTAGTTTCATTTCCTCAAGATTTTAATGGTTAGTGATTCGGATGATATAATGTATGTTCCTTCTGGCAACTCTGATATGCTGAATGTAACAGAGCCATCGGTATCTGTTTTATATTGCTGAAGGATATGACCATCAGATGCTATCATACGGACATCAATGTCTGCCTTTGCTCCAGATATGCAAACAATGTATTCATTTAGAGTGATGCTGGCCTTTGAAACAATGGTTTCGACTGCATCCTCAATAGTATCCTTGTCATCGAAAGTAAATTTTGACAACCTGGTCAGTTCATAGCGCAGCTCAACACCCTTAGATTTTACCACCATTTCTGTATGGGTAAAAGTAACCACAGGCTTCTCTTCAAACCCGAAACTGAATTGCTGACCGTCTTTTTGATGAACTGTTAATGTGTTCTGAGCAAATAATCCTAACGGCAATAGAGCCAATGCCAAGAGAAAAAAGAGATTCTTCCTCATTTTTTAGTCCTTTTCCGCTGGGCACTATACGGATTATACAAATACAAAGAAAGTGTGAGCCCACATAACCTCTTTCCATCAGAGAGCTCTGGACTGCCTGAGCAATAGGAATTCGGATTAACGTAAAGCCCACACAAACGACTATTGCATGGGCATTGCCCTAAAAACAGTCGGTATGAGCGTTTAACGATATTCCCCATTGTCCATATAGAATTGTCCAGATTCTCTGACAAGGAATAAAGCTAGACGCTTTCTAAAATGTCCACATCATACCAGTGCATTGGCGGATGATGCTAAAGGCAAAAATACTGATTATTTGATAAAAAGAAAAAAACATCACTGATTCTTGCTGCAACATGCCCATTAAGATAACTTAAAAAAACATTATCTTTGCAATATCTAATACCAAAGGGTATACCATAAGATCTCAAGGTATTGAACTGAAATACCCTTTGTTATTGAATCTAGTCCTTATTAATAATCTAAAACTTGTTTGTCATGAAAAAGAAACAAACAACCAGTGAGAGTTTATCGTGGCCGCTTGAAATGGCCGCGGAGTTGGGAATTACCTTTATAGACCTGAAGCGGGATTTTGCTTTCAAATGGGCTTTCGGTACGCCCGGTCATGAAGATCTGCTTCTATTGCTGATAAAAGGGTTGTTGCCCGACAAGCACATTAAGAGCGTATCTTTAGGCCCACAAGAACAGCAGCCAGACCGCGAAGAATCACAAGGAGGAATCTATGACATATATTGTGAGACCGATGACGGATCATCGCTCACCATCGAGATGCAGATATGCTCACAGTCAGACTTCAATGACCGTATGGTGTTTTACTCAAGTTTCCCCATACGTAACCGTGTGGGACAGGGCATAGTTGTAAAAAACAATGTGGAGATATATCAGGAGTACAAATTACCGCCCATTTACACAATAGGAATTCTCAATTTTGAGCTCCAAGGGGTAAGTAAAAATGATCGTGTTATACGTCATTTCAGTATACGTGAGGATGAGGATGGCAACACTCAGTTTACAGACAGTGTACATTATATTACAGTTGAACTGCCTAAGTTTATGAAAGAGTCATCCAATCTTTCAACATTGCAGGATTACATTTTGTATCTGCTCAAGAATATGGGACAAATGAAGGGGATTACGAAAGAATTCCAAGGCAAAGGCTTGGATAAATTATTAGAAACATGTATGTTTGCCAATATGAAAGAGGATGTTCAAATGCAATACGTGCGGCGTATGATGGCCGAGAAGGATCGTATAGGTCAGCTTGCTACGGCTAGGATTCAAGGTCTTGAAGAAGGTCGTGAGCAAGAACGTCTTAAAAATGCCAAATCAATGAAGGCCCGCGGTTTGGATGCGTCCCTGATTGCAGATATAACTGGTTTGACTACAGAACAAATAGCTGCACTCTAAAAGAGCATCAATCAATATAGAATCAGGACCTGATAGTCTATTTGCTGGCTTTCAAGTCCTGATTACTTATTATATTTATAAAACAGATACCCGGTATGTAAATGCCGTACTATTATCAACTTCAAGTTTGTTAATATAGTCCCTTCCCGAAATGTCTCCCGTATACCCTTGGTAGTCGCAGCGACCCATCCAGGGTTCAATGCAGACAAAGGGTGCGTTTTTGGCGGGCGGTGACCAGAGTCCCCATACGGGAGCATCCTGAGTCTCAACTGCGATATACGGGTTGCAGTCCTTGTCGTAGAGTATTACCTGATCTATCTGATGTTCCTCCAGTACCAGCGCGTCATTTGCAAAAAGGCCTGGAGTGAGGGGCAGCATGGCGTCGCTGTCCAGTTCCATAAGGCCGGCGCTGTCGCTGCGGTAACCATCCTCTGTGAGTTGGCCTATTATGAGCCTGCTCAACGGTTCATCGCCCTGAGTTAGGCGGAAATACCCGTGAATGGGATCGTCCTTATGGAAATCGCGGTAGTTGAATCCGGGATGTGCTCCTATCTGGTAATACATGGGCTCACTGCCGGGGTTTTTTATACGCCACTCAATTATGAGAGTGTTGTCCTCAAGGCGGTAGGTTGCCTCCAATCTGAACTTATACGGGAAGACCTTGAGTGACTGCTCATCGGACTCAAGACAGAGTACCAGGCTCTCCTTGTCGTGACAGAGTACCTTGAAATCGCGGTCGCGGGCGAATCCGTGCTGAGGCAGGCTGTAGGTCTTGTCCCCCACTCTGTACTCTCCTTTCCACACCTTGCCCACTATGGGGAAGAGCATGGGCGCATGTCGGCCCCAATAATCCTTTTGGGCGGTCCAGATGAGTTCCTCGTCGGAGTCCTTTCTTTTCAAGCTGGTCAGTTCGGCGCCGTGCAGGTCAATATCGGCACTTATAAGATCATTCTCAATAATCATAGGTTAAGTAATTATGCATACGCGAAGGTAACGGATTTGTATTATCTTTGTGCATTCAGCTAACCAAAAACAATCACAATGAAGAAAATCCTGCTTGCTGTGGCGTTGTTTGTATGCGCATTCTCATACGCCCAGCGAATGAACGTTCTTGAGGAGATTGAAGCCAATCCTCAGAAATCCTACGGAACTGATTACCCTTACACTTTCGATGCTCCGGCCCTGACCAAGGCGCCCAAGGGTTACAAACCTTTCTACATAAGCCATTACGCACGTCACGGCTCGCGGTATTATTGGAACAACTCGCTCTACTTGGAGTTGGACACCATTTTTACCGAGGCACATGATAAGCACCTTCTTACTGCCGATGGTGAGAAGTTCTATGAGCAGTACAAGGCGCTCTACCCCGAATTCATGGCCGGCATGGGTGAACTTACTCGCGTGGGTTGGGACCAGCATCAGGCCATTGCCCGCAAGATGTATGAGAGTTTCCCCGAGGTGTTCAGGAAAGGCGGCACCATCCGCGCAATATCCTCCACTACGGGCCGATGCATAATCAGCATGAGTGCATTCTGCCAGGCCATGGTGCAGTGCAACCCCAAGATCGATATCTACGAGCAGGCATCCAGAGCCACCCTGCCCGGAGTAAAGCCCGATGCCGATGACAACCCCTACCGCAAGCAGGCTCCCCGCGCCAGAGCCCAGCTGGATATGAGCAATTTCAACCCCGAGACCCCGCAGGTGGCATCTAACGATGAGATCGTGGCGCGTCTTTTTACCAGCACCGAGGGTCTGTCACGCAGTTCACGCCGCATATACAGCAACCTCAAGAACCTCTACACCTCACTGCCAAGCATCGGCCATGAGGAGCTTCTGGTGGGACTTTTCAAACCTGAGGAACTGACCGCCGGCTGGGAGCGTTCCAACCTGAACTCATACCGCAACTGGTACAGGGACATCAACGTGATGAAACCCATCGTGCAGGACATTCTGGATCAGGCCAAGCTGGTCATTGACGGTGAGTGCAACGATATTGCATCCCTGCGTTTCGGTCATGACACCAACCTGGGTCCGCTCAACATCGTGATGGGCATCAACATGCCCAAGGGCGGCGTGACCGATGCCAGCCAGCTCAAGTACTATTTCCAGGATTTCCAGATTGGCAAGGCCGCCAACCTGCAGTTCATCTTCTACAAGAGCAAGAAGGACCCCGAGATCCTGGTTAAGTGCCTCCAGAACGGCTACGAGGTGCAGCTCCCGCTCGACACTGACTGCTATCCCTACTACAAGTGGAGCGATTTCTACGAGTACTACAGTGCTCTAATCAAAGAATAGTTGGAATCTCCCCCAAAGAGTGGATGGTATAATCAGGAGATGTGGAGTCTGACGGCTCCACATTTCTTATGTTGAACCAGATGGTGTGCAGGCCATAGGCTGATCCGCCGCTGATATCGGCGTTGAGTGAGTCACCTATGATTACGGTCTGGGCCGGAGCAGTTCCGGGCAACTGGCTGAAACAGTAGTCAAAGTATTCTTTTGAAGGTTTGTTGAAGCCTATGTCCAGCGAGCCGAAAACGCCGTCCACATACTGCATCAGCCCCGCCTTGCCCAGACGTGTGGACTGCTGAAGGTTGCTTGCGTTGCTCACCACATAGACCTTGTACCGGTTCTTGAGATACTCCATCACCTTATGTGCGCCCGATACGGGAACATGCGTCTCCCTGAGTCCGGCAATGAAATCCAGCTCGAACGCGGGCCCGTCGGCCTCAATACCCAAGTCACGGAATATGCCGGCCCATCGGGTCCGATGAAGTTCATCGACAGTTAGGAGTCCGTCCTCGATGCGTTTCCACAGTATGATGTTGCGGCTCAGGAAGAACTCGAACATGTGGTCCGAGTATTGGATGCCGTTCTTGAGGCAACAGTTGCGGACGTTCTCACGGGCACACTCCTTGAAATCCAGGAGCGTGTCATCGACATCCATCAGGACGGTGGTTATATCCTCTTTGCGGAACATTTCAGGTTATTCCTCCAGCAGGAAGGCTATCTCGTCACCCTTGCTCAGGCGGCCGTTCACCACACTTACTATGGTAACCGTTGCCTGGATGCAGAGTTTCATATCGGCCTTACGGTAAATGTCCTGCTCAAAAATGAAACGGGCGCCCTCGCGGTGCAGGTTGAGGCATGACAGGAACTCCTCCTGGCCGTGCAGCGGACTCTTGTATTTGATGTTGATCTCCGATACCATTGCGTCAATGCCCTTCTCGTGCCACTGCTGGAAAGACTGACCGCGGCTCTGCAGCCACTTGTGGCGGGTATATTCCAGATAGTGCTGGTAATTGGCATTGTTGACTACGCCCTGAAGGTCGCATTCGTAGTCTCGGGTCTCAAGACTGGTTGTAAAAAGATACTCTTTCATAGCACCGCGAAGTTAATGCTTTTTACTATATTTGATGCCATACACCGAAAGTTCAATCATATGGTCCAATCAATGATAAGGAAGGCTATTCTGGCTATATCAGCATTGGTCGCCGTATCCGCATCGGCACAGAATCCAGTTCAGTATCTGTGGGGCGACCAGGGCAACGGCACCTACATCAACCCTGTCCTGAACGCCGATTATTCCGACCCTGACGTAATCCGCGTAGGTAAGAAATATTATATGGTGGCATCCGATTTCCATTTCCTGGGAATGCAGATACTGGAGTCCGATGACCTGGTAAACTGGACTGTCCTGACACAGATCTACAGCCGGTTTGACCTGCCCGGATGGGACGATAACCGCCATTATTCCGGCGGCTCATGGGCACCCTCCATCCGCTATCACGGCGGGCGGTTCTGGGTCTATTTCTGCACCCCCGATGAGGGCTTGTTCATGACATCGGCCAAGAAACCGGAAGGCCCCTGGGAGCCTCTTTGTCACGTAAAGGATGTTCCCAAGTGGGAGGATCCCTGTCCCGTTTGGGATGACAAGGGCAACGCCTATCTGGGCCGAAGCGCCCACGGAGCCGGACCCATCATACTGCACCGTATGAGTGCCGACGGGCGTGAACTTCTGGATGACGGTGATACCATCTACACCGGACCGGTGGCCGAGGGCACCAAATTCCTGCGCAAGGATGGCTGGTACTACCTTATCATACCAGAGGGCGGTGTAGGCCAGGGCTGGCAGACGGTGCTCCGCTCCAAGGACCTGTACGGCCCGTATGAGCGCAAGGTGGTGCTGGAGCAAGGTCCCACAAACATTAACGGCCCGCATCAGGGTGCGCTGGTAGATACCCCGGAGGGCGAATGGTGGTTCTTCCATTTCCAGGAGACCAATCCCATGGGCCGCGTGGTGCATCTGCAGCCAGTGCGCTGGGAGGACGGCTGGCCGCTAATGGGAGTGGATATGGACGGCAACGGCGTAGGCAATCCCGTAACCTCTTGGACCGTGCCCAAGGTAAAGAAATCCAAAGGACCGCACGTGCCGCAGACATCGGACCACTTTGAAAGCAGCACCCTGAGCCCGCAGTGGCAGTTCTGCCATAACCCGCACAATGATTACTGGAGCCTTACCGAGAATCCCGGACGCCTCACAATCAGGGCACAGCGCTCCAGCAGCCTTATGATGGCGCACAACATCATCACCCAGAAGATTATGGGCTGGAAGAGCCTGATATCTGTAACGGTCGATGTAAGCCGTTTGGCCGATGCCCGCGCCGGCCTGACATCGATGGGCCAGTCATTCTACGCCATCGGAGTGACGGAGCGTGACGGCAAGCTCTGCCTGTATCAGGACGGCGGCTACCGCACCACCTATATTGATGACTTTGAGGTGGGCAACACCATCTGCCTGGCCCTTGAATACGATGCCCAGACCAACAAGTTCTGCTTCCTGGCCGGATCGGACCGCGGTTCACTGAAACCTGTTGGCACAGAGTTCAGCCAGCGCAGCGGGTTCTGGAAAGGCACCCGAGTAGGCCTGTTCTGCTGCAACACCCATGCCGATGGCGGTATGGCCCTGTTTGATGACTTTGAATATCCTGTAATTAACCGATAAACAATATGACAGATTTTCTTGAATTATGCAAGGCGCGCTACTCGGTGCGCTCGTTCTCGGACCGCAAGGTGGAGCCCGAGAAACTTGAAAAGATACTTGAGGCAGGGCGCGTGGCACCTACTGCCGTGAACTAGTGGCCAAGATGTCAAGTGTGACACCGTACATGTTCCATGCTCCGCAGGCGCTGCTGGTATGCTATGACGAGAACATCTGCTGGAAAAACCATAAGCATGAGGAGGACGGACACTCCGCCGGCGAGATGGATGCCACCATCGTGCTCACGCACATGATGCTCCAGGCATGGGAGCTGGGTATCGGCTCCTGCTGGGTATGCAGCTTTGACTTCAAGGCCACCCGCCAGCTGTTCAACCTTCTGCCCAACATCAAGCCCGTTGCGCTCATGCCCATCGGTTATGCCGCTCCGGACGGTGTGGCATCGGACCGCCACCCCAAGCGCAAACCGCTTGCCGAGACCGTCCACTACCTCTAATCCCGCCAAAGTGTCCCACAAGCACCTGCGCGAGAGTGCTCTCTGGGGCCGATGAGCGTGGGACACACCCCCTAAAATGAGGGTATGTAACACACTGAACCCCGCTACAAGGTCTGTGGCTGGGTTCGTTGTGGGACACTTTGGCGAAAGTCAACGAAAGTGCTCAATAATCAGGAAGAGAGAAAGCAGACAGAACGTAACTATCATGATCAAAACCTGCGCGGTAAGTTTTCTCTTGGGCAAATCCCAAAGAGGAATGGGTTTGAGGTTATGCTCCTGGTTGTACTGGTCATAGGCGGTGCGGAGAATGTCGTAAGACTCCTGAGCCTTATTGGCATTTGCTCCCAGGTTGTAGCATGCAGGCTGAGAGTATTCGTCAAGCCATACTCTCAACTGTCCTGACTGCAAAGCCATATTCTTGATTTGAGAATACAGTATCTCTACTCTTTTGGAACTCATAGGTTTCCTAACCTCAAGACAGTCATTGTAAACAACCAACGTGGGTTTCTTCTTCCAAATGATATCCATCACCAGAAGTCCTATCGAAGGCAGTATGACAACGCAGAAAAGTGCCACGGGAATCCATGAATGATCGTGTATGTCGTTAGCCAGTTTCAACATGGCCAGCAACGAAATTAATAATGTGCTTATGATACTGGCCCAGGGCTTGCTGTCGTAATGCTCGTGTATTATTTTTGTCTGTCCCATAGTTACTGTTTTGGTTTACGGCCGGCGCGACGCAGGGCATCGGCGATTATCCACTGCAGCTGGCCGTTCACGCTGCGGAACTCGCTGGCGGCCCATTCTTCAAGGGCCGTCATCGTAGCAGAGTCCACCCTAAGCAGAAAGCTTTTTGAATCAGCGTCTTTAGCCATCTGTCAGTCAAATTAATTGTAAAGGGTTCCGGCGTTAACAACGGGTGATGCAGGCTCGTCGCCGCAGAGCACTACGAGCAGGTTGCTAACCATTGCTGCCTTGCGCTCCTCGTCCAGTTCAACAACACCGTCTTTCTTAAGGTTGTCAAGAGCCATCTTGACCATTGATACGGCACCCTCAACTATCTTCTCGCGGGCGGCGATGATGGCATCGGCCTGCTGGCGGCGAAGCATTACGGCTGCAATCTCAGGGGCGTATGCCAGGTAGTTGATTCGGGCCTCGATAGCCTCGATACCGGCTATTGCCAGACGCTCATTCAGAGTCTGCTTGAGAGCTTCGTTAATCTCATCGGCACCTGAGCGCAGGGTTACGTCATCGGCAGGATTGCTGTTCTCGTCATAGTTGTAACGGCCGGCTACCTGACGCAGAGCTGCATCGGACTGAACTGATACGAAGTTCTCAAATGCCCTCATTGTGGAGTTGAGTGATGTTACACCGCCGGGGGTCTGACCCATTGTCTGTGAATCAATCTCAAAAAGAGCCTTGTAAACGTCCTTGATCTTCCAAACCATTACCAGACCTATCATGATGGGGTTACCGCTCTTATCGTTAACCTTGATGGCCTCGGCGTTAAGGTTGCGGGCACGCAGGGAGATTTTCTTCTTGGTGTAGAACGGATTTACAATCCACCAGAAACCGTTCTCGCGCAGAGTACCTTTATATTTACCGAAGAACACCATTGCGCGGGCTACGTTAGGCTCCAGCTGAACAAGTCCGCAAGCAATGAGAATCATGCACAGCACCATGATGGGCGAAATAATACCTGACAGGTTCAGAAAGTACATGTTAGTTACAACTACGATTGCAACACAAACAAGAATCATAAGCAGTCCTACAAAACCGCTGACCTTCTTACCTTGAAATTCAAATTCTTTTGTTTCCATAATCCTTTATTGTTTTAATGTTATTTTGATATCAATTTGATATCGCAAATATAAACGACATTTTTGAACGCGCCAAGCGTTTTGCAAATTTTAACAAACGACGCAAAGGGGTCGTTACCCTTTGCGTCACTTTAATCCATTCTGGCTGCTGTAGGTGAGGCGGAATCCGTCACCCTCGGCCATCATGTCGTTGCCGCCGTTGTTACCGTCGCTCTTTATGCCCTGGCGCTTGCCGGTGAGAAGGTCATCGCACAGGTTTTTGATATCGGTCACACGCTTGGGGCTCTCCAGATTGTCGCCGCTGTAGTGTCCGGGATAGAGGAAACGTATATTGTTCTCCTTCATGTATTTCTCAACCTTCTGGGCCGATGCCTTCACGTTCGATAAATAGGTGAATACCAACAGGTTGGTGGAGCCGAACGCATCGCCGCTGAATCCGTAATGGTTCTCCTTGTCAAAGAATGTTACGCTGCCCGATGTATGACCGGGAGTGAACATCACCTCCAGTTTGCGTCCGCCCAGATCGATGGTCTCGCCATCGGTCAGGTGCTTGATCTCACCCCTGTATCGGCGCTGGCTGTTACGCAGCATCTGCTCATCGGCCGGACCTATCCAAACCTCGGGGAACGGCCCTACTCCGCCCACGTGGTCACCGTGTCCGTGGGTAAGAATCATGGTAACGGGCTTGGATGTGATACCGGCCACAATCTTATCCAGCCCCGGAACACGGGTGCCGGCATCGATCAGTACCGCACGGTCATTGCCCTCAACCAGATAGAGCGACTCGTTATATGTACGGTGTCCGTTACCTATCCAGGTATGCTCGTCCAGCTGGCGGAACACCACCTCATCGTCCTCATAAACCACCTTGCCGCGAAGGTCACGGCTGTTGACATCACTCTCCTGAGCCGACATCGGCCCGGCAATAAGGCAAAGCAGAATTGCTGCAAACTTAGAATATCTCATAAGCACATTTTTTACGATACGCAAATATACTCTTTTTCGCCAAAGTGGGCGGGAAATGTGCTATCTTTGCGGACCGATATGGAGAGTTTTCTGCAGATAGACGGACTGTGCAAGTCATTCGGCGACCGCGTGATTTTTGACGGCCTCTCACTCAACATCAACCAGGGCGAGAAGGTGGGTCTGATAGCACGCAACGGCCAGGGCAAAAGCACCCTGCTGGACGTGATTGCCGGCAAGGCCGATTACCGCAGCGGCACCATCACGTTCCGCCGCGACATCCGCACCGCCTACCTGGTGCAGACCCCCATATTCCCCAAGGGCGCCAATGTGCTGACCGCCTGTTGCCCGGAGTCCGATGAGGACAAACTCCTGCGTGCCCGCCAGCTGCTCACCAAACTGGGTGTGCCCGATTTTGACAAGCCCATAGACCAGCTCTCCGGAGGCCAGGCCAAACGGGTTGCATTGGCTCAGGCACTGATGCAGGAGCCCGATTTCCTGATTCTGGACGAGCCCACCAACCACCTGGACGTGGAGGTCACCGAGTGGCTTGAGGATTATCTCACGGCCAGCCGCCTGACACTGTTCATGGTTACTCACGACCGATATCTGCTGGACCGCGTGTGCAACCGCATCATAGAGATTGATGATTTCCGCGCCTACTCCTACTCCGGTAATTACAGTTACTATCTGGAAAAGCGCCAGGAGCGTCTGGATGCAGAAAGTTCGCAGCGTGAGAGTGATCTGAACCTGTACCGCCGCGAGCTGGACTGGATGCGCCGCATGCCCTGCGCCCGCGGAGGCAAGGCACGTTACCGTAAGGAGTCGTTCCATCAGTTGGAGGAGCGCCTGCAGCACCGCCGCGACGAGCAGAGCGTGGCACTGGATGTAAAGGCATCGTACATCGGCAAAAAGATATTTGATATTGAACACCTGAGCAAGGCGTTCGATGACAAGATAATACTCAAGGATTTCAGCTACATCTTTACCCGCTACGAGAAACTGGGTATCATAGGTGAGAACGGCGTGGGCAAATCCACGTTCCTCAAGCTCCTGCTGGGCATTGAGCAGCCCGACAGCGGTGTCATCGGCCGCGGAACAACATTAAAAATAGGATACTACTCACAGGAGGGCCTCAAGTTCCCCGAGGATGCCAAGGTGATTGACGTGGTGACCGCCATTGCCGACCACATAGTCCTGGATGACGGGCGCCGCATGTCGGCCGGGCAGTTCCTGCAGAAATTCCTCTTTACGCCCAAGACTCAGTACAGCTACGTGAGCAAGCTGAGCGGAGGCGAGCGCCGCCGCCTGTACCTGTGCACCATACTGATGCAGAGCCCCAATTTCCTGATTTTGGACGAGCCCACCAATGACCTGGACATTATGACGCTCCAGGTACTTGAGGAGTACATTGCACAGTTCAAGGGCTGCGTGATTGTGGTATCGCATGACCGATACTTCATGGACAAGATAGCCGAGCATCTGCTGGTGTTTGAGGGTGACGGCAAGGTGACCAATTTCCCATCATCATACAGCGACTACATGGAGTACAAGGTGCTCAAGGAGGATGAGGAGAAAGCCGCCGCAGCCGCCAAGAGCAAAGCCGCCGCTCCGGCGCAACAGCCCGCAGCAACCGCCAATCGGCCAGTAAAACTCACCTTCAAGGAGAAACGTGAGATGGAGCAGATTGAGCAGGAACTCCAGCAGCTTGAGGAGGAAAAAGCCCAACTTGAGCAGGAACTTAACAGCGGCACCCTGCCCTACGACCAGTTACAACAAAAGTCCGCTCGTATCGGGGAGATAATGGAGCGGACTGATGAAATAACGATGCGCTGGCTGGAGCTGAGCGAAAAGTGACAAAAAACTTATCCAATATACTTGAGGATCAAGTCAACAGCCTCCTCTTCAGTCTTATCCTGCATCGATATCACAAGATCATAGTTTCTGGGATCATATCTGCTAACCCCGGTATGGCGCTTAGCATAGTCGTCACACAACTGATCAACCTCCTTAATAAACTTCTCGGCCTCAGCCTTGGAAGCGATTCCCTTCTTTTTCATGACTCTCTCCACACGGCATTCCATAGGAGACTGTATCCATATATGAAGATGGTTGGGATGGTCCTTGAATGTGACGAAACTGCAACGACCCACTACAACGCATGACTCGGCATCGGCTATACCTTTAAGTATCTCCTGCTCGGTTTTGAACTTCTTATCCGTATCGTTTTTCTCGGGAACCGCATAGTTGGGCAGGTTGTCATAGATGGATACTGCAAAGCCGCCGTCCAGCTCGACTATCTTCTTCAGGTCCGGCCACCAGGTACGTTTCTTTGACTTAAGACGATCTATCTCTTCATCGTTCAGGCCTTCCTTATCTTCAAGTGACGCCAGATGTGCCCTGTCATAAAAAGGCACGCCCAACTTCTGGGCCAGCAACTTGGCCACAGTCCTTCCGCCTGTACCTAACTCACGATTGATTGTAATGACAAACTTGTTTGATGTATTCATATATAAAAGCATTATTGGTATTGTCCAAAAGCAAATATAAAGGATATTTTCACATTTATCAACACTTTGGTAAAAAAGTTTCCAAACGCACTTACATGAGGGCAAAGCCCGAATCGGCCGGAGGCCGCCTTTCGCGAAGCGAAATAAAAATTTCTTCATTCAAGGCTGTGATAATCTCAAAAGATTGCACTACCTTTGCGCCTTGAATGAAAGGGGGTGCCCGATGAGGGCTGAGATTATACCCTAAGAACCTGATCCGGACAGTGCCGGCGGAGGGATTGGATTTCGAGTTATTGGTGTACCCTTTTTCATTTGGATCATTAATTAAATCTATATGAAAAAGGTATTTTTTTTGTCCTTAACCCTAATGACAAGCCTTGCAGTCAAGGCAGGTAATGAAACATTTGAGGCCGATTCACTGCGTCTCAGACAACTTAACGAAGTCGTAATTGACGGCGTACGCGCCCATGAAAACGAACCGTTTGCCACAACCGATATCAGCCGTCAGGAACTTGACAGCTATTCCAAGAGCGGACGCGAACTCCCCTTCCTGTTCTCACGCACTCCCGGTGTGATAGCATGGAGCGAGAACGGAACAGGCATCGGCACCACATACATGCGTATACGCGGTGCGGCCGATTCACGCATCAACGTAACTCTGGACGGCGTAGCCCTGAACTCACCCGAGGACCAGTGCGTATTCTGGGTCAACATGAACAGTTACGCATCCCTGCTGGGCAGCGCACAGATACAGCGCGGTCTGGGCACATCGACCGTTGGTGACGGCGCATTCGGAGGCTCCGTAGCACTTACCAGCAAACTGCCCAACCCCGAAAAGAGCGCTGAACTGACAGCATCATACGGATCATTCAACACCCTGCGTCTGGGTGGTGCATTCTCAACAGGCGAGATTCTGAACAGCCTGATCTTTGACGCCGCTTTCAACATGACCAAGACCGACGGTTTCATGCACGGAACAAAAGGCCAGGCAGGCAGTTACTACGCAGGTCTGCTCTGGACTCCCAGTGACAACGTAATGGTACGTTACCGCAACATAGGCAACTTTGAGGTCACCGGTCAGGCCTGGAACGGCGCCACAGCCGGAAACGATGACTCCAGCCTTATGGACGACATGTATCTGGGCCCCACCGGAATCAAGGAGTACAAGGATATGTACAATGCCGGACTTGGCCAGTACAACAGCCTCTACGAGTATCTTGACTACGATGACGCCAACTGGTGCTTTGTTCAGGATGCCGACGGCAAGTACGTCACTCACCGTTACCAGATGAAGGACGGTTCATTCTGGGACCGCACCACCGACAACTTCTGGCAGGACCACAACATCCTCTCTCTTGCATGGAACGTAAGCGATGCATTCTCGACATCACTTACAGCCCACTACACCTACGGTTACGGCTACTATGAGGAGTTCCGATACAAGAACAAGGTAAGCAAGTACGGTCTTGCAAACGGCCTGAACGCCGACGGCGATCCCGTTTGGAGCGACGGCACCAACAGTGTCAAGAAGACCGACTTTGTCCGCAAGAAAGGACTGGAGCAGCACACCTACGGTGTCATCTGGAACAATGTTTACAATGCAGACCGTCTTGACCTGCGCAGCGGCGTATCGTTGCAGCAGTTCAAGGGCAACCACTTCGGACGTCTGCCTTACATAAAGGATGACGCTCTCAGGGAGTACGTATATTCAAACGGCAAGGACACCTATTATGATTCCGATGCCACTAAGAATGACCTGAGCGCATACGTCAAGGCCGGATATGACATTCTGGAGAGCCTCCATGCATTTGCCGATATGCAGTTCCGTCACGTCGGTTACAAGACTGACGGCTACAATGACAAGTATACCGTTGACAATGCAGGCAACAGCAAAAAGCACATGCTTGACATAGACAAGAAGTACAACTTCCTCAACGCCAAGGCAGGTCTTACATGGAGCACAGGCGGTCACCGTCTGCACGCATTGGTTGCAACCGCAGCCCGTGAGCCCGAGCGCAACAATTTTACCGACAACGGCACCTACCCCGCTCCCAACCCCGAGCGCATGATTGACTACGAGGCCGGTTACAGCTTCACTGGCAGCATCTGGAACGCCGGAGTGAACTTCTACTATATGGATTACAAGGACCAGTTCGTCCAGACCGGAGCAGTAAGCGATATAGGCGAGGCACTTACTACCAACATCAAGAAATCATACCGAACCGGAATAGAACTGACAGGTGCAGTTCAGCCTCTCAAATGGCTGTCACTGGAAGGTAACGCAGCCCTGAGCGAGAACTGCCTCAATGACTTTGACGAGGTAATTGAGGACTGGCGTGACAAGTATTCACCCAATGACCCCAGCATCGAGCAGTACAAGCAGGATTACCACATTGACGGAAACGGCGACAAACTGCGCACCATACCCCATAAGGGCAAGACACCGCTGGCATTCTCACCGTCAGTCATACTGAACGGATTCGTAAACTTCAACCTGGGCAACTTCAAGGCCACCTGGCACACCGGTTACGTAAGCCGTCAGTATCTTGACAACACAGGCAACAACGACCGTTCACTGCCCGCATACTCTCTCTCGGATCTCTCGCTCTCATATACAGTCCCCATGAAAAAAGCACTCAAGAGCATCGTGATTGGTGCTGACTTCAACAATGTTCTCAATGCCCGCGTCGCAACAAACGGCTGGGTATACTCCGCAGTTGACGAGAAGGATGGCTTCACCCCTGACCACCGCTACTACCAGATCGGTTTCATCCCGGCAGCACCCTTCTCAGCATTGGCACACTTAACCCTGAAATTCTAAAAGACAATGTTATCCGATATCTGGCAGTATATCGCCGGTCAGTTTACCGGCATGGATTTCTGGGCATCGATCCAGACAGTTGGACTTATCCTGAGTTTCATCTACCTCTGGCTTGAGTTCCACCAGAAGCCGCTCATGTGGATCATAAGCGCCATGTGCTCCATGATCTACGCCAGCGTCTATTTCCACAGCAAGATATACGCCGATATGGGATTCAGCTGCTTCAATATCTGCATGTGCGTTTACGGTTTTATTAAATGGCTCCATGGTGACCGTAAACGCGCATCGCAGGATATTGTATACCGCCACTTCCGTGCCAAGGAGTTCCTGGCGGTGCTGGGGGCATCGGCCCTTATCTGGGGTGCCATTTTCTGTATCCTCCGTTTCCTGACCGATTCGCCCGTACCTGCGCTTGACGCCCTTACCACCATGCTCAACATAATCGGCACCTGGGTACTTGCCCAAAAGATAATCGAGGTATGGGGCATATGGTTCCTGGTAAACCTTATCTCAATCTACATCTACTGCCGTCGCGGACTGCATCTTACCACTATCCTGCTCTACAGCTTCTATCTGGGAGCATCGGTTTACGGTTACATCAAGTGGCGCAGACGCGGCAGGCGTATCCTTGAAAATTGTTGAAAACTTCTTGTTCCGGCCAGCCCACCCGCACGCATAATATAGGTACCTTTGGTTTCCAGAATTAAAGCAAGCATCACTATGCAGCCTTATCTGGAGAATACATTCCTGCAGTCTGCAGGACGCCACAACGGGACCGACATCTACAGTCTTAAGGGTGGCAAGTTCAGCAATAAGTACTTTATTATCAGCAATGAAGGCACACGTCATCTCCTGGCCGCGCCCGAGGTTATAGGATATGATTCCTACCTTGCCATGTGCGGTGCCACCAGTGATATGCTGGGTTGGCTCAAGGAGCAGGACATGGTGCCCGACAACGCCGACATCATGACCATCCTGCGCGGCGGTCTGAACTATCCGCTCGAGGAGTGCTGTTACCGTAACGGCATACGCATCAACAACATGGACTTTGTCTCATGCGAGCGTGTAATCCGCAACAACCAGATCACCGGTCTTGACATCCGATACACCAAACTGCGCGCCCCGCAGGACATAACCCTGATGATAGGTGACATCATCGCATCGGGCGAAACCCTGGCACGCTGCATCCGTTACATCATAGCCGAGTTCAAGCGTCTGGGCGGCAGTATCCGCCGTATGGTCTTCTTTACCGTCGGAGGCACCCGCGCCATCGAGCTGTTTGAGGAGCTCACCCCCGAGTTCCGCTTCCACTGGCCTGAGTTCGAGGGCATCACCTGCATCTTCTACGAGGGTATCTTCTCGGCCTACAAGGATAAGGGTGTGACCGGTATCAGCTGGCCTGCAATCGACTTCTTCTGGAAGGACGGCGTCATCTCCCCCGAGTTCCGCAAGTATGTACTGGCCGATGACGACGCGCTGTTTGAGAAGTGCATCATCTACGACGGCGGCGCACGCCGTTACGAGATCCCCGACCACTATCACGAGGTAACCGAATACTGGACCGATATCAAGGCCGCAGCAGGTAACTTCAAGTTCAAGGATTTCCTGGATGAGAAACTGGGTTACCGCACTCCCGTCAGCCAGAAGAAATGGCTGGAACTGAACCACTACCAGAACCTGGACCAGGATGAGATGACAGGCCTCTACGCATTGGAGAAGGACTTTGCGGAGAAATCGGCCAATCTGGATATCCGCGAGATTGCCGACCGCCGTCTGCGCGAGTTCAAGAAGGCTCTCAAGCCCTACAGTTCAATCAAGAAATGATTTCACCAAACAAACTTTAAAGATATGGCTTACAAGAAACCCGATGTAGACTTTACATCAAGCAGAGTAACCCCCGAGGGCCGCAAGAGCAACCTCAGTATGTTTATGGTTATGCTGGGATTCACCTTCTTCTCAGCAAGTATGTGGGCTGGCCAGAACCTGGCTGCAGGCCTTAATTTCGGACAGTTTATAGGCGCTTTGATACTTGGTGGTATCATCCTGGGCGCATACACCGGCACACTCGGATTCATCGGTGCCAAGACAGGTCTTACACTTGACATGCTGGCACACCGCAGCTTCGGCCGCAAGGGCAGCTGGCTTCCCAGTGCAATGATCAGCTTCACTCAGATAGGTTGGTTCGGCGTAGGTCTGGCCATGTTCGCCATTCCTGTTGCTCAGGAACTCCTCCATCTTGAGGTTTCGGCCGATCACATGCCGTTCGTTGGTTATGTTCTGGTTGCCGTTGCCGGTATCCTCATGACCGCCAGCGCATTCTTCGGAATCAAGAGCCTTACCATCGTAAGCTGGGTTGCAGTTCCTCTGGTTGGTATCCTGGGTACTGTTGCAATGATCATGGCCGTACGTCGCGGTGACAACACTCTGGTTGAGCAGTTCGCTCTGATCAATGACGGTTCACTGACCGTTATCACCGGTGCCGGTCTGGTTATCGGTAGTTTCGTATCAGGCGGTACCGCTACTCCTAACTTCGCACGTTTCAGCAAGACCGCCAAGATTGGCTGCATCACCACTGTTGTAGCTTTCTTCCTGGGTAACTCACTGATGTTCTTCTTCGGTGCCGTATCAAGCATCTACGTTGGCGGTAACGATATCTTCGAGGTTATGCTTAACCTGAACATGTTCTACATCGCAGTATTCGTTCTGGGTCTGAACATCTGGACAACAAACGACAACGCCCTCTACTCATCAGGTCTGGGCCTGTCAAACATCTTCGGATGGTCCAAGAGAACAATGGTGCTCATCGCAGGTATCATCGGCACACTGGCTGCCGTATGGCTCTACTGGAACTTCTGCGGCTGGCTGAACGTTCTGAACTGCACCCTGCCTCCTATCGGCGCAATCCTGATTATCAGCTACTTCATGAACCGGGGTGACTATGAGTCCGATGACGTTCAGATCAAGACCGTCAACTGGGCATCAGTTATCGGCGTTGTTCTGGGTGCTGTCGTAGCCAACCTGCTCAAGTGGGGTATCCCCTCTATCAACGGTATGGTCGTAGCTGTCATCTGCTACCTCATAGGATATCGTCTGGACCGCAAATAAGTAACACCCATCCGATTTTTTCTATATATTCGCAGCACAATTAATCCTAAATTTAAACGGATATGAAAAAAACATTATTCTTTCTCGCAGTTTTGCTGCCGATGAGCCTCTGCGCTCAGGAGGAATCGGCATGGACCCATGAGGGTCTCACAGGTGTTAACTTCTCACAGACATCATTCACCAACTGGAGCGAAGGTGGTGAGAACTCAATGGCCGGAAACGTCTATTTCAACGGTTCTCTCAACTACAAGCAGGGTAAGACCGCATGGGACAACAGCCTTAGCGCAAACTATGGCTTGAACTATACTGAAGCTACACAGTGGCGCAAGAACATTGACAATCTGAACCTGTCATCAAAGTTCGGCCGTCAGATTACCGACAAGCTGTACTACGCAGCCCTGCTCGACTTCAAGACCCAGATGGGTTACGGCTACGCCTACGGCGATGACAGCCGCGAGCTCATCTCCAAGTTCCTGACTCCCGGTTACCTGAACCTCTCAGTCGGTATCGACTACAAGCCCAACGACCACATCAGCCTTTACTACTCACCCGTAGCAGGTAAGATGACTATGGTTAACGATACCACCTTCTCAGTACGTTACGGCGTTGATCCGGGCGTTAAGACACGCTTCGAGCTCGGTTCAAGCTTCAAGGGTACCGTCAACTACAGCCTTTGGGATGACAAGCTCACCATCAAGTCTGTTCTTGACCTCTTCACCCCGTACAACGAGACATTTGGTAACGTTGATGTCAACTGGGATGTTCTGGTTGGTCTGAATGTAACCAGTCTGCTCACCGTCACCTTCCAGTCAACACTGAAGTATGACGATGACATCAAGACTTACCTGACCGATGCCAACGGCAACACCGAGATCCGCGGCGCACGCGTTCAGTTCAAGGAGATCCTTGGTGTAGGTCTGAGTTACAAGTTCTGATTTATTGAAGGCAGGCAGTCATGTGGTTGGCATTTGCGCTTGTATCGGCCCTCTTTCTGGGACTGTATGACGTAGCAAAGAAGCAATCACTCAAGGAGAACGCGGTCATTCCGGTTCTTTGGTTCAACACCCTGTTCTGCTCACTTTTAATGCTGCCGTTCACGCTCCTGTCAGCCAAGACAGGACTGCTGGACGGCAGTATTTTTTATGTCCCCACAGCCGGCTGGGAGCAGCACCGCCTGCTCATGCTCAAGGCATTCATCGTGCTGGGTTCCTGGATATTCGGCTACTTCGGCATGAAACACCTGCCCATCACCCTGTTCGGCCCCATCAACGCCACCCGCCCCATCATCGTTCTGCTGGGCGGCCTGCTTCTGTTTGGAGAGCGCCTCAACCTCTATCAGTGGATTGGTGTTATCATTGCCGTGATTTCCTTCTACATGCTCAGCGTGAGCGGCAAGAAGGAGGGAATCAGTTTCACTCACAACAAATGGGTGTTCTGCGTAATCATGGCCACCCTGCTGGGAGCCGTCAGCGCCCTGCTCGACAAGTACCTCCTGGGCCGCTTCAACAACATGTTCGTCCAGGCCTGGAGCAACTTCTACCAGCTGGCCCTGATGACGGTCATCCTATTCACCCTCTGGTGGCCCACCCGGGGGCGCACCACCCCCTTCCAATGGAAGTGGCCCATCATCTTCATCGCCGTCTTCCTGACCCTCGCAGACTACGCCTACTTTGTCTCCCTGGCCCAAAGCGCCTCCATGGTCTCAATAGTCTCCATGATCCGCCGCTCCAGCGTAATAGTATCCTTCCTCTGCGGCGCCCTCCTCTTCCACGAGAAAAACCTGCGCAGCAAAGTCATCGACCTCCTCCTGGTATTGCTGGGATTGTTCTTCCTGCTTATAGGCTCGCTACAGTAACAAAAAAAGTGTGCAAAAGGGGGCAGACCCCAATTGCACACTTTTGCACGTTAGGATGCTTATTCAGCAACAAAAACCTTCTTTTCGTTGATGATGAAAATGCCGGAACCAGTCGGAGCTGACAGCTTACGGCCATACAGATCATAGATGATGGTTTCCTGAACCGGTGCTTCCACTCTATAGACATTAGTCGGAGCAGTGGGGTCAACAACTATACTCTTGAACAGTTTCCAGCCATCGGCCGAACCATAAGTATCAACTGCACCCTCCGGCACGTAAAGCGTGGCATTGTTGAATACGCTCTCCACAAACGGACCTGCGTATGATTCCAAGGCGAATACAGTATCTATCGGCTCAAAGGTCAACCTGTCAAAAACCATCATGTCGGAAAAATGCTCTCTTATCTTTTCATTCCAATCCAATGACAGTTCCAAAGTCAGGTCATAGGCATTTTCCGGAATCTGCAGTTCTTCCGATATTGTAATTACATCATATTTTGAAGGATCATTGCTGATATACTCAGCTGTTGGGACGAGTCTCATTCTTCCACGACTGTCAATAATGGTATCATATCTGATGGGATCATATATGTATCTCTTTCCATTGGGAACAGTCGCATAAATAACAGGATGGAAGTAGCAGGGCTTGCCGTCGGGACTGGGAAGAATTCCGATACTTGCCTTATATGAAGCGGCAGGTACGGAACCGTAAGGCATAGAGAAAGAACATTTCCAACTTCCGGACTCAGGATTAGAACCGGAAATCTCCGTCACGGTCCTTCCAAGTTGTTCGCTATTGACATAATTGACCGATGCATTTCCACCTGGGACTACGTGAGTTCCGTCAAGAACAAACGGATTGAACAGAGCAATCTCACCGGGAGTGGAACTTATTGCATGAACAGCTTCTATATTGGGGCATCTATCGAAAGCATTAACGCCGATATGCGGAGTGCCGTTAATGATCACGTCTGTCAATGATTGACAATACATAAACGCTCCGTCCCCAATACGGATCACGCTCTCAGGTATGATTATGGATGTCATCCCGTTACATCCAAAGAAAGCCTTTTCAACAATGTCACTTATCTTATACTCCTCACCATTGTATGTCACGCTGACGGGGAGAACAAAATCACCATTACAGCTGTCGCTCACCGCTCCCAGCAAAGTTAAAGTCTTGTCAGAAACCGAGTTAACCTCATAATACAATCCAGCTTGATCGAATTCGATTCCCTGTGCAAACACACTGACTGCCAAGGACATAGCCAAAGGCAAAAGAATGATTTTCTTTCTCATACAAACAAATATTACAAATTGGTAGTTACTATTGATGCCACAAAAGTACACACAATAGCATAAAAATACAAGCAAATGTTCCCGTTTGCTGGAGCGGGACTAACGTTAGGGGGAGCGTTAGTGGAGAGGCGTTGGGAGGGGCCCACGGAGGATCCCGTTAAGAACGGCGCATGTTTGACGAACGTTAGGCCCCGTAGGGGACTATAAGGAGGAGTTCGACGTTTAGGGTCCGGAGGGGTAGTAGCCTCGGAACGTCGTCTCCCCCTAACGTTAGTCCCGCGCAAGCAACAAGCCCAATCTTCAAATTAAGCAGAATTATAACTTATTTTATAATAAGCTGTGCAGAGTTTTTGCTAAATTCGCGCAGTTTAAGCGTACCATTTTTTCAGCGCTAACCTAACGAGCAGAAAATAACAAACAAAATAATTGATTTTCAGTATGATTAAAGACATTTTTGAAAGAATCAAGGAGACACCGGGTCCTCTCGGTCAGTATCAGGGAATTGGTGACGGTTACTTTATGTTCCCGCGCCTGGTAGGTGAAATCGGCCCCGAAATGGAGTTCAACGGCAAGCCCGTCCTGAACTGGAGCCTCAACAACTACCTTGGTCTTGCAAACCATCCCGAAGTAAGAAAGGCCGATGCCGAGGCAGCCGCCAAGTTCGGTCTGGGTGCACCGATGGGCGCCCGCATGATGTCAGGTAATACTGATTATCACATCAAGTTCGAGAATGACTTCTCAGAGTTCGTAGGCAAGAAGGCAGGTCTCTGCCTCAACTTCGGCTATCAGGGCATGATCTCAATCATCGACGTACTGACCAGCCGTAAGGACGTTATCGTTTACGACTCTGAGTCACACGCCTGCATCCTGGACGGTATGCGTCTGAGCCTTGCCAAGCGCTTTGCTTTCCAGCACAACAACATGGAGAGCCTGGAGAAGCAGCTCAACCATGCCTGCAAGCTGGCCGATGAGCAGGGCGGCGGTGTTCTGGTAATCACCGAGGGTGTATTCGGCATGGCCGGTGACCTGGGTCATCTGGCTGACATTGTAGAGCTCAAGAAGAAATATCCGTTCCGCATACTGATCGACGATGCACACGGTTTCGGAACCATGGGTGCACACGGTCGCGGTACAGCCGAGCATTACGGCGTAATCGACGAGATCGATGTAATATTCGACGCATTCGCCAAGAGTATGGCATCAATCGGCGGTGTAGTAAGCTCAGAGCCCGAGATCATCGACCACCTGAAGTGCAACATGCGTTCACAGATCTACGCCAAGTCACTGCCGCTGCCGCTGGTTATCGGTAACCAGAAGCGTCTTGACCTGATCAAGGCTCACCCCGAGTACAGAGAGCATCTGTGGGAGATCGTAAACGCTCTGCAGAGCGGCTTCAAGGCCGAGGGCTTCAACATCGGCGTAACCGAGTCACCTGTAACACCCGTATTCTTTGAGGGTGGTATCAACGAGGGCACCAACGTTGTTGTTGACCTGCGTGAGAACTACGGAATCTTCTGCTCAATCGTTACATATCCCGTTATCCCGAAGGGTCAGCTCATGCTGCGCGTCATCCCGACCGCATCACACACCCTGGAGCATGTTGAGCGCACCATCAAGGTCTTCAAGGAGGTACAGAAGAAGCTCAAGGCCGGTTACTATGAGGGCCCCATCCAGGATATGAACGTATTCAAGCGTGCTCAGATAAAGAGATAATATGAAGTATCAGCTTGTCTGCAAGAAGTGCGGCAAGGTTATAGGAGATTTTGCCGCCTGGTTCAGCCAGGACCAGCTGTGTGAGTGCGGAAGCAACCACGCAGAGGTAACTTATACATCCGATTACCGCCTCCTGGACGGACTCTGCAAGCCCGGTCAGAAGGTAGACAACCTCTACCACTACCTGCCCTTCCTCCCCATTGACGGGGCCGATGAGCAGGTAACCTGCGGTGAGGGTGCAGTACCTATCGAGGAGTGGGAGTTCCTGAGCAAGTATGCCAAGGACAACTACGGAATTGACTGCAAGGTAATGGTTGCACGCAACGACCTGAACGGCGGTTCCGGCACATTCAAGGATATAGCCGCATCACTGGCAGCCACGCTGTTCAAGAAACACGGAGTGAAGGAGTATTGCCTGGCATCGACAGGTAATGCCGCCACCGCCTACGCCACCTATCTGGCCAAGGCAGGTGTCAAGTTTGACGTATTCGCTCCGCATGATATGTATCCCGAGACCCAGCAGGCCATCCGCGCCACCGGTCAGAACCTCCAGGTTTCTGAGGGCGGTTACGGCCAGGCCAAGGCTGAGGCTGCAGATTTCCATAAGAACCAGAAGGTAATGATATCGGCCGGTAACATTGACCCGATTCGCGTAGAAGCCAAGAAGACTCTCGTGTTCGAGTGCATGCGCCAACTGGGCCGAGTACCTGATGTCTACATGCAGGCAGTTGCAGGCGGCACAAGCCCCATCGCATTCGAGAAGGGAATGCGTGAGATAGCCGATGCATACCCGCAGTACAAGATGCCCCGCATGCTGCTGGTTCAGCAGGACACCTGCGATCCTATGGTTCAGGCATGGGAATGGGCAATTGAGAACGAATTCCCGCAGGGCTGGAACAAGCACTTCCCCACTGTGGTTCCTCAGACAAAGATCTCCATCCTCACCGCCGGCACCCCCGGCATGTATCCGCTCGTCGGCCCCATTGTAAAGAACAGCGGCGGCTCGTTCCTGCGTGTCAAGGAGGAGGGTCTGGAGCGTTACGGCCGCATGGTCAAGGACGCTACCGGCGTTTACATGGGACCTGCATCGGCGGTATGTATAGCAGGATTCTTCAAGGCACTTGAGGAGAAGAAACTCAAGAGCGGTGACCTGATTCTGCTCAACACAGGTGAAGGCTGCGAACGCGCTCTCTGGTTTAAGAAAGCAATAGACGATTGCAAATGAATAAGTTCAAAGATAAGGTCGTTTGGATAACCGGTTCTTCATCAGGTATTGGTGAGGCAACCGCGTACGAGTTTGCCCGTGAGGGAGCCAAGCTCATCCTTACAGCGCTTGAGGCCGATCTTCTGGAGAAGGTTTGCGCACGCTGCGAGGAGCTGGGTTCACCCAAGGCAATGCCCCTACCCTTTGACCTTTCACTGAAAGACCTGGTGGCCGATCTTGCCGAGAAGGCATGGTCACTGTTCGGACACATCGACGTGTTCTACAACAACGCCGGCATAAGCCAGCGCGGAACCACCTGTGACACCGAGATGCGTGTCATAAACAAGGGCATGGACATCAACTGGTTCGCACCGGTTATCATGACCAAGGTTATCCTGCCCAAGATGATTGAGAACGGAGGCGGTCAACTGGTTGTGACAACCAGCATCAACGGCCGTTTCGGATTCCCGCTGCGTTGCGCCTACAGTTCATCCAAGCACGCCCTCTACGGATTCTTTGAGACCGTTCAGGCCGAGTACTACAAGGATAACATCCGCGTGACGATAGTATGCCCGGGCCGGGTTCAGACCCGCATATCATTCTATGCCCTTGAGAAAGACGGCAAGCAGCACTCCAAGATGGATGCCGGACAGGCAGGCGGTTGCACCCCTGAGGAGGCCGGCCGCAAGATCGTAAAGGCTGTATACCGCAGGAAGCGTGAGGTACTGGTTGGTAAGAAGGAGCTGCTGATGGTCTACATCAAGCGTTTCTTCCCCGGTCTTTGCGCCAAGATAGCCCGTTCCATTAATCCGATGTAAATAACAAAAAACACATAGAACTATGAAAAAAGAGATCCAATTCAGTCTTGTTTACCGTGACATGTGGCAGTCATCAGGCAAGTATGTACCACGTAAAGATCAGCTGGCCAAAATTGCTCCGGTAATTATTGATATGGGCTGCTTTGACCGCGTTGAGACTAACGGCGGTGCTATGGAGCAGGTAAACCTCCTCTACGGAGAGAACCCCAACCAGGCAGTTCGTACATTCACAAAGCCATTTAATGAAGTAGGAATCAAGACCCATATGCTTGACCGTGGTCTGAACGCATTGCGCATGAACCCTGTTCCTGCCGATGTACGTCAGCTCATGTATAAGGTTAAGCACGCTCAGGGCGTTGACATAACACGTATTTTCTGCGGTCTGAATGATCCGCGTAACATCATCCCCTCAATCAAGTGGGCCAAGGAAGCCGGCATGACCGCTCAGGCTACAATGTGTATCACCTATTCTAAGGTACACAACGCCGAGTACTACATCAACCTGGCTGAGCAGCTCATCGAGGGCGGCGCACAGGAGATCTGCCTTAAGGATATGGCTGGTATCGGCCGTCCTGCTATGCTGGGCACCATCGTTCGCGCCATCAAGGAGAAACATCCCGATATCATCATACAGTACCACGGCCACAACGGCCCCGGTTTCGCAGTAGCTTCAATGCTTGAGGTTGCCAAGGCCGGCGGTGACGTTCTGGACGTAGCTATGGAGCCCCTGTCATGGGGTAAGGTTCATCCCGACGTAATAACCATTCAGGCTATGCTTAAGGATGCCGGATTCCTGGTTAAGGACATCAACATGAAGGCTTACATGGAGGCCCGCAGCCTTACTCAGAGCTTCATGGATGACTTCTTGGGTTACTGGATCGATCCCAAGAACTCACTGATGAGTTCACTGCTGGTAGGTTGCGGCCTGCCCGGCGGTATGATGGGTTCACTTATGGCTGACCTCAAGGGTATGCACGCCGCCATCAACGCCAACCTCAAGAAGAAGGGTGAGAAGGAGCTGTCCGAGGACGAATTGCTGGTTGAGCTCTTTGACGAGGTACAGCGTATTTGGCCGATGCTCGGAACCCCGTGTCTGGTTACCCCGTTCAGCCAGTATGTAAAGAACGCTGCTCTGATGAACCTGTACAGCAAGTCAATGGACGAGAAGCCCTTTACCCGTATGGATCCCGCCATGTGGGGTATGGTTCTGGGCAAGTCAGGTAAGCTGCCCGGCGAGCTGGCTCCCGAGATTGTCGAGATCGCTAAGGAGAAAGGCTTTGAGTTCTATACCGATGATCCTCAGGTACTCTACCCCAACGAGCTCCCGCGCTTTGAGAAGGAGATGAAGGAGAACGGCTGGGACCGCGGTCAGGATGATGAGGAGCTCTTTGAGTTCGCCATGCATGAGAAGCAGTACCGCGAGTACAAGAGCGGCCAGGCCAAAGATCAGTTCAACAAGGATCTTATGGAGCGCATGGAGAAGGCTCAGGCCGGCACAGCAGGTGCACCTGTCAAGCACTTCACCGCTGCTGATAAGCGTGCCATCCTGCATCCCGATGCCGAGCCCATCGAGGCAGCCGTCAGCGGTCGCGTAATCTGGGATCTGGACTACATGGATCAGTCAACCAATCCTCCCTTCGGCAAGCAGTACAAGAAGGGTGACTGGATGGTCGGCATTCAGGCCAACGGCAACTCATTCATCGATAACGCTACAGCACCCTACGACTGCCATCTTGCAGCAGTTGAGAAGGAGCACGGTGCTTTGGTAACCAAAGGCGAAGTAATCGGTTGGATAGAAAAATAAGCTGATTCAGCACAAAAAATGATACAATTGGGGACAGGCCCCAATTGTATCATTTTTTTTGTTTCACTATCCCGATGCTCACTTCATAAAGAAGATAGATGGGCAGCGTCACTATCGTTAGCGTGAAAATGTCTGTTGTGGGGGTGATTATGGCGGCAATGATAAGGATAACCAGAACGGCATGACGGCGGTACTTCTTCATGAAGTCGGCGTCTATGATGCCCAGTTTACCTAAGAACCATGCCAGAATGGGAAGTTCAAAGAGGATTCCCATCAACAGAGTCAATGTTATCAGTAAATCTGTGTAGGATTCCAGCGTGATGACGTTGGGGATGGTCTCACTTACCTGGTAGGTGCCCAGGAAGCGGAATGCCAGGGGGAATATTATAAGGTAGTCCAGGACTATTCCCAGCATGAAGAGGATGTAAGACCAGACTACCACTTTGGTTGTGCTCTTGCGTTCGTTCTGATAGAGTGCCGGTGATACAAAACCAAAGATAAGGTAGAGCGTGTACGGCATTATTACCACCAGGCTGAAGTAGAACGCCATTTTCATGTGGATCATGAACTGGGCGGTCAGCGTGGTGCTGAACATATCGACGCTGAAGTCACGCAGTGCGGAGGCATCGGCCCCCATCATTCCGGCTATGGCCGATATCCAGCGGTAGAGAATGAAGTCGGGAGTGCTGGGTGCAAGTATCAGATCAAAGAGCGGAACCTTGAAACAGAATGCAATGATAAACCCCGCCATTGCTACGGCGAGGATTTTCAAAATAACACCTCTGAGAGCCTCGAGATGGTCCCAGAATGTCATAGGTTTGTCATTCCTTGGTGGTTGGTTCATCAGGAGTGTTGATTTCTTTCTCAACTTCCTTCATGCCCTCCTTGAAGTTCTTGACACCCTTACCCATGCTCTTCATGAGATCGGGAATTCGCTTGGCGCCGAACAGAAGAAGAAAGACAAGGACGATAAGAATTATCTCGCCGGTACCTAATCCGAATATAAGCAAGTTGTTCATTGTGTTGGTTTATGATTAGTGACTCACAAATATAATACAACACATTGGAAAAGACGCAAAAAAGCAGTAAATTCGCATCTTAATAAACGATATAAGAATATGCAAAACGGCGATTTTTTCATTACTGGAATCCAGCAGATTGGTGTAGGTACAACATCAGTTTATGACTCATGGAAATGGTTCATCAAGATGTTCGGCGTGGACATCCGTGTCCTCGAAGACGATACAGTGGCTGAGCGTATGCTCCCCTACACCGGCGGTCATCCCCGCAAGCGTCACGCTGCAATTGCAATCAACCTTCAGGGTGGCGGCGGATTCGAGATATGGCAGTACTCGCAGCGCAAGCCCAAACCGGTGGATTTCCAGATCCAGGTTGGTGACCTGGGCATCTTCTGCGCCAAGGTAAAGTGCCGTAATGTGGAAAGCGCCCACAAGTTCGCATCCGAGCGTTGGGACAAGGTAAGCCCCATCGTAACCGGTCCCGACGGCAAGCAGACATTCTACATCACCGACCTTGAGGGCAACTGGTTCCAGGCCGTACAGGATGACTACCTGCTGCTTGACGAGGGCAAGGAGTTCGGCGGTATGATTGGCTGCATGATCGGTGTTACCGATATGGACAAGGCCCGCACCGTCTACTCCGATATTCTTGGATACAACGAGGTAATCTATAACGAATACGGTCACTTTGATGACCTCAAGCCCCTGGCAGGCGGTGACGGTGAGTTCCGCCGCACACTGCTCAAGTGGTCAAAGCCCAACAAGGGTGCATTCTGCAAAATATTCCCCACCGGTTACATCGAGCTGGTACAGTGCCGTGACCGCGAGCCCCGCAAGATCTTTGAGGGCCGATACTGGGGCGATCCCGGATTCATCCAGGTCTGCTTTGACGTAACAAACATGGACGCCCTGGGCAAGTGGTGCGCAGACCACGGCTACCCCTTCACTGTAGACAGCTGCCCCGACGGCAAGCAGTTCGCAATGGGTGATGCATCGGGCCGATTCACATACATCGAGGACAATGACGGAACACTCATCGAGTTCGTCGAGACCTACCGCATATCAGTGGCCAAGAAGCTGGGCTGGTACATCAACCTGCTCTACCGCAACCGCGAGAAACCGCTCTCAAAGCTGCTGTTCCGCGCCATGAAGTTGAACCGCAAGAAGTTTGACAAGTAATAATTCGTAAACGATTTTGTAACAATTCGTCAATAATACGCTAACCGATTGACGTTGTTTACAATAACCTCCTATCTTTGAAATCAGCTATCAAAGATTAGCGCTTTGCTTATGGGAAACCTGATTGATATTATCAAGTCCGATGTCAGATATGAGGACTCACTCAAGGCCTGCATGAACTGCGGTATCTGTACTGCAATCTGCCCCGCCGCCGAGTTCTATGACTATGACCCCCGCCGCATCTGCGACACCGTTCAGCGTGGTGATGAGGAGCAGGTTGAGAAGCTGCTCCGTTCCGATACCATCTGGTACTGCGGACAGTGCATGTCATGCAAACCCCGTTGCCCGCGCGGCAATATACCCGGAGCGGTAATCAACATACTGCGCAAGGTATCGCAGGATATGGGCTACTACAAAGAGAGCCACATGGGTCGGCAGCAGGTTGACCTGATGGCCGGCATAGGTGACAACATCCTTAACATAGGTTACTGCGTACATCCCGATGTGGTATTCCCCGAGAAACACCCCGAGCAGGGACCTGTATGGGAGTGGTATGTAAAGAATATCAAGGCCGTTAACCGGAGGAATGGATTTCCATGATTCCATAAAAAACGGCCCGCACAATGAATAAGTTCGGATTCGCCATCAAGACTCCGCGATCGGAGAACATGGATAAGGTATCGCTGGAGCGTTACCATATGCTTCTGGACCGTGAGCCCTCATTCAAACGCTGTTTCCAGTGCGGATGCTGCAGTGCCACATGCTCGGCACGTCAGTTTACCGAATTCAGCATACGCCGCGTACACACATCTTTCCGCCGCGGAGAGTACGCAGGCCTGGATGAGGAACTCCAAAAATGCATGCTCTGCGGCAAATGCACGCTGGTATGCCCGCGTGGGGTAAACCTCAGGTCGCTCATTATCAATATGCGTCAGATTCTTGACGAGACAAAACAGTAAGCCGCCATGAAGATACACGCATATCCGTATAATGACTTTGTGATACCGTTCCTGATTGGTACGGTACTGCTGTTTGCCATCATTATCTACAAGTACATACGCTGGATAAAGAAATTCAGCCCCGAGCAGCGTAAGGTGATACGCAGCAACTGGTACTCCTGGAAGATATTCCCCGCCATTTGGGAGATGATACGTGAGGGATTGCTCCATGTACGCATACTCAAGAAGAACCTGCTGCTGGGTATCATGCATCAGGCATACGCCCTGGGTTGGTTCCTGCTTATAGTAGTGGGTGCCATAGAGAGTCGCGACGCTTTCTACACCATGCAGCATGAGCAGTCAATCGAGGCCGTACATGAAATGCAGCATCAGAACGGCTGGCATATCTACAACACCGGCCAGAACAAGGACCCCGAGTTCCTGAACCAGCGCCGTTACCGCGTTGAGACCGAGGACGGCATAGCCCGAATCCACTATCACCGCCCCTTCTACGTAGGTATATTCTACCGCTATTTCGTGCATAAGGCACCGGCATCGTTCCGTCAGCACAAGGCCTACTCCAACCTGATGGACGCACTGCTTCTGTACGTGTTCCTGGGTCTGACCATGGCCATCATCAAGATATTCTGGTCCAAGATACTGGGAATGCGCCGCACCACCAAGCACACCATTATAGACCGGTTCTCCAAGTTCTCGCTGTGGATGATATTCCCCATGCGTCTGCTTGCCGAGTCTATTACAGCCTGTCTGTACGGCAACGGTGGATTCTTTACACAGGCTGTGGGTAACCTGTTCGATCCCATGATTGTACGCGGCATGGAGACATCGGTCTGGATGCTCTACTCGCTCATGCTTGGTGTGTTCTTTGTAACCATGCCGTTCACCCGTTACATGCATATCTTCACGGAACTGTTCCTTATATACTTCCGTAAGATAGGTGTACGTGAGGAGACCGGCAAGACCGGCTACACACTGTTTGAACTCAACGCCTGCTCACGTTGCGGTGTCTGCATATCAGGCTGCCCCATAGACCGTGTGCTTGAAAATCACGAGATACAGTCTGTATATCTTATCCGCAGCATCCGTAACCAGGAGCGCGGAAGCCGTATCCGTATGATTGCCGATAACTGTCTTATGTGTGACCGATGCACGGTCGATTGCCCCGTAGGCATAGACCTGAGCGCACTGCGCCGTCAGACACGCGCCAAGGGAGCCATCGATACTACCGGCAATTACGTATATCTGGACAAGAAACAGACTCCGTTCAACGCCATAGGCCGAGTAGCTTACTTTGGAGGATGTATGTCACATCTTACTCCCGGCATAACCGAGTCCATGGAGCGCATATTCACCGCTGCCGACCAGAAATACTGGTACATGGACAAGCTGGGTACCATCTGCTGCGGACGTCCTCTGCAACAGCAGGGATTCACCAACCAGGCAGCCGAACTGCGCCAGAAGAACACTGACCTGATAAGGAAATCGGGAGCCACCATGCTGGTTACCTCCTGCCCCATCTGCTACCAGTCATTCAAGAAGGAGTACAACCTGAACATTCCGGTTGTCCACCATACCGAGTATATCGATATGCTCATCAAACAGGGCCGACTCAAGGTTCGTCATGATGACCGCAAGGTCTCATACCATGATCCCTGCGAACTGGGCCGAGGATGCGGAATCTACGAGGAGCCGCGTCAGGTACTCAGCGCAGTGACCAACCTGCAGAAGACCCGTTACCAGAGAGAGAAGAGTGTGTGCTGCGGATTCAACCTGGGCGATACCAAACTCAGCATTGAGGAGCAGACCAGAATAAGGAACGCATCACTTGCCAACCTGACAAGCAAGCCGGTTGACGCAATCGCCACCGCCTGCCCAATGTGTAAGAAAGCGTTCCAGCACGCCACCAACGACTATCCTGTAAGGGATATAGCCGAGATTGTGGCTGAGAACCTTATAGACTGACAAGATTATGAACCGTTTTTGGAATGAATATCAGAAGGCCATAGCCGACGACCATTTCTTCTATGAGCGCAGCTGCATCCGCCAGACCTTTTTCCCGGGCTCCGAGACTGCATTCCTGCGTATGCTCAGGGAGGAACTGAACAAGGATATCTTTGACGATTTCCGTCAGCACACCTGCACCGGTATCGGTTACCATACCGATGTCGTACCTCTGGAGACAACCATGACCGTTGTAGCCCGTCTGTTCTCACTAATGACCGAGCACGGTTATGAGAACTACGTTCCCTCCTGCGTTACCTCATTCGGCGTATTCACCGAGATGTGCCATATGTGGGAGGAGCATCCCGAACTTCTTGAGAAGACCCGTGAGAACCTCTACAAGGCCTGCAAGCGCGAGTTCAACATACCCAAGAACATAGCCCACCCATCGGACGTAATATATCATTTCCGCAATGAACTGGCTGAGAAGATGCCCTACCGCCTGGTAAACCGCTTTACCGGCAAACCGCTTAAGGTTGTGGAGCACATAGGCTGCCACTATGCCAAGATATTCCCCGACAAGGGCGTTGGCAAGGCCGAGTTCCCCTACGTTCTGGCCGGTATGATCGAGGCCTGGGGCGGTGAGGTTGTGGATTATCCCGAGCGCCGTCACTGCTGCGGATTCGGATTCCGCCAGTACCTGGTTCAGGAGAACCGCGGATACTCCGTATCCAACACCAAGAAGAAACTGGAGTCCATGGAGCCGTACGAGCCTGATTTCATTGTCTCCAACTGCCCCGGCTGCTCAATGTTCCTGGACCGCTGGCAGTACACCATCGCCGAGATGGAGCACAAGACATATGACCGTGAGGGTTACGGCATTCCCGTCCTGACCTATGAGGAGATGGCCGGCCTGCTCCTTGGATATGACCCGTGGGAACTGGGCCTGCAGATTCATCAGGTACAGGCAGAGCGCCTGCTTGACAAGATAGGCATACCGTATGACCCCAAGGCCAAATACAGAGCAGCCGACGGCAAGATACTGCGTGCTCCCGAGAAACCCGAGAACCTTTTAGTCTAAGTTTGATTATGAGAAAAGTCGCAATAATAGGAGCCGGCCCCGCCGGTATAGAGGCCGCATCAATACTGGCCAAGTACGGTATTGAGGTCACTCTGTTTGAAAAGTCAGAGACTCCGCTCAAGAACATTCAGGACAAGGCTTTCCTGTTCCCCAATTTCCAGGCAGCCCAGGAGATTGCCGATGACCTGAGCGGCAAGCTGCTCACCGACGGCATCACTACCGCTTTCGGAGTTGACATAGCCGATATCAAATGGCAGGGCACCGAGTGGAAACTCATAGATGCCAAGAACCAGACCTATGTGGCCGATGCCGTTCTCGTTGCCACCGGCTATCAGGTATTTGACGCCCACCGCAAGGAGGAACTGGGTTACGGCATCTACAAGGGTGTCATCACCTCACTGGATATGGAGCAGATGATCAAGCACGGCAAGATCCTGAACGCCAACGGCGATGAGCCCAAACGCGTTACATTCCTGCAGTGCGTTGGCTCACGTGACGAGAAGAGCGGTAACCACTACTGCTCCAAGATCTGCTGCGTGACTGCCGTAAAGCAGGCTATAGAGATACGCAAGCAGCTGCCCAAGTGCGAGGCATCGGTCTTCTACATGGACCTGCGTATGTGGGGTCAGGGCTTTGAGGAGATGTACCGCATGGCTCAGGAAAAGTACGGCATCAGCTTTGTACGCGGCCGTATATCAGAGGCTGCAGCCACATTCGACGGCCGTGTCCAGCTTAAGAGTGAGGATACCCTGATGGGACTGCCGCTCAAGATGACTACCGACCTTCTGGTACTTATGGTAGGTATGGAGGCTTCATGCGGCACAAAGGCTCTTGGTCAGGCCTGCGGAATTAGCGGAGATTACGGATTTATCAAGACTGTCGCCCCTCATCTCTACGACAACGACACCGGCAAACCCGGTCTGTTTGCAGCCGGCACCTGCAAGCGTCCCATGTCAATCTGGGATTCAGTAAATGACGCCAGGGCCGCTGCAATAGCAATCAAGGATTACGTAGAGAGCCTGCCACAATGAATGAAAAAAAGACCGCTCAGCCGAGCGGTCTTTTATTTTAGCACAGTAGGGACTGTCCCTACTGTGTCATTTTATTTGAAGTCTACGTCTGCCCAGGGAATCCACTTCTGAACCTCTTTGTCTTTGAGAGTCTCGTCAACATGCATGATGATGGTGTTGGCGTCCTCCTTGCCAAGCAGGAACTTGTCGATGAAGGCCTCAACCTCGGGATACTGGCTCTGGGGGAGCTGGCAGTGACCATGCTTGCCCTGGATTGAGAATCCCATACGGTCCTCGATTCCGAACTTCTTCCATACCTCGCGGGCAGCTACGCATGATACGTAACCGGCCTCATCGGCCAACCACTCATAGTCGGTGTTACCCAGTACCAGAAGGGCACGCGGGCAAACCAGAGCGCAG
>CADBXO010000011.1 GCA_902798685.1 uncultured Bacteroidales bacterium
GTGGTTGAACTGGCCATGAACTGAATCATACTTCAGCATGTAAGCCAGATAATCGGGATCCAGCAGATCATTGATACCTACGACCTGAATGTCGTTACCAAAGTTCTCAACAGCAGCACGGAAAACCATGCGACCGATACGGCCAAAACCGTTAATACCGAGTTTGATCATTTTGTTTGATTTAGGTTGTTTATTATATCTAAAAATTCTCTTTCTCTCTAAAAACGGCGCAAAATTAAGAAATTCTTTTTACTTTCGCGCACAATTACGAAAGTAATAAGGTTAAAACAATTTAAGATTAAAGGAAGAAAAAATATGGGCTTTTTCAAGAACCTATTCGGCAAGAAGACAGACGAGGTGGAAAACGTCGGTGGAATGGAGGACTTTATGACTCTTATCCGCGTTTACCTGCAGGCTGAAATAGCAGGTAACCTGGGCATTACCAATATCAACATGCTCCCCGACCTGGCCACTTTCAAGCGCGGTCTCAAGATACAGACCCAGGGAAATAAATTAGGTGTAGCTGAAAAGACACGCTGCAAGAAGATGATGGGACAGATGTACGGCATATCCGATGATTTCTTCAAGGAGATTGATTCATGCATCCGCAAGAACTGCCGTAACGTGAATATGCTCCAGCCCTTCATGTTCCAGTTCCAGGGTTTCAGCTCTGACCTCATGATGCAGGTTGGCACCATCCTCAAGTGGAAGTTCCGCGTACCTTCATTTATGCGTAACGCCCTCCGTACAATGACTGAGGATGCAGTCCACAAGATCATGACCAACAATTCATGGAAGGATGAGGCCAGCTACAAGACCGTATTCAGCATCCGTCAGTACCAGCAGCATCTTGGATTCAGCGAGAAATGGATGAGTGAATATGCGTTCAACACACTCATTCTGGCCAAGAAGGAGCCTCGCAAGAAAGAGGATCTGGAGGCAGCCCGTGAAATGCTTAAAAACAGATAAAAATCCAACCATTCCAAGGGCGGTTTTTTATATTATTTGATTATATTTGTGCTTCAAATACTGATATTATAATCAGAATATGACTGAAGACGATTCCAAACTGATTGAACAGTTCGAGGGAAAGATCAGGAAACTGGTTGATCTCTATGACACCGTCAAGAGCAGCAATTCCGAGCTCCAGGGCCAATTGGAGGCCAAGGATGAGGAAATCAGGCAGTTGAAAGACCAGCTGGCCAATCTCAAGGAATCATATCAGAATTTGAAACGGTCTAAAGTCCTTGAGGTTTCGGGTCATGACATAGATGACACCAAACACAGGATATCAGGACTGGTGCGCGAGATAGACCATTGCATTGAACTGTTAAACGTGTGACCTATGGCAGAAGAAGCAATGGATGAATTGTTTGAAATCAAACTGATGGTAGGCGGAACGTACTACCCTCTGACCATCCGCAGAAAGGATGAGAGGCTGTACCGTGAAGCTGCCAGACGTATCAATGATAAACTCAACCGATACCGCGAGCATTTCCCGCAGTTGAGTGAAGAGAAATACTACGTGATGGCCGCCGTTCATATCGCTATGGTGAACGTCATGTTGGAGGACTTCAATGATACGGCTCCGTATAAAGAGAAGATAGAGCAGATGGACAAGGAACTGGATTCCTACCTGAGCATGCTGTCTCCCGATCAGGAGTAAATTCCAAACATTTCACAACGAGGTTTACGCGCACTTTCCTGTCAGAAAGGTGGTCTCCCAACCTTTCCGTAGCAGGTCAGTGCGTATTATATATACAACATAACGGGAGATAGACTATGTTATACATTATTTCAGCATTAGTTGGACTGATGGTAGGTGCAGTGATTGCATACATCCTCTCCAACAGCAGATTAAATAAGAAAGTCCAGAATCGTCTGGAAGAGGCTGAGAACCAGGCAGAAGCCATTAAGCGTGACAAACTGCTTGAAGTAAAGGAGAAATTCCTGAATAAAAAGGCTGAACTTGAGAAAGAGGTCCAGATCCGCGACCAGAAACTGCAGCAGAACGAGAACCGTCTGCGTCAGAAAGAGATGCAACTCAACCAGCGCCAGGGTGACCTGCAGCGCAAACATCAGGAAGCCGATGCCGTTCGCGAGAACCTTGAGGCTCAGATGTCAGTGATTGAAGGTAAAAAGGAGGAACTCGAGAAACTCCAGATGCAGGAGCGCGAGAAACTTGAGGTAATAAGCGGTCTTTCAGCCGAGGAGGCCAAGAACCGCCTGGTAGAATCCCTCAAGGAGGAGGCCAAGACCGAGGCTGCTTCATATATCAATGAGATTATGGATGACGCCAAGATGACCGCCAGCAAGGAAGCCAAGAAGATCGTTATCCAGACTATACAGCGCATAGGTACTGAGACCGCAATTGAGAACTCAGTAACCGTATTCCACATTGAGAACGATGAGATGAAGGGCCGTATCATCGGCCGTGAGGGACGTAACATCCGCGCCATCGAGGCCGCCTGCGGCGTTGAAATCGTGGTTGATGACACCCCCGAGGCTATCGTCATCTCAGCATTTGATCCCGTCCGCCGTGAGATTGCCCGTCTGGCTCTCCACCAGCTGGTTGCCGACGGCCGTATCCACCCCGCACGTATCGAGGAGGTTGTTGCCAAGGTACAGAAGCAGGTTGAAGATGAGATCATAGAGACCGGTAAGCGCACCACCATTGACCTGGGTATCCACGGTCTGCATCCCGAGCTTATCCGTCTTATCGGTAAGATGAAATACCGTTCATCATACGGTCAGAACCTGTTGCAGCACGCACGTGAGACCGCAAACCTCTGCGCCGTTATGGCTGCCGAGCTGGGTCTCAACCCCAAGAAGGCAAAACGTGCCGGTCTGCTTCATGATATAGGTAAGGTACCCGATGAGGAGACCGAAATGGCACACGCCGAGTACGGTATGCACCTGGCCGAGAAGTATAAGGAGAAACCCGATATCTGCAACGCCATCGGTGCTCACCATGAGGAGTGTGAGATGACCAGCCTCATAGCACCTATCGTTCAGATCTGCGACGCCATCTCAGGTGCCCGTCCCGGTGCACGCCGTGAGATTGTCGAGGCATACATCAAGCGTCTCAATGACCTTGAGAAGATTGCCCTCTCCTATCCCGGTGTTACCAAGACCTACGCCATCCAGGCCGGTCGTGAGCTCCGCGTAATAGTAGGTGCCGATAAGATTGACGACAAGCAGACAGAGCAGCTCTCAGCAGAGATTGCACAGAAGATCCAGAATGAAATGACCTATCCCGGTCAGGTCAAGATCACTGTCATCCGCGAGACACGCGCCGTCAACTACGCACGCTAATAAGCCCAGGGATATGAAAAGCAGGAGTTTGTATAAACTGCTGCTCCTGACGGCAGCAGCATTACCTCAAACCCATATTAAAGCCGACCCGGTTCCGGAGTCGGCTTTGGTCATTAATGAGATAATGCCGGCCAACATAGACGTTTGTCTGGATCCGTCCATGAACTATGGAAGCTGGATTGAGCTCTACAACACTTCTGCTACAGATATAGACATCAGCGGCTGGTATCTGAGCAATGACCCTGCAGACAAGAGACAGTGTCCGCTCGGAAACCGTTCCAGGACAGTCAGAGCCAACGGTTTTCTGACCTTATGGTTCGGTCATCTGGATGATTACTGCCCTAATCAGATTGAGTTCAGTCTGAGTTATGACGGCGACACGATATATCTCTTTGATACCGAGGGCAATGAAATATGCAGCGTAGAGTATCAGACCATCCCTGCCCGAATATCCTATGCCCGCACAACGGACGGCGGCAGCACATGGAGCAAGACAGGATACCCCACCCCCGGCGCCACCAACACCACAAGCAAGTTTGCATCGGCCCAGTTGGCGGCTCCTACGGTCAGTACGGAATCCAGGATCTATACCGGACAAATGTCTTTCAACGTAACCGTTCCGCAGGGTGCAACCCTCTATTATACGCTGAACGGATCCACACCTATTCCCGGTAATACGGGCACCATGACCGGCAACGGCAGCTTCAATGTTACCGGTACTGAAGTCTACCGTTTCCGTCTGTACAAGGACGGAATGCTGCCCAGTCCTGTCACCACACGTTCCTTTATAAAAACCACGAACAACTACGGTGTACCCGTAGTATCGATTGTGACCGATAACAACGGTCTGTACAATACCAATTACGGTATGTGGGCGATTGGCCCTAACGGTAAAGCCGGCAACGGACGCACCGACCTGTGCAACTGGAACCGTGACTGGGACCGCTCCGTCAATATCGAGATATTTGACACCAACGGCAACGTTATCCTGAGCCAGGAGGCAGAGATAACCCCCTCGGGCCGATACAGCCGCCAGTATGATCCGCATCCGTTCAAGATCAAGGCAAAGAAAAAGTTCGGATACGACAACTACTTCCCCTTCACGCCGTTCAGTGACAAGCCCTACAACAAGTACCAGTCGCTCAAGTTCCGCAGCGGCGGCAACAATTATCAGGCACGTCTCAAGGATGCCGCACTCCAGACCATAATACTACGCTCCGGACTCAATCTGGACTGTCAGTCATACCAGCCCGTTCACCACTACATAAACGGTGTCTACAAAGGCATAATCAACATCCGTGAACCCAACAACAAGGACTACGCCTACTCCAACTACGGATTTGACGAGGATGAGGTGGATTGTTTCAAACTGGATCACAACAACGGAGGCGGAGGCTTTACCCTGACCGAGGGCAGCCGTGACGGATGGGACGAATGGGTCCAGCTGGCCCAAACAGCCTATAATGATCTGGCATACAAGCGCATCTGTGAGATAATTGATGTTGAGGAGTTCGCCAATTACATGGCTGTTGAGTTTTTCCTGGCCAACGAAGACTGGCCCAGAAACAACATAAAGGTATTCCGCCACAAGGATGACGGACGCTTCCGCTTTGTGGTCTTTGACCTGGACCATGCATTCGGAGCAGTCAATCAGGCTACCGATATCGATCCGTTCACATCATTTGATTCACAGGAATACTATCCTGAAGGCGGTTACAAGGCCGCAATGGTGACTGTATTCCACAACATGCTCCAGAATGCATCCTTCCGCAAACTGTTTGTAGACAGTTACTCCATAATTGCAAGTTCCGTCTTTTACACCGACCGTGTCGAGTCTGTGGTAAATGAGTTGTCTGCCCGTGCCGCAACGGAAATGTCTTTCAATGGAGAATCTCCTGCAGCCGATGCCAACCTGATATTAAACACTTTAGGCAAAAGCCATTACAATGACTACAAAAACAAAAGGACCGATCAACTTATAAGTTGGAAATACGCCAGACTGAGCGGAAAGGATAAAGTCTACATGGTAATCAAATCAGAACTGCCTCAATCAGTAATCACATTGAACGGCCTGCCCATACCCTACGGCAGACTCTTTGGAGACGTATTTCTTCCCGCCAGACTTGAGGTGGTAGCACCCGTCGGTTACAGATTCACAGGATGGACGGACTATTACGGGAATCTTATCTCAACAGATCCCGTCTATAATATTAGTGCCGAGATATATGTAATTCCTTCTTTTGTTAAGGATGACGTGATAGAACGCCCAGTCAGAATCAATGAAATCAGCGCAGGAAATGACGTATTCATCAATGAAGCCTTCAAGAAACATGACTGGATTGAACTGTACAATACTACATCTGATAGGATCGATGTCAGCGGAATGTATCTGTCCGACAATGTTTCACAGCCTTTAAAATATGCCCTGCCCCAAGGCACCGTCATTCCGGCAAGAGGTTATCTGGTAATATGGTGTGACAAGGAGAGCGGCACCCAACTTCATGCACCGTTCAAGCTTGACAACAAGAACGGAAGCGCCGTGGTTCTGACCGCAAGTGACAGATCATGGGCCGATACACTCTTCTACGACGCCCACACCGGTTTCCAGAGCGTGGGGCTCTATCCCAACGGAGGTGCTGACTCATACGTCATGAACCGTCCCAGCCTGGGCAAAGCCAACAACCGTAACAGCTACGACCACTTTGACCGGACAATAATATCCGGCATTAAAGCTCTGTTGAATACGCCTAAGAATGAGATTATTTACAATCTGCTGGGGCAGCCGGTGGCAGAGCCTCAACCCGGGCAGTTGTACATAAAGAACGGACGCAAGTTCTTCTACAGGCCCTGACTTTTGACAGAATTAGAATAAGCCGCTTCAAACATCGCTCTGAGGCGGCTTTTATCATGTATTATGGCACGCAGCGCAGCCAATCCGTCAGCATTCCGTGACTCCGGAATCCACAGTTTCAGGTAGCCGCCCTCATCATACTTCTCGGCCATATGCTCACATGTACGCCTCCAATGACCCTCCTTGTCCAGTTCCGGATAGTGTTTGAATCCGTACTGCACAGTACGCAGAATAATGCTCTCGGGAATAATCTGACGGTCAGCCTCAGCAATTATCTTTCCGTAGATGGTTCTGGGCTCATGGTCCGACGATGCCCTGTGGTCCTCGGCCGCCTGGGCAATCACCTCAATCTGCTCACGGGTAAACCATCGGCCCAGTTCCCTATCCTCCCTTATGATCCTACCCGACTCCAGATGATGGGTCTTCCGGTCCACGCACAACCCCGTATCATGATAAGCCGCCGCAGTATAAACCATATCCTCATCCACATCATAGAACCCGGCCAGACGCAAAGCCTCTGTTACGACAGCATTCACATGCTCCCGTCCATGCCCCGCATCAAACCCGTCATACATAGGAATGATCCGCCCCTCAATATACTCCTTCAGCGTTTTCTCCATAACCACTTCAAAAATAGGGAAACTTTTTATAATTTCGCAGCCGGAACAGTTATTCCATTACATACTCAGGGGCTGTTTGGCTTTGACAGCGGGCAGGAATGGTATGTAAGCAGGCAGTGCTCTGTCGGTCCGCACTATAAAAAGAACGTCAACAATTATCTGGCAACAACAACTTTGCTCTTGCTGCTTGATCGAAGTACAGTAGATCTGCTTAATCACGATACAAGGTATTGTGACAAGACATCACCCGGAAGCTCTTGCTCCGAAGCTCGTCGATACGGTGGTGCAGTCAAATCGGGGATAGTTCCTTTCGGCTTCGCGTCAGGGATGAGATTTTAGAAGATAAGGTTATGGCCCGGTAGCTCTATCCAAGTCATAGCTCGAAAATCCAAGTAGAGATAAGCCTGTAGAAAGCATATGGTTTCCCCGTTTGGACGAGGGTTCGACTCCCTCCAGCTCCACATGCAAAAGAAAGACCACCTAACGGCGGCCTTTCTTTCGTATGTGGAGCATGTTACCTTTTTTTAGTTGGCTACGCCAACGGTGGCCCTCCGGGCCATCTCGATCGCATACTCACTTCGCCCCAATACGTACGGACGTGCGTTGGTATTGGAGCGAGCGAGGCGACGAGCGAGACCGCGGTCCTGGAAGGCCGCCAAGCGGAATGGAATGGAGCGCGTTTACGGAGTAAACTAAAAAAAGGTCGAAGGGTGGCGCAGCCACCCTATGTCATAGTTTGGCGGTGGAAAACAAAAAAGGGCCACCGAAGTGACCCTCTTTTATTTAGTTTTCCGGAAATTAGAAACCTCCAAATCCGCCAAACTGTGACATGTCGAACTCCTCAACCTTAACACCAGCGGGAACCTCGAACATAGAAGCGTCAACTGCCTTCTCCTCGAACTTCTTGCAGGTCTGGCCGAAAGTACCGAAATCAGAAGTCATCTCGTTCTTGAGCTGGATGCCTTTGTAGATCCAAACGGTCTGCTCTGACTGGTTGCCCATCATGTCAACGGTCATGGTGTACTTTGTGCACTCCTTACCGGCGATGGTCTCCTTACCTACTTCCTTAATGTTGTTATCCTTCTTAACCTGGTCGGTCAGGTTGTTCCAGTTGATCTGAGCGCGGCCACCGCCGAAGCCCATACCCATGCCACCTGCAGGGAACTTGGTAGCGGTCTTCTCAGCATCGTTGATGCGGATCTGAGCGCCGTCCTTATCTGTGATTGTGCGAGTCTTGCCTTCGCCACCCATGAAACCACCTTCTGATACCTGAGCGGTCTTCAAACCGTAGTCATCAAAATAGGTCTCAGTGATCATCTCGTTACCCATCATATCCATAGACATGGTGATAACACCTGACTTAACTCCGTAAGGAGCATTGGCCGGAGCCTGAGCGTTGGCCAGAGATACTACTGCCAGAAGGGCAGCTGCCAAAAACATCTTTTTCATTTGTTGTTTGTTTTAGTTATTAATTAGTAAAAGGTGAATTTTCAAAACAAATTCATACAACTATCATATAAGCCGTAAAAATGAAAGTTAAAACGAAAAAGAACTTTTTTAAAAAAATATTTCTTGAAAAAGCGTTTTTTCAGTCCAGCTCGACCTCAACCTCCTCCAGATCATCATCCAGTTCATCATCAGGCAGGTCATCAAAATCAAATTCAAAGTCAGCTCCGGCAGCCACCAGTTCACTGTGCAGTTCACCCGCATCCTTTGAACGGTGCACGATATGCTCCGTCTTCCAAGTAGCGTCAAGCTTATTGCTCTCACTGTTGAGCTCCTTCCAAAGGATATCCTTAAGTTGCTGCAGTCCCAGTCCGCTCACGCCCGATATGAATACGTGGGGAATATCGGCCGGAAGATTGGGCTCCAGCATTGACATGAGCTCCTCATCTATAAGGTCACACTTGGTGATGGCCAGAACGCGCTGCTTGTCAAGCATCTCGGGGTTGAACTGTGCCAGCTCATTGAGCAGAATCTCATATTCGCGCTTGATGTCATCAGTATCACCGGGAACCATGAACAGCAGCAGAGAGTTACGCTCGATATGACGCAGGAACCTGAGTCCCAGACCCTTACCCTCGCTGGCACCCTCAATGATACCGGGAATATCGGCCATTACGAATGACTTGCCTTCGCGATATGAGACGATACCCAGATTGGGCTCCAGTGTAGTGAACGGATAGTTTGCAATCTTGGGTTTTGCGGCCGATATTGCTGACAGCAGTGTGGATTTGCCTGCATTGGGGAATCCCACCAGGCCCACGTCGGCCAGCAGTTTAAGTTCCAGGACTACCATGAGTTCCTGTGCCGGTTCACCGGGCTGCGCAAAACGGGGAGCCTGACGTGTGGCTGTACGGAAATGCCAGTTACCCAGACCTCCGCGGCCACCCTTGAGCAGAACCACCTCCTGACCGTCATCGGTGATATCGCAAAGATACTCGCCGGTCTCGGCATCATAGGCTACGGTACCACAGGGAACCTCAATGATAACGTCATTGCCGTCCTTGCCGAAGCACTTGTTGCTGCCGCCGTTTCCGCCGTTCTCAGCAAATGCATGACGCTCATAACGCAGGTGCAGCAATGTCCAGTAGTTGCGGTTACCCTTAAGGATAACGCTACCGCCCTTACCGCCGTCACCTCCGTCGGGACCGCCGTTTGGAATGTATTTGTCATGACGCAGATGGGCCGATCCGCGACCGCCCTTGCCCGACCTGCAAAAGATCTTTACGTAGTCTACAAAATTTGATTCTGCCATATATTCAAACTCAAGGTGGGGTCAGATTGACTCCACCTTCTCTATTATTTCCTTGATCATCAGATCCTTGTCACCTTTAAAGGTAAACTCCGACAACACCCCCTCTTTTTTGAACCATTCAATCAGCGGATGGGTCTGGGTATAGTAAACGTTGAAACGTTTCTTTATTGTCTCCTCGTTGTCATCGGACCTGCCCTCTACCTCTGCGCGGTGCAGAAGACGCTGCATCAGCACATCCTCGCTTACTATGAGGTTGAGTGTAACCGTTATCTTCTCGCCACGCTCCTGCAGCATCTCCTTGAGAGCCTTGGCCTGTACGATTGTGCGGGGAAAACCGTCAAATATAACTCCGGGACCTTCACGCATGGTGTCGTATACATCGGCCAGCATGTCTATAATAAGGTCATCAGGTATAAGTTGTCCTTTTTCAATATATCCTTCGGCTATTCTACCCAGTTCTGTGCCCTCCCTTATCTCGGAGCGGAGCACATCACCCGTGGATATGTGGTTATAACCGAATTTCTCAACAAGGGCAGCACTGTAAGTCCCCTTACCTGAACCAGGGGCGCCAAAGATTACTATGTTGTCCATCCTAAATACAATTATTCCTTTACAATCTTATAAATATCACGTGAGTTGCGGCCGAATCCGTCATAATCCAGACCGTATCCTACAATAAATCCGTTGGGAATATTCATGGCCAGATACTTGAGGTTGATGTCAACCTTGAGTTTGTCAGGCTTGCAAAGCAGGGCGCATACCTGAACTGATGCAGCCTTCTTCTCGGCCAGTGAATCCAGTACGTCACGCATGGTGTAGCCGGTATCCACAATATCCTCAACAATGATGATATGGCGGCCTTCCACATCCTCCTGCAGGCCCATAAGTTCCTTAACCTTTCCGGTTGTGTCAGTTCCCTGATATGATGAAACCTTCACGAAAGAGACATTACAAGGAACGTTTACGTCCTTGAGCAGGTCTGCTGCGAACATGAATGAGCCGTTCAGAACGCACAGGAACAGCGGTTCCTTGCCTACATAATCACGGTTAATCTCAGCTGCGACTCTCTTTATCTCCTTCTGTATTTCCTCCTCTTTAAGAAAGACCTCAAACTCTCTGTCCTTTACCTGAATGTGTCCCATATGTCTCGTATTTTTATTATGCGAATATACTCAAAAAAGCACGTCAATACTGTGACTATGTCTATTTTTAACAAAATAAGCGTACATTTGCCGAGTGAAATTGCCAAACTATGGACAAAGTAACCGTCAGTCAGGACTATGTAAAACCACTGCTCAAGCCGCGTGATCCCAAGGCATACAAGAACACGTTCGGTCATGCGTTGCTTTATGCCGGCAGCCTGGGAATGGCAGGAGCCGCTGTCCTGTCTGCCAGAGCATGCCTCCGCTCAGGAGTGGGTCTGCTGACGGTCTGCTCTCCCTCCTGCAACAACGACATACTCCAGATATCCGTACCCGAGGCCATGACGATTGCGTCCGATGACCTGTACGCCAACACCGACCTGAGCCGATACAATGCCGTAGGAGCCGGCCCCGGTCTGGGTCAGGGCGATTCACAGAATGCCATACTTGAGAAACTGCTCAAGAGCTCATCATACCCCATGGTACTTGATGCCGATGCACTCAACATCATCGCCCGCAGCAAATATCTGCTCGAGTATGTTCCAGCAGGTTCCTTATTGACTCCCCACCCCGGCGAGCTTCAGCGTCTTGTAGGTCAGGCCACCGATTATGACGATATGATACAAAAAGCCAAGGCCCTTGCCACCGAAAACGGAATCACTGTAGTGGTAAAAGGTGCTCCCACCGTTACCATTGCACCCGACGGCACGATGTACGTCAACACCACCGGAAATCCGGGCATGGCCACAGGAGGTTCCGGCGACGTGCTTACCGGCATGGTCCTGGCCCTGCTGGCACAAGGATTCAAAAGCGAACAGGCCGCATTGATTGCAGTTTATATACATGGACTTGCAGGCGATATAGCAGCACGGAAACTCAGCATGACGGCCATGACATCGGCCGATATTGCCGACAATCTGCCGCAAGCCTGGTTACAAATGACAGAAACGTTATGACTATGAATATCAGAAAAATAGCTCTTACCGCAGGGCTGCTGTTATCGGTTCTTACCACATCAGCACAGGGACAGTCATCGGCCTATCAGCCGGGAGTGACCCAGGACGGCGTCTCATACTTTCTCCCCAAGACCATGGTCACCGTGACCGTTACGGCCCAGAAACAGACCTTCAAGCCGGGTGAGTTCTCCCGCTATGCCGAGCGTTACCTTCGTTTGAGCGATGTCAAGGACAAAGCCGAGGAGGTATGGTCAATAAAGGATATCAAAATACAGACTGTAGGAGTACCCGATAAGGATAACCTCTACACCCTGACCTTCCCCGCCAAGGGCAACCGCCCCTATTTCGAGCTTACCAATGACGGAGTGTTGCGTGGCGTCAACGTACGCGCCAAAGAGCCCACCGCCAAGAGTGAACCCGCTCCGGCACCCAAGCAGGCCAAGAAAGTCAACCCGCAGGAGTATATGACCGAGGAGATACTTATGGCCAGTTCAACCGCCAAGATGGCCGAACTCACCGCCAAGGAGATTTACAATATCCGTGAGAGCCGCAACAACATAACCCGCGGTCAGGCCGATTTCGTTCCCACCGACGGCGAATCACTCAAGTTCATGCTCGAGTCACTCACCGCTCAGGAAACCGCCCTGCTGACACTTTTCAGCGGCACCAATGAGACTGAGGAGGTTACCTTCACAATCAACGTAACCCCCGATGAGGCCCTCAACCCCCGATGAGGCCATCAACAAGCAGATACTGTTCCGTTTCTCGACCAAGCTGGGCGTGCTCCCCACAGACAATCTGGCCGGCGAGCCCGTTTGGATTGACATAACAGACCGCAACATGTCCGGCAGCTACACTCTGGATCCCGATCAGCAGAAGAAACTGCAGGCCGCCAAATCCAAGAAAGAAGGTACTTTCCTCTACTACCGCCTGCCCGGACGTGCAGTCTTGAGAGTCTACAACAACCGCACCACATTCCTTGATCAGGAGATTCAGGTGGCACAGTTCGGAAACGTTGAGGTTATCTCTTCTTCCATAATGGGAAAGATGGCCGATACCAAGATCACCTTTGACACCACAACCGGTGCCGTTCTCACGATAGAGTAACAGGCAAGGCGCAAAATAATAAGGGCGGCTCCCAAAAGGAACCGCCCTTAATCTTTCTGTCACTAAGGTTACAGGAGTATGTAACGCAAGATGAACAGAACTGCAAGAACCCACATCATGATGCTGATCTTCTTGAGCTTGCCGGTCAGGGCATTCAGAACAACATAAGAGATGAGGCCCAGCATGATACCGTCAGAGATGCTGTATGCCAGAGGCATTACAATCATTGTGATGTAAGCAGGTATGCACTCTGAGAAATCATTGAAGTCAACATCCAGGATTGATGACATCATCATAACACCTACCAGAATCAGAGCAGGAGCTGTAGCTGCTGACGGTATTCCAATGAATATCGGAGCAAAGAACAGAGCTACTGCAAAGCAGATAGCGGTTGTGAATGAGGTCAGACCTGTGCGGCCACCGGTAGCAACGCCTGATGCGCTCTCTACGTAGGTAGTGGTGGTGCTGGTACCGAAAGCGGCACCTGCAACGGTTGCAATGGCATCGGCCATAAGAACCTTCTTAACACCGGGGATGGTACCGTCAGGATTGATCATGTTAGCCTTCTTGGATACACCGATAACGGTTCCGATGGTATCGAACATATCGATGAACAGGAATGTGAAGACTACGATAACCATGTTCCATGACAGGATGTTGTGCCACTCAAACTTGCAGAAGATAGGTGCAATTGAAGGAACAGAACTAACCACACCGTCAAACTTGGTGATACCGAAAGGAATACCGATGATAGCGGTAACGATGATACCTATCAGCATTGATCCGGGAACCTTGAGGATCATCATCACTGATGTGATAACCAGACCGATGAGAGCCAGCAGAGCTGTACCGCCGGTGATGTCACCCAGAGCGATGATTGTGCCGCCGTCATCAACGATGATACCTGCATTTACAAGTCCGATGAAAGCGATGAACAGACCGATACCGGCTGATACAGCGCTCTTCATGGCTGCAGGAATGGCATTGATGATAGCCTCACGGATGTTGGTCACGGTGAGGATGATAAAGATGATACCCTCAATGAATACGGCTGTCAATGCGAACTGCCAGCTGTATCCCATAGTCAGACATACGGTGTAAACAAAGAATGCGTTCAGACCCAGACCAGGAGCCAGGGCGAAGGGCTTCTTGGCATAAATAGACATTACCAATGTACCTACGATAGCAGCCAGAGCGGTTGCAGTAAAGACTGCACCCTTAGGCATGCCCATCTCCTCCAGTGCGCCGAAGATATCCGGGTTAACTGCAAGGATGTAGGCCATTGTCAGGAAAGTGGTGATACCGGCAACAATCTCAGTCTTGACATTGTTCTTGGCGGGATCAAATCCTAAAACTTTCAGAAATGACATGATTATTGGAAATTAAGTTAATACTACATCAAATCAGAAATTCCACTTAGCACCCAAGCAAGGATTGCATACGAATCCCTTATCTCTGAAGTTGTATGAGAGCTCTACCTCACCACCCAGATTGAAGTTGGGGCAGTTGAAGAACTTACCTACGTTGTACCAAACCTGAGGCTCAGTGAGGAGCTTGAACTTAGTCTCCTTTACCTTAGGAAGACCATTGTCATCAACGCCATCGGCATATGCACCATTCTCACCCCAGAAATCCAGGAAGCCTGAGAATCTCAGTCCCTCTACGCCAAAGATGTCCTGCATGCCCCATACGCCTGTGAACTGAACAGGAATATCTGCAGCGTTATTATTGGTGTACAGCTTGTACAGAAGAGCAAGAGTGAAGGTGTTTGAGAAATCATCGTTATGCAGGAAATACTCGGCACCGAACAACCAGTTACGTACTGAGAAACCGCCGAAGTTACCGGCCTGGAACTCAACATGTGCGCTGAGTGCGCCAAGAGAAGACTCCTGCCAGAAGTTCAGGGCACGCTCAATCTCCATATAGGTGCTCTGTGTACCAAAGATCTTGGCATCGCGCTGATTCTTAGTAGTGTAGTCGTAATCTACAAAGAAGAATGTGCTACCCCAATCATCACCCTTGAACATTTCAAGAGTAGTAGTAACCAACTTGCGATTCTCACCCAGATCATAGAATACCTGGAGATTTGTCTGTGCAAAAGCACCTACTGACAGCAGGGCGAAACCTGCAAATGCAACAACTTTTTTCATACAAAAAACTTAATAAGTTAGTATAATGAGTTAAATGAGTTATCCGTTGAACTTGGGATCGTCATGCAGAGGCTTCTTGAACTCCTCAGGCAGATCCTGACCCTCGGCGGTAGCACGCTTACCGCTTGCATACTCGCTTGTAAAGTGGAAGTCGTTACCGGGAAGGATTGCATTAAGGATGATGCCTACCAGAGCGGCAACTGCCAGACCTGACAGAGAAATCTTACCAAAGGTAATGCTGCCGGGGCCGAAATTGATACCGATGGCCAGAACCAGGATCAGAGCTGCAATCAGCACGTTGCGGTTGTTTGTAAAATCAACCTTGTTCTCAACCAGGTTACGAACGCCGACTGCAGAAATCATACCGTAGAGCACCAGAGAAACACCACCTACAGTTGCGGTAGGCATAGCGTAGATAATCTGGGCGAACTTGGGGCAGAATGAGAATACGATAGCCAGACATGCTGCAATGCGTACAACCTTGGGATCAAACACCTTGGTCAGGTTCAGTACACCGGTATTCTCACCGTATGTAGTGTTGGCAGGAGCACCGAACAGGGCAGCCAGAGCGGTAGCGCAGCCGTCACCCATAAGAGTGCGGTGCAGACCGGGATCGGCAATGAAGTTACGGTTGCAGGTTGATGAGATGGCGCATACATCACCGATATGCTCAATCATGGTTGCAAATGCAATAGGCACGATTGCGATGATTGCAGTCCATACGAATGACCAGTCAGGGTTCTGCAGTACTGAGAAAGCTGTGTTCTCCCATGCGAAAGGCATTCCGAACCATGCGGCCTCCTTAACGGCAGAGAAATCAACCTGTCCGAAACATGCTGCAACGATATATGAACCGATAACACCAAGGATGATTGGAATGATCTTGATCATGCCCTTGCCGAAGATATTGCATATCACGATGATAACGATGGCAAGCAGTGCAATCCACCAGTTGCTCTGGCAGTTGTTGATGGCACTTGATGACAGGATAAGACCGATTGAAATGATGATAGGACCTGTTACTACGGGCGGGAAGAAACGCATGGTGCGGCGAACACCGTAGAACTTGAACAGGGCGGCCAGCACAAAGTAGAGCAGACCTGCGCAGAATACGCCGATGCAGGCGTAAGTAAGAGCTACACCTTCTGTCATTCCAAGACCTACACCGAATTCCTTAACGGCAGTATAACCGCCCAGGAAAGCGAATGAGGAACCCAGGAATGCAGGAACCTTCATCTTAGTAAACAAATGGAAAATCAGTGTGCCGATACCTGCAAACAGCAGAGTGGCCGAAACTGACAGACCGGTGAGAAGCGGAACCAGAACCGTAGCACCGAACATAGCGAACATGTGCTGACATCCCAGTACGAACATTTTACCACCGCCAAGGGTACTGGCATCGTAGATGCCCTCCTGTTTTAACTCCATGATTGATAATTGTTTTGGTTATGAAATGTTTAATTCTGTTTTAACGTGTTAGCAAAAATAATTTCGCGTATAAAAATGTAAAAGAAATTAATCCGCTTTTTTGGCAATTGTTGATAACTTCCGCCAATCGGTTGAAAACTTTGATTTCATTGGAAATCAGCCCCCATATTTCCGTAATTTACGCTATATTTGTGCTTTGTGTTTTCTGATAATTGGAATAAGATGCAGATACATTTTCAGATAGAATACAATACCCGCTGGGGCGAGAACCTCTACCTGTGCCTGAACATGAGTGACGGTTCCCAACTGAGCCTTGACATGGCCAACAACGGCTCCGGAACCTGGTTCACCGACTACGAGATAGACGATGACGATATCGCCGCGGGTGACATAACCTACTGCTATGTTGTCCAGATTGACGGAAACATAACCCGCCGCGAGGAGGGCTCGCTCCACTCCATCCCCTACACCCGTGCCAAACGTCTGGTTCTTTCCGACCGATGGAAGGACTATGGAGGAGAGAGCATCGAGCAGCGTACTGTTGCTCTGCCGTACGTACGCCATAACAACCGCCCCCGCTGGAAGGGTGCCGGCACTGCCATTCCGGTTTTCTCACTCCGCTCAGAGAGGGACTTTGGAATAGGCCAGTTCACTGATCTCAAACTGCTGGTCGACTGGGCTGCAGCCACAGGTCAGAGTATCATTCAGACCCTGCCGGTCAATGACACCACCATGACCGGAACATGGCGTGACTCCTACCCCTACAGCGCCAACTCGTCATTTGCACTCAACCCCATCTACATGGACCTTGAACTTATCGGCACAATTGATGACCGCAAGTTCATGGCACATGTCCGCAAGGAGCGCAGGGAGCTCAACTCAATGGCCGCCATTGACTACGAGCGCGTATTCAGGCTCAAGAGCGAGTATCTGGACCGCCTCTACGCCAACCTGGGCGACCGATGCTGCAAGAGCCGCGAGTTCCAGAAGTTCTTCAGCGCCAACCGCAGCTGGCTGGAGCCCTACGCACTCTACTGCTACCTGCGTGACAAGTACGGCACGGCCGATTTCCATACGTGGAAGGAGTCAGAATACACCCCTGCCCTGCTGGACAGGTACTGCACTCCAGGCAATGACCGTTATCTTGAGATTCGCAAGCATTACTTCATACAGTTCCATCTTAACAAGCAGCTTACAGATGTCAAGAAATATGCCAATAAAAAAGGTATACTGCTCAAGGGTGACATACCCATCGGCGTAAACCGTCACAGCTGCGACGTCTGGATACATCCGGAGCTTTTCCATACCGACTGTCAGGCCGGCGCTCCACCAGATGCCTTTGCCAAGGATGGCCAGAAATGGGGAATGCCCACATACAACTGGGAGAACATGGCAACTGACGGATACGCCTGGTTTGTAGAGCGTTTCCGCAAGATGGCCGATTACTTTGACGCCTACCGCATTGACCATCTGTTGGGATTCTTCCGCATATGGGAGGTCCCTCTGGAGTATAACAGCGGACTCATGGGACGCTTCAATCCAGCCCTCACCTACACCCCGCAGGAGTTGTGGGACAAAGGCTTCCCCTTCAACCCCACCCTTCATGCCAAGGCACCTGAAGGAAAACCTGAGACCGATGTGCTTTTCCTTGAGGATACCCACCGTCCCGGCACCTATCATCCGCGCATAGAGGCCGTTGACACGGACATGTTCAAAGCTCTGCCCGACAATGAAAAAGAGGCTTTCCGCAGTCTGCACGATGATTTCTACTACAGTCGCAACAACAGTTTCTGGAGCGACGTGGCAATGTCCAAGCTCCCAGCATTGATTGAGGCTACCGATATGCTTGTGTGCGGTGAAGATCTGGGTATGATACCGGCCTGCGTTCCCGAGGTGATGGACCGTCTGCGCATCATAGCACTTGAGGTTCAGCGTATGCCCAAGAACATGGGCGTAAGCGTATCGGACCCAGCCACCTACCCCTACATGTCGGTCTGCACCACATCCACTCACGACATGAGCGTGCTGCGCACCTGGATAGAGGATGAAATGGAACCCAACAGCGTGATATCGGCCCAGAAGGCGACCGTAGCCGCATGCACCAGCGTGATATCGGCCCACCTGGCATCACCCTCGATGCTGGCCATATTCCCGCTTCAGGACTGGCTCTCCATGAGCAGTTCGCTGCGTGCCAAAGACCCGCGTTCAGAGCGTATCAATGTCCCGGCCGATTCCAACAACTACTGGCGCTACCGTATGCACCTTACCATAGAGAAACTTCTGGCATCCCGCAAATTCAATGAGGAGATCCGCCAGATGCTCTATCTGTCCGGACGATAACTGATATTTATTTTTCCACTATAGTCCAACCGGCAGGGACACAACCATCGTTGTCGGTCCAATCTTTTAATACGTCCACTGTTAACGTTCCGTTGGTGGCAACACCATCCAACCACTTATTCATATACTCATAGTGGCGCTCTACCATGTTATCAGTGAAAAAGTAATGAACAAAACAAGTCACGCTGTTTAGACTTGAACAACCGGAGAACAACTCTTCATAACAGCCATAAGCCAAACCACGAGCATCCAAAACCGGTGATTCAGTCAAGCTGGTACAGTTTGCAAACATCCAATGGTAGCAATACCGGCTCAGCGTAGTAGCAGGCAATTTGGGAGCTCCTATAAGGTTTGTGCAACTTGAAAACATTGACCTATAGCATCCTTCCGCCAAAGTTGTAGAATGAAGCAGGTTCTCAGGGACTATAGTCAGGCCCGTACAACAAGAGAACATTTCTGAATAACAAGATTCAGTCAGTGTTGTTGCGGGAAGCAATTTTTCCGGAATGGATTTCAGGCCCGTACAACAAGAGAACATACCTTCATAGCAATATTTTTTCAGATTAACAGCCGGCAACAAGTCCTGGGGTATTGTAGTCAGACCGGTACAAAGGTAAAACATGAATCCGTAGCAGGCTTCATCCAATGTGGTGGCAGGAAGCAGGTTCTCAGGTATGGATTTCAGGCCCGTACATCTTTCAAACATATTATTATAGCAAGCATCAACCAGTGTAGTGGCAGGAAGCAAGTCTTCGGGCAAGGCGGTCAGACCCGAGCATTTACTAAACATCGCAAAATAGCATAATTCAGCTAATTTGGTGGCAGGAAGCATCTGTTCGGGCAAGGTCTCAATACTGGCACAATTGCCAAACATAAAACTGCAGCAATCTTTGGCCAGATTGACAGCCGGCAATCTCGGTACTCTGCTCAGGGCTGAACAATCTTCAAACAATCCATAGTAGCAATAATCAGTCAGTGTGACAGCAGGAAGCAAAATATCTCGGGATGGATGTGACAACAGATGACTGTTTTCGCAGAACAGACGGGATAAGGAAAAGGTTGCTGTCAAAACGTTACAATCGATGTAGTCCGTACTTGTTATCAGGCTCATGATATTGCCATACACATAACAATCCTCGGTAAAACTGATCTTGCTGTATTTATAATCTTGTGTGGTATACTTTGCATTGTCACCACGGAACTGCACCATATCGCCGGCATGTTCCAAAACGATATCACTGCCTCCTGTATAGTCAGCCCAATCACTCCATGAGGCACCGCTACCGGTTCTGAACTGTACGCTGTTGGCGGCTACGGCGTCTGACAGTGTAAAGCGCACCTGTGCTCCGGGGGTAACAGCCTCGATGGTAAGCGGCACAGCCAACTGCCATGTAGGATAGGCACTTACCTTGAAACTGTCAGGTATTGCAGTCCACTCCTCTCTCCTCTGACTTATGGAGTTAGAGTTGAATTTCATGCTGGTTGTGAGAGCATCGAAATCCAGGTTCAAAGCGTATGTGCAGCCTGTTGCGATTCGCGGAGCATTACATATACAGTCAAAAGTACCGCCATCGGCCAGCATAATGCCAATGATCATATCGGTGCTGTCAATATCTGAGACAGTAGGCGGCAGCAGCAACTCATCCGAACTGATTACGCCGTCATCACCGGCTGTCAGTGTATCAATGACCATATATCCCATTGAGATACTGTCGGGGACACCGTAACGTCCGTTTTCGTCTTTGGCTGTAAGCTTGATGTTCTTCGCCACATTACCGAGTTTAATGGTTACGACGGTTCCCGTAGGCACATTGGTCATGTTCAGTTTTAATACCGAGAGCAAAGGTTGCAGTTTTGTTTCGGCTATTACTATCGTATCGGCCCTGATGATTGTGTTTGTCACTCCGAACCATGCCTGGGCCGGTAACTTAGCGGAGTCTATCAGAGATACCGTCACGTCATCGGTCCTGTCATAACCGTCAGGTTCCGTCATATTGACCTTGTAGAGTACTTTATATTCACCTTTAGGAATCTGCAACGGATCCTTGTCAATATCCGGAATATGGTCATAACTTTTTGAATCCGATATACCGTTACCCACAGCAACAATTGTCAAGTCGTGTACTGGTACAGCAGCGTCCTCCTGTTCCCAGTCAATCAAAGGTGCCACATAACCTACCGGCAGATTACCGAATTCAGACTCACGTAACTCATGATAATCATGGTAACAGCCAGCCATTAGAAATGACACGGCAGTCAGGGCGATTGAAATAAACGTACTCTTTCTCATAGCCTCAGTCCTTTACAAAGTATATCCCATCGGATAGTCAGTTTTACTCCGGCATCATAAATAAGGTTACTCTTGTGACAATGCTCGGGGATATTGTCAAAACGCTGGCCGGTAAGGCAGGTTATGCCTGTGTAGGCAGTCGCCACAATACCTTCTTTGAACTCATAGCCGACCGATGCCTGACCGCCCAGACCCATATGCCACTGACGGTCATGACGTATGTCATCACCGGAAGTGAGAAACAGTGTTCGTGTTGTCACCACCGATATTTGCGGGGACAGACTGGCCGACCATTTGCAATCCGGACCTTTAAACAGACTGATGGCATCAAAATTAGCCTGGAGCAAAAGCTTGCCCCACCCGGTTCTGGTCCTGAGGTCACGGTAAGCCCAACCGTTCATCCCGTAAACAGGTGCGATGTAACGTTCACCTGACTCTGAAAGCCAATAGGGACAGCAGTCAAGGGCTGTCTGTGTCTGACGACCGAATTGAAGACCTGCCTCAAATGATATGAGACGATTCATGCGATAACCACCCAAAAAACCGCCCTGAGCACCCATATGAAACTGGTGTTCGGTTACGCTGCGGAATGTGGCTTGTCCAAAGGAAGATCCTGCGCTCACACCTGCATACCAGGGCTGATCCACGCGTTCAAGGGCAGCTGAGAACCCCTGAGCCTTGGTCAGTTGGGCCGCTCCGGTCAGAAGCAGCAGTATGACAACAGGTTTTTTCCATTGGAATACGGAAAAGGAACTGAATGACATAGTAGACTATTGATGCGCAAAGAAAGCGTTTTTTTACTAATTTTGCAACCTGAAATTAAAATCCCGATCAAAGGAATGTTTGAAAATCTGTCAGAAAGACTCGAAAGGTCACTCAAGATACTGAAAGGTGAAGGTAAAATCACCGAGGTTAACGTTGCCGAAACCCTCAAGGACGTACGCAAGGCCCTGCTTGATGCCGATGTCAACTATAAGGTAGCCAAGCAGTTCACCGATACCGTAAAGGAGAAGGCCCTTGGCATGAACGTGCTCACATCGGTCCGCCCCGGCCAACTGATGGTCAAGGTGGTACACGATGAACTTGCAACCCTGATGGGCGGCGAGGCCGTGGACATTGACATCAAGGGACATCCCGCCGTCATCCTGATGGCCGGTCTGCAAGGTTCCGGTAAGACCACCTTCAGTGCCAAGCTGGCCAACCTTCTCAAGACCAAGCGCGCCAAGAAACCCCTGCTTGCAGCCTGTGACGTTTACCGTCCCGCTGCCATTGACCAGTTGAAGGTTCTGGGTGAGCAGATAGGCGTAACCGTATACACCGAGGAGGGTAACAACAAGCCCGTTGAGATAGCACAGAACGCCATAAAGGAGGCCCGCGCCAAGGGTTACGACATAGTTATCATAGATACCGCCGGCCGTCTGGCCATTGACGAGATGATGATGCAGGAGATCACTGCGATTAAGGAGGCCGTCTCACCCAATGAGATACTCTTCGTAGTCGATTCAATGACCGGTCAGGATGCCGTAAACACCGCCAAGGAGTTTAACGAGCGTCTGGACTTCAGCGGCGTAATTCTGACAAAACTTGACGGTGACACCCGAGGCGGTGCCGCCCTCTCCATACGCACCGTAGTTGACAAGCCCATCAAGTTTGTGGGTACCGGCGAGAAGATGGATGCCTTTGACGTATTCCATCCCGACCGCATGGCAGACCGCATACTCGGCATGGGTGATATCGTTTCATTCGTGGAGCGTGCCCAGGAGCAGTTTGATGCCGAGCAGGCCAAACGTCTCCAGAAGAAGATGGGCAAGGGAAAGTTCGACTATGATGATTTCCTGGAGCAGATAGGCCAGATCAAGAAGATGGGTAATGTCAAGGACCTTATGGGTATGATTCCCGGCGTAGGCAAGGCTCTCAAGGACATTGACATCAACGATGATGCATTCAAGGGCATCGAGGCCATGATCCACTCCATGACACCCGCCGAGCGCGCCAACCCCGAGCTGCTCGAGAAGAGCCAGTCTCGCAAGAACCGCATAGCCAAGGGCAGCGGACAGTCACTCCAGGAGGTAAGCCGTATGATCAAGCAGTTTGAGCAGACCCGCAAGATGATGAAGAGCGTGGCCGGCGCCAAACTCCCCAACCTGGGTGGAATGATGAGAAGATAAAAACAACATACAATGCAGTTAATCGACGGAAAAGCAGTAGCCGAACAGGTTAAGCAGGAGATTGCGGCACAGGTAGCCGCAATGGTAGAGAGAGGTGAGAAACGTCCCCATCTGGCCGCCATTCTGGTTGGTCATGACGGAGGTTCCGAGACATACGTTGCAGCCAAGGTAAAGGCCTGCGAGGTATGCGGTTTCAAGTCAACCCTCATCCGCTTTGAGAGTGATATCACCGAGGATGTACTTCTGGCCAAGGTTGCCGAGCTCAACAACGATCCCGATGTTGACGGATTCATCGTTCAGCTCCCCCTGCCCAAGCACATCAACGAGCAGCATGTCATAGAAGCCATTGACTACCGCAAGGACGTAGACGGATTCCATCCCATCAACGTTGGCCGTATGAGCATAGGTCTGCCCTGCTTCATCTCTGCCACCCCCAACGGTATCATGGAGCTGCTTAAGCGCTACAACATCGAGACCCGCGGCAAGAAGGCAGTAGTCCTGGGCCGCAGCAACATCGTAGGCAAGCCCATGGCCAGCCTGCTCATGCAGAAATCCAACCCCGGTGACTGCACCGTAACCGTCTGCCACAGCCACACCGCCAACATCAAGGAGGAGTGCCTCCAGGCCGATATCATCGTAGCAGCTCTGGGCCAGCCCGGTTTCGTAAAGGCCGATATGGTCAAGGAGGGTGCCGTAATCATCGACGTAGGTACCACCCGCGTTCCCGATGCAACCAAGAAGAGCGGTTTCCGTCTGAGCGGTGACGTTCAGTTTGACGAGGTTGCCCCCAAGTGCAGTTTCATCACTCCCGTTCCCGGCGGCGTAGGTCCCATGACCATCTGCTCGCTTATGAAGAACACCCTGCTTGCAGGTCAGAAGTGCATTTACGAATAAACCGTGACCAGGTCTGCCATATTCACTGGGATATGGCTGGTATGCACGCTAGGAGCATCGGCCCAAACCCCTGACAGTATCTCCCTCTATTTTGCAGGAGATATGATGCAGCATAAGGCCCAGCTTGATGCGGCTTTACAAACCGACGGTACATATAACTATAGCGGCTGTTTCACTCTGGTAACCCCGGAGATTGAGGCAGCCGATATTGCTGTCTGCAACTTTGAGACCACCCTTGGCGGAGCGCCCTACACCGGCTACCCGCAGTTCTGCTCACCCGATGCGTACGCCGAGGCTGTCCGCGATGCCGGCTTTGACATCTTCCTGACCGCCAACAACCACTGCATGGACAGGCGCAACCGCGGTCTTGTCCGCACCCTCGACGTGCTTGACAGTCTGGGAATAGCCCACCTGGGAACCTACCGCAACCAGGCCGAACGCGACTCACTCTATCCTTATATCTTAGAGCAAGGCAACATCCGCATAGCGCTGCTAAACTATACCTATGACACCAACGGAATACCGGTTGCCCCACCCTGCATAGTCAACTACATAGACACGACACAGATCAAGGCCGATATTCGTCGCGCCCGCCAACTCAAGGCTGACTGCATAATCGCCTGCATGCACTGGGGAACGGAGTATAAACTGCAGCCCGATGCCAGCCAGAAACGGCTTGAAGACTGGCTTTACGCCCACGGTGTGGATCACATAATAGGCGGTCATCCTCATGTAGTTCAGCCCGTCCGCACTCTCCCCGATTATCGGAACAGGCCTATACGTCATCTGACAGTATGGTCCCTGGGCAACTACATCTCAAACATGAGTGCCCCCAACACCTACAACGGCCTTGCCGTAACCCTCCACCTCAAGAAAAACATCCTCGATACCCGCATGACACGCTACAATATTCATCCAAACCATACCAATAGGCCGGAATTCATTGTCGTTCCCGAATAATTCCTTTATTTTTGCAAAAAACCATTTCCTTATGAGATCCTTTCTAATCACAGCCTGTGCTATGCTGATGACTCTCTCAGCTAGCGCCAAACTAACCATTCAGCAGATCCGCACTGCTTCAAACAATGTAATTGAACTTTATTTCCTGAGTGATACCCTTGATGTAAATGAGGCCGATATATCCGACGCCTCACAGTGGAAAGTCAACGGAACTCAGGTCCTTGCCGTAAACCGCACAGCGGCTGCCGCCGATAAGTGCGACCACTTTATCTACCTGACCGTGCCCACACTTCAGGAAGGCAAGAAATACTCCATTGAGACCCCGTATGGTAACTACAGTCTCAAGTTCAAGGCCAAGAATGTATTCTGCGAGGCCATCAAGACCAACCAGGTAGCATACAGTGCCCTCTCAACCAAGCGCTTTGCCAACTTTGCCATCTATCTGGGTGACGGCGGCGTAAAGAAGATTGAGGGTGACCTGCCCGGTTACACCGTATATCAGTTCAAGAAAAACAAGATAGGCAAGAAGGTCTGCTCAGGCCAGTTGAAAGAGATCGGCCAGGACCAGTCATCAGGCGACTACGTCTACCGCATTGACCTGTCACAGGTTCCCGAAGGCGGCCCTTACAAGATTGTAGTTGACGGCTACGGTTCATCCTACCCCTTCGGCGTAGGCGGCCAGTTCTCACAGAAGCTCTCATACATCAGCTTCCGTTCACTCTTCAACCAGCGTTGCGGCATCCAGATAATTGAGCCCTACTCAGACTTCAGCTACCGCACCAAGCGCTGCCACGAGACCATCTACCAGACCTATGACCGCATTGCCGAGGCCCGTCTGGTCGTTAAGGGTACAGAGCCCACCATCCAGGCATGGGGCGGCTACCACGATGCAGGTGATGCCGACCGCCGTACCTATCACATGGACGTTCCCAGCACCCTGCTCACCACCTTCGAGGCATTCCCCGAGCTCTTTACTGATGACCAGTTCAATATCCCCGACAAGTTCGACGAGCAGTTCAACATCCTGGGCAAGGGTAACGGAATACCCGATATCCTTGACGAGGCCGAATGGGGCACAATGTTCTGGAAGTACTTCCAGGAGGAGGACGGACAGATTCCATGGGGTACCGAGACCAACGGCTACTCACCCTTCACCACATATGACTTTGAGGACCACCTGTTCGGTTCCGAGGCACTTGACCCGCGTACATCATCATGGGCATCGGGCCTGTTCTATCACTTTGCCCGCATAATCAAGCCCTACGATGAGGCCAAGAGCAAGGAATACGCAGAGCGTGCGGAACTGGCATACAGCGCATCAACCCGTGTTTACGCAGAGCGTAACCGCGAGATGCCCGCATCATTCCAGATGTATTACAATGTAGAGAAATACCTCATGACCGGCAACGCCCAGTGTCATGAGTACATCAAGGCACACGCAAAGGATGCCGAGCAGATTCTCACCACCTACAACCAGGGTTCAGAGATATTTGCAGAGCGCGGCTGGCTCACCTCATATTTCTTCAGCTATATACTGGCACCGGCAGATAAGACCGATCCCGCAACAGTAAAGACATTCAAGGATATCCTGCAGGCTACAGTCGATAAGCAGCTGGATGCATTCGCTCAGAATGCCTACCCCAACGGCGCACCCATGAACGTAAACTGGTGGGGCAGCAACGTAGCTCAGGGTCAGTACACATTCCCCATCGTGCTTATGTGGAAGCTCACCGGCAATCAGGACTACATCGACGCAGTAAGCCAGATGATGGACTACGCCCTGGGCCTGAACCCGCTCGGCAAGTGCTACATGACCACTCTGGGATTCAATCAGGTATGCTGGCCGCATGACCGCGAATCGGCCTATACCATTGAGAAGGGTTGGGGCCCGCGTCCCGGTATCCTGGTATTCGGTGCAGGCAACTACGTCCGCAATTACCCCAGCTATCCGGCCATAAGCCGCAACACAACACCCCGTGAGCGTGCTTACATAGACGTTCTTGACAATTACCAGAATAACGAATATACCATTTACCAGAGCCTCTGCTTCCCGTCTGTAGTCTACCCCATCCTGGCTAACGGCTGCACCTGGAAACCTGGCTCTAAAGATCCTTTTAAATAATTGGACAGCGTAGTTTCATTTATCAACAGAATAGTCTGGAACCCGGGGCTGGTTGTACTGCTTTTGGGTGCCGGACTGTTTTTCTCCATCTGCACGCGTATGGTCCAGGTTCGCCGTTTCGGACTCATGGTCCGTTCGCTTTTCAGCAAGAAACGCGGCGCTGACGGCATATCATCATTCGAGGCATTCTGCATAGCCCTTTCAGGCCGAGTCGGAACCGGCAACATCGTAGGCGTAGCCACAGCCATAGCTTTCGGCGGCCCCGGAGCCATATTCTGGATGTGGGTGGTTGCGTTCTTCGGCGCATCTACCGCATTCGTAGAGTCCACGCTCTCACAGATGTTCAAGTTCCACCACGCCAGCGGATACCGCGGCGGCCCCTTCAACTTCTTTGACGAGGGACTGGGCAAGCGCTGGATCGGAATAGTCTTTGCAGTTGTCACAATCATAGCCTGCGCCGTATGTCTTACCATGGTGCAGTCCAACGGAGCCTCTTCGACCATGCACAACGCATTCCCCGTGTCCACACTGACATCGGGCATAATCATGGCCGTCCTGCTGGGCGTTGTGATAGTTGGTGGAGTAAAGCGCATTGCCAAGGTGGCATCGATAGTAACCCCCTTCATGGCTTTCGGCTACATTGCCCTGGCCGTCGTTGTGGTAGCCTACCATATCAGTGATGTCCCGGCAGTGTTCAAGAGCATCTTTGAAAACGCATTCGGCATCAATCCCGTTTGCGGCGGTATCATAGGATCCACCATAGCAATGGGAGTAAAACGCGGCATATTCTCAAATGAGGCCGGTCAGGGTACCGGTGCCATGGTATCGGCCGCGGCCGATGTCAACGATCCCGCACAGCAGGGTCTGGCACAGGCCTTCTCTGTTTATGTCGACACCCTGTTTGTCTGCACCGCTACCGCACTGATGATACTCACATCGGGCACCTATAACATCATTGATGCCGATGGAAACATGCTGCTGGCCAACGCCCCAGAACTGGGCAACAACTATGCCGCCTTCACACAGAATGCGGTCGATACGGTGTTCAAGGGATTCGGCAGCCAGTTTGTATCGGTAGCAATGGTATTCTTTGTATACAGCACCATCATGGCATACTACTTCTATGCAGAATCAAGTATAATCTATCTGTTCAGGGGTAAGAACGCCAAGCGTGAGAAAATCATGATACGCCTACTTCAGGCGGTAATGCTGGCGTCAGTTGTATTCGGAGCAGTAAGAGAGGCCGATGTAGTCTGGCAGTTGGGTGACATCGGTGTCGGTCTGATGGCATGGTTCACTGTGATTGCCATCATACTTCTCTACCCCAAGGCAATAAAAGTTCTCAAGGAATACGAGAAAAAGATTAACCCGTAAACCATTTTTAATCAATATGTCTATGAAAAAATCCTTATTTGCAATTACCGCACTGGCCTGCACCTTTCTGTGCGGATGTGAGAGAAACAATGGTATGATAGTTGACTGGTCTCCGGTCAATATCGAAATCTATGCAACAGACTCCCAAGGCAATTCTATCATCAGCCCTGAGATGCCGGGCATGACACTTACCTTCCAGGGTGAGACCTACACCGTTCAGGACGGACCCATGCACTCCAAAGCATATCTGGCCCGGATGTACGGACTGTACACACAGGTCGTTGACACCACAGCCTCACCCCGTCAGTACAAGCTTTGTTTCGGTGAGATAGACGGTGCAAAAGACATGGATGAGGATATCACCCTGAACTGGCCCGATGGCTCAACCGATGTGATCCACTACCACTGCTCAGACCACAACGAATCCAAGATCACCGTCAAACGCACTTGGAAACTGAACGGAAGAGAGCACTCCGGCAACACCTTCTATTTCACCAAATAAAGAATGCCGGACTATAAAAACGAAACTGAGGGGAATTACTTCTCCTCAGTTTCTTTATTCTCATCATCGTGATGTTTGATGTAGCAGTCTCCCAGACCTTTCTGATGGAAGTTGAATTTCCGCTTTGCACCAAGGTCTCTCATCTGATTTGCAAAATGTAACTTATTCCACAACATGGCTGTAGCAATTATTGGTTAATGCAATTATACACAAAAGAATTGTAATAACAAATTATTATTCATACATTTGAGCATTACAACCAATTAATCCTTTTGCAATATGTCACTCTGGAATCTTAGCAAAGACATCAAGATCTTGGGCAAGCCCAAGAGAAACTTCTATTTTCACGATAAATGCGTTATCAGGAAAGATCAACCCAGAAACTTAGCTGAGCTCAAGGCACAAAAAGAAAACAAAGAGAAATAAATCGCCTCAACCTTTTGCGTTATTCTGATTAATTACTACCTTTGCACCGCTTTAACCGGAACACCGGTTTATATGGTGCCCGTAGTTCAGTTGGTTAGAGCGTCAGATTGTGGTTCTGAATGTCGTGGGTTCGAGTCCCACCGGGCACCCCAAAAAACAGAGAGGTCTTTTAGGCCTCTCTAATTTTTTTGTATTTTCGCAAAAACAACCCAGTTATGAAACGGTTTAGATTATTGATAGTCCTGGTCATTCTGGCTGCTACAGTTGCTTGCAGCGAGAAGGGTGATAAGTATGCTTTCCAGTATGTCAGGTTCAAGGAGACTTTGCCTTATGCTCAGGGCAAGGATCATCCGTCATGTGTTTTTGACTTGAATGTACTTAAGGCACACGGTACTGATACTCTGTTTGCCGATGCCTTTAACCTGGATATCTCAGAATTCCTGTTTGACAGACGTACAACCGATGTACGCGCAGCCATGATCACTTTCATTGACTCCATCATAGACCTTTTCAAGGAGGAAAACAAGGAGGAGATCCGGTTTGCCAAGGAGGAGGGTTTTGAGCCACGTGACATTGACTATGAGTACGTGATCAACACCGAGGTGCATTACGGCAATGGCCGCGATATCATCGGCCACTTTATAAATCTGTATCAGTATACCGGAGGCGCACACGGCGGCACATTCATTACCTGCCGCAACTACCGCCTTGAGGACGGCAGCGTTGTTACGCTTGACAACTACTTCAAGCCAGGCTATGAAGAGGTTCTGATTCCGATTCTGGAGAAGAAACTGCTGGAATACGCCGAGTGCAGCAGCCGCGACGAGCTTGACGAGCACGGCTATTTCAGTAATGAGCCTATGTTTGTGTCAGATAACTTTGAAATCCGCAAAGACACCATAGATTTCATCTACAATCAGTACGACATTGCACCCTACTCCACAGGAATAACCACCCTCTCCGTCCCCAACGACGAGATCCGCGCTATTTTACGCTGATAATATCTTGTAGATTGGTGGTGTAACAGGGAGTACGCAGATTATGGAGAATGGCATCCTTGAAATGGGGTGCCTTTCCTGTTTTTGGATCGGCAGGATACTGCTGGGCGGCAAGCACCAGAGTCTCGGTTCCCATGCGACGGTTGATGCTGTCGGCCGTGCGTGATATACTGTCCAGGCGTTTGCGGCGCTCCTCATCACTCAGGAACAGATCCAGCTGCACCGCGCTGTCAGGTGTTATGCCCGATACAATCACGCCCGCACGCTTGTAACTCAGCCCCTCCCGATACAGACGGTCAAGTGCGCCCGATGCCGCCGCCACCAGATCAGTGGTTGAACTCGATGCGGTATGCAGCGTGACATTCATCATGCCCTGATACCACTCCAGGTCCTTGCGGAACCAGTTGGTCGCGATGAATACCGTCACGATATTGCAGACCGTATGCTGACGGCGCAGCTTCTCGGCGCAGCGGCAAGCGTAGTTTGATATATGTGTGCGCAGTGACTCGCGGTCCGTTATCATGCCGGGGAAACTGCGGCTGGTGCAGATGCTCTTCTTGGTGTTGACCTCGGTGGTGTCGATGCAGCTCACGCCGTTCAGTTCACGCCAGGTATTCTCAAACGGCAGCGGGAATAGCATACGGATCCATCCTTCGGGCTTATCGGCCAATTCAAGAGCATTGCGTATGCCCAATGATGCCAGCCGGGCATCGTATGCGCGCCCTATCCCCCACACCTTTGCTACAGGAAACGCGCCAAGCGCCTTACGCCGTTTGGAGTCCGAATCTATCACGCAGCACTTGTTGTAACCGGCATAGGTCTTTGCGTATCGGCTTGCAACCTTGGCCAGGGTCTTGGTATCGGCTATACCGATGCTCACCGGCATACCCACCCACTTACGGATGCGGGCGGCCAGTTCCTCACCCCACTGCTTGAGGTTGACAGTCTGATCCATACCTGCCAGGTCGCAGAAACACTCATCGATCGAGTATACCTCAACCCGCGGGGCGTACATTCGTACAATCGCCATGATGCGGGCCGACATATCCCCGTAAAGCGTGTAGTTGCTTGAGAGCGCCTCGATCTTTACGCCCGGGAACTCATCGGCCAACTTGAAATAAGGCGTACCCTCCTTTATGCCGAGTTTCTTGGCCTCGTTGCTGCGGGCCACCACGCAACCGTCATTATTGCTCAACACCACGACCGGCTTGCCCTCAAGGTCAGGCCGGAACACGCGTTCGCAACTGACAAAGCAGTTGTCACAGTCAATAATGGCGTACATGGCGCAAATATCAGATGTGATTAATCCTTTTCTTAATGGTGTAACTTACTACACCCCAAATCCTGAAGTCACGCTCAGGAGTAATCTTTATGCGCGGGTAACTGCTGTTGGCGGGAACCAGCCAGATGACGCCGGTATCCTTGAGCGACAGGTCCACATACTTGAGCGTGAACTCGCCGTCCAGATAGCCCACAATCATGTCACCGCTCTCGGGTTCAATGGAACGGTCTATCACCAGGATATCGCCGCTCTCCACGCCCGCATCAATCATGGAATCACCCTTTACGCGGCCGTAGAACGTAGCCATAGGATTGGCTATCAGCTCCTGATTAAGATCAAGAGCCTCCTCCAGATAGTCCTGCGCAGGGCTGGGAAATCCCGCCCTTATACCCCCGTTCGCATACGGAAGACTAAGCGTGTGAGTCAAATCGGCCGACAGTAATTCCACCTCATCCATAACTCTGCAAATATAGCAAAAAGGTGACATTGGGGACGGTTCCGTTTGGCACCTTTTAAAAAAATTCCGGATAAATTTGGAGGGTATTTTATTCCGCCTTACATTTGCAGTGTCATAGATTAATATGACACCATTAGACGACAAAAAACAACAGTACTATACAATGATTGAAGTTAAAAATTTAACCGTAGGTTACAGCAATCCCGCCAATATCCCGGACATATTCGATCACTCCGATGATTACGACTCACCAGAGATTGTTCTCCGCAACATCAGCCTCAAATTCGAGTCGGGAAAAGTATATGGCCTGATAGGCCGTAACGGTGCCGGTAAGACCACTCTCCTTAACTGCATAAGCGGTCTGATATGGAGGCCTTCCAAGAAAAAAGTATTCCTGGACGGAATGCCGTTATCCAACGGAAATCCGGATATGACCTCCAAAATATTCTACGCAATCGACACCACCCCTAACCTGCACGTCCGCGTAGACAAATTCGCCAAGAAGCTCTCCTTGTATTATCCCGAATTCAGCATGGAACACTTCAACGAGTGCGTTGATATGTTTCATCTGAATTATAAGGAGTACCTGGACAGGTTGTCTTTGGGACAGAAAAAGATGACATATCTGAGTTACGCCTTTGCATCGAACGCATCCCACATAATCCTGGACGAGCCCACAAACGGTCTGGACATCACCGCCATGAGGACGCTGCGCAAGCTGATCGCCTCGAATATGACCGATGACAGGACAATCATCATATCCACCCACCATGTTAACGAGATAAGTTCCCTGCTTGACCACATAGTTATCCTGAACAACCGCAAGGTGGCGTTTGACCACTCGGTTCAGGAAACAGGCAGAGCACTCTCCTTCGTGGAGTCCGATAAGGAGACCGACAAAAATAATGCCCTGTACTCAATGTCATCGGCCTACGGCAACCGCCTGATACTGCCCAACACATCGGGCATTGACAGCGAGATAGATTATGAACTGCTGTACGAGGCAGTCCTGGATGACAGCAGAAAGATCAACGCACTATTTTAACTGAACCGCTATGAAAAGAAACAACATATTCAACATGGAGAGATTCCTGGGACTCATAGGAACAGGAATCAACAGGACAAAAAACATTTCGGAGTTTTACACGATTGCGATATTTACGTTCATCCTGATCGCGTGGTTATTCATGCAGATGATTACCACCTTTGAATTTGACATAGCCCGTAAAGTAACGACGAGAGTGTATCAGGTGACATATATCCTCTTTTTATCAGCACCTCTTTTCCGTTTGTCGTCCAACCAGGAAAGGTTCATTCAGTGGAACCTGCTTCCGGCATCGGCCTTTGAGAAATATATCTTCATTACCCTGGTTTCTTTCATATGGAGATCCGTCGTATTCTTCTTTGCAATGTATGCATTCGATTATATGATATGGTCTGACTCCGTTTTTGCCAAGAGCAACGGTTTAAACCAGTGCATCATGACAATGGACGATTTCTTTATGCTGGGATCGTATTTAAAGAATATGCCCTCATGGCTCCATTACATATTCGTTTTCTTCTTCTATACGGCTTTGCCCATATTCATAGGAGCCGATAACAACAAATCCTTTAACAGGGCAAGACCGTTCTTTGGAGGATACATAAGCTTTATGTTGTTCAAGTCATTCCTTGAAGAAAAAGGAGGCGCCGAGGAAAGTGTGGCATTTCTTGTAGTTCCGGTTTTTGCCATCTGCATTTTCATCACTAACATCATACAGGCCATCAGAAGAAGCCGTTACGTAAAAGCATGATATTCAAGGAGAGACAAAGCATATATCTTCAGATTGCCGATCGCATATCCGATGAGATTCTGGCCGGGACATACGCTCCCGGCGCCAGAGTTCCGTCCGTAAGGGAATACGCCGTGATGATTGAGGTAAACCTGAATACGGTGATGCGTTCGTATGACACCCTGCAGTCGTGGGGTATCCTGGATATGAAACGCGGATTGGGTTATTTTGTGGCCGATGATGCCGTCCAGACCATCCTGGCGCGCCGCCGCGAGGCCTTCATCTCAACACAGGCCGCCGAATTCTTCGAGACCGCCCGCACCCTGGGAGTCACTCCCGATGAGCTCGCCGAGATGTATATGAAATACCTCAAACAGTAATCCACTCAACTTCGCCGCCCCAGATTTCAAGGAAGCGAAGGAAACCTGCGTTCGATACCACTACGCTGGCGGTATTCTCGCAGGGATGGAATGATACGCGCTCTGCGGTCTTGAGGTCGGCGTCAAGGAAGTACTTTACGCGGTGACCGTTGTCAAACAGCTCCTTGGGATTGACACCCTCCTTAACCCATCCGAAGTCACGCGAGCCGTCCGGCTGCAGAACCGCAGGATGCTCCGCAAGATCCATATCATGAATAAGGCCGAACGCACACACTGAACCGGGTGTAACACCAATGCAGCGGTCCATGCGCTCAGGGCTTGCAAAACTGAGTTTACCCTGCCTTACAATATGCTCCAGCCCGTGAATGTCCAGATTCTTGTGGCACTCAAAACTGGCCATGTAATGGCGGTTGCCTTTATGATTCCTGAAGAAAAGGTTCTTGCAATGGGTTGAGTCAATTGTCTTCCAGTAAGCCAGCGCCTCCTCAATGGTAGGCAACGGCGGATGGTAGTGCACCTGGTACTCAATCCCGTGCTCCTCCAACCAGTTCAGGACAAAATCGGTCTTACTCATGGGTCTCCATTCTCTTCTCGGCAAGAGCCTCGTACTTGGTGCCCTTGCGGCCGTAGTTGGCGTAGGGATAGATTGATATTCCGCCGCGCGGAACAAAGAATCCGGTAACCTCAATGTACTTGGGATCCATCAGTTTGATAAGATCCTTCATGATGCGGTTCACACAGTCCTCGTGGAATCCGCCATGGTTGCGGAAACTGTGCAGATAGAGTTTGAGTGACTTGCTCTCAACCATCTTTACATCAGGGATATAACTTATACGGATCTCGGCAAAATCGGGCTGTCCGGTAATTGGGCACAGGGCAGTAAACTCGGGGCAGTTAAAACGCACCCAGTAGTCATTCTCCTTATTGAGGTTCTCAAATGCCTCCAGGACATCGGGATTATAATCAGTTGAATATGCGGTCTTGTGACCAAGGGCGGAAAGGCCCTCCTGTTTTCTGTCTTCGGACATATTATTCTAAAGTTTTGATCTTGAACGGATTGTACTTGATGTCGTAGTCAAAGGTGTCTATACCCTCTTTCTCTTTGAGTTTGCGTGAAATCATTGCAGTCACAGGCAGGATAATCACCTCATACAGAGTCTTGACGGTAACCTGTGTTACAATTATTGACAGGATAGTCTTGAAAGGCATTGAGCCGATGAACGCGAGCGGGTAGAAAATCACTGAATCTGAAAGCTCGCCGACGATACTCGACACAACGGCTCTCCAGCCGAATCCCTTGCCCTTTGTGGCGATCTTCATGGTTGAGAGCACCCATGCGTTCATGTGTGAGCCCAGAATGAATGCCAGAAGTGATGCGGCTGTAGTACGCGGGATAAGTCCGAACAGATGATTGAAACTGTCGGCCACAGCCTGGTTCTCAGGATCAATGGGAGCAGGCAGGATACTTACCAGACCTGCTGCAAGTGCCACGAATGCACTCATTGCAAATCCCATCCAGATTACCTTCATGGCCTTGCGGTAACCGTAAACCTCGGTCAGCAGGTCATTGATAATGTAAGAGATGGGGAAAATGACTACAGCACCTGAGAGCTGCATCCAAGTGTTTCCAACTCGCCAAAGTCTTGGCACGAAAAGATTTGAAGTAATAAGGCAGACGCAGAAAGTCACTGCCAACACCACGAAGGTAACGGACAGCCCACGCTGCCCCTCAGAATTTGTTTTTGCGGACATTTTACTTGTTTTTATAGTGGTTCCAAGCACACTTGCTACGGCACACTTCACCGTAACTCGCCGCAAAGGTACGAAAAAAAAGGATAACTGGAATCGGGTTACTTCTCAAAATGCTGGTAGTCCGTGAGAGATTTCCACGAACCGCCCCACTTGAAACCACGCCGCACGAACGCATTGTAGCAGGCATCACCCCGTTCAATCTGGTAAGGATAACCTGACATTCGATCCACATACTCCTCACCCACCTCGGGGTAGATCATCTCTACTCCTTCCTTAAACTTATAGGAAGGATTATAAAGGGGATTTATGTCTATTGCCATTCCGATGGCATGTTTTGATATCACTCCTGTTCCGGATACCGTACGCCAGTTGAAGCAGACTGTGTTGTTATCGGCCATGGACTTTTCATCATCGGCATCATAATAATCCACCAGCCTGGCCTTTTCAATGGGATATGAGGCATCATACAGTTCCCTCATGATCTCAATCACATCCTGGGCAATCTCCTTGTTCACTATCATCTCGCCCACCACAGCCTGTCCCTCCAGGTTCCGGTGCAGGAAAACCAGATAGCGAAGATCCCACAGAGACAGCACGCAGTCATCCTTGTAGGAGCAATTGTAAATGAGCTCAAAAATAGTATCGGGAACTTCAATGTTTACAAAGAAGGTATCAGGACCCATAGTCTCCAGAACCTCTTCCGGCACGATACTGCCGGGCCCGTAGCTCACCTCCTGATAGCTCTCCGTGCAAGCCATTGTCAAGAGCAGCAGCACAGTACCCAATAGTCCTGTTATTTTCCTTCCTATATGCATCACTGCAAAGATATGTATTTATCTTTGTACTATGTACAGGACAATGAACGAGTATCTTGCGGGAATTTTCCCGGGAAGGGTCATCAAAGTGGCGGTCAACGCAGGGCTTGGATGTCCTAACCGGGGCCGATGCATATACTGCAACAACCTTGCGTTCAACCCTAGTTATGCCGCCCAGGATGACTCCGGAAGCATCACGGCACAACTGGAAAAAGGCATTCAGTTCAACAGCCGCAAAGGTGACTGCTACGGCTATCTGGCATACTTCCAGTCCTATACAAACACCTTCGGTCCCACGGACAAACTCATTCAGTTATATGAGGAGGCGCTGCAGTATCCCGGCGTAAAAGGTCTGGTCATTGCCACCCGCCCCGATTGCATCAAGCCGGATCTGGCCGATTGGTTTGAGCATCGGTTTGGTAAAAAGGCTCCACAGGGTCACCCTCACCTGCTTCTGGAGATTGGAATAGAATCAACCATTGACCGCACTCTTGAGTTCATTAACCGTCATCACACCTACCAGTGTGCAGTGGACTGCATCAATGACCTCAGTGAGCGCGGAATAGATATGGGAGCCCACCTCATACTTGGCCTGCCCGGTGAGACAGAGCAGGATTTCATGACGCATGCAGAGCGTGTATCGGCCCTTCCTATCAAGACTCTGAAGTTGCATCAGTTGCAGGTGGTTAAGGGAACAAAACTGGCTCAGATGTACCAGGAAGATCCTTCGCAGATAAAGCTCTTTACTGCACAGGAGTACGCAGAGATTGTGGCAAGGTTCATAAAAACCGCCAGAAAGGACATATTCTATGACCGGTTTGTATCAGAAACCCCGTCATCAATGCTTATTGCACCCGCCTGGGGCATCAAACCCCAAGCCTTCAACCAGCTTTTGCCAAAATGATACAAAAGGGTACAAAAGGGGACAGGCCCCAATTGTATCATTTCAATAAATTACTACATTTGCGTTAAGGACTAAACAATTATTGTCGCTTATGAGTTTTGTTATGATTCTTCAGCTGCTCATTGTACTGGCAGCGCTTTATGTGGGTTCACGTTATGGAAGTCTTGCACTGGGTGCCATATCCGGCATCGGTCTTGCAATTCTGGTTTTAGGCTTTGGAATGAAACCCGGCACCCCTCCTACTGACGTCATTTACATCATTATAGCAGCCGTAACCTGCGCCGGAATAATGCAGGCCGCAGGAGGTATGGACTGGCTCATACAGCTTGCCGAGAAACTGCTCCGTAAGCATCCGGAGCATATCACATTTCTGGCACCGCTTTGCACATTCTTCCTGACTGTGCTGGTTGGAACAGGACATGTAGTCTATACGTTGATGCCCATCATCTGTGATATCTCCCTGAAAAAAGGCATACGTCCTGAGCGTCCCTGCGGCGTGGCATCCATCGCATCACAGGTTGGCATCACCTGCTCGCCCATTGCTGCAGCGGTAGCATCGTTCGTAATCATAAGCAACGACAACGGATTTGACATAAACAACCTGCAGGTCATTGCAGTCACCATTCCCGCATGTCTGTGCGGACTGATGGCAGCCGCCCTCTGCTCCTACAAGCGCGGTAAGGACCTTGACAAGGACCCCGCTTTCCTGGAGCGCAAGGCCAACCCCAAAATGTACAAGTACATGTACGGCGAGACCCAGTCTCTGCTTGACCAGGAGATTGACAAGAGCGCAAAAATCTCAGTTTACATATTCCTGGGCGCGCTTTTGCTTATCACGCTCTACTCATTCTTCCAGATAATTGGCTGTGACATACGTCCCAAGGTTTCGGGCAAGCCCATAGGCATGAACATAATCATCCAGATCGTGATGATTACAGCCGCCGCATTGATGATAATAATTGCCAAGGCCAATCCCCGAAGAGCCATCGCAGGCGCAGTATGGCAGTCAGGAATGGTTGCCGTAGTAGCCATTTACGGAATCGCATGGTTGGCCGATACATACTTCAGCAACTATCTGCCTCAGATGCAGGACGGCCTTCAGGGAATTGTGAGCAAGTATCCTTGGGCTATATCTCTGGCTTTCTTCACGGTATCAGTGCTGGTCAACAGCCAGGGAGCCGTTGTGGTTGCAATGCTGCCTCTGGCCTACTCTCTCGGCATTCCGGGCCCGGTTCTTTTGGGCGTGTTGCCATCGGTCTACGGATACTTCTTCATCCCCAACTATCCGTCCGATATCGCAACGGTTACATTTGACCGCTCCGGAACCACAAGAATAGGAAAATACCTGCTGAATCACTCATTCATGATGCCCGGTATGGTGAGCGTCATCGTGAGCACTATTGTGGCGACACTTATCACCAAAATAATCTATTAAGAGGCAGGAAAGAGTTCTTTCAGGTCCTTCTGATATTTGCGGGAGACGGGGAGATCCTCGTCTCCCACTTTTATTGTATCCTGATTATATGATTCCACATGATTGCAGTTGATCAGGAACGCCCTGTGGATACGTACAAACGGATATCCCAGGGCCGATTCCCATTGCGATATGCCGGTCTTGTTACGCAGCTTGCGGCCATCGGTTGTATGTATATAGACCTCGGTATCACAGGACTCTATGTAAAGCATCTGACTGGGGAGCAGCGACACGCGCTTACGGTCAGAGCAGAACGTTATGGGACTCTCCATCTCCGGATGGTTACGGGTAAGCCATCGGTCTATCAAAGAACCTCCTATAGCCAGGGCCGATACGATCACCGTTATGACTAAAGGATTCATCAAACCCGTGTACACAGGAAACCACAATGCATTATGGGCTTGCCATCCGCCAACAAATCTTGCTCCAGGCGACAGGATATAGCTATATGATGCAACCAGAATCAGGTATTCCATCACCAGAATAGCCAGGCATATATAAATAATGTTGCGAATGCCCTCGCCCCTTTTCTTGAAAGAAACGCTCGGCAACATATATTTGGCGGCAAGGGCTCCCGGCAGAAACATCACACCAATAAACAGAGCCTTTGCAAATCCCAGATTGGATGCAAACTTTAATATCAGTGCAACGATAAGCACCGACAAGGTCCAATAGACAATGGTGATGGTTGTTCTTCTCATAAACACTCAACATTTTTTGTTCTGTCTACGAAGTTAGTGAATCAAACGACAACCTGACAACAAAAATACTGTCAAATCCCCCTCAAAAAGGATTAGGATACAAACAGAAGGATTTGACATGACGGCAGTCTTTGGACAGGGGGATACAACACTCAAATAATTAAACTGACCGGAATAAACACCATATCTTTGCAAAGAACAAAAACAAAATCCGTTTGATATGGAAGAAGAAATAATAGAAGAAGTTTATGAGGCACCCACAGCTCTGGAATCGTTTTTCAACTACGTGCTACCCACATTACCGCCTATTGCAATGTGTATGATAACGCTGACGCTGATATTTGTGTTCCTGTGCGCCTGGAAAGCTCCCAGATGGATTAAGCCGGTAGGATCCATCTCATTATCCATCGCTCTCATCTCTATCACTTGGCCGTATCTGACCACCTTCTGTCATGATGTAGCAGCCGATTACCAATTCGCTCCAGGGAATTATTTCTGGTATGGTCAAAGAATGGGCCTGCTCTTGCTATTTGGAGTAATGGTATTCATAATTTCACGTATTGTATACCTTATTCAGAAATCACGCAATTGATTAATACAACTAAAACAAAACGCTATGAATTTATATTTGACTGACACCTTGCCATATTTATTCTCATCATGCTCTGTATTCGATATAGTAGTTTACTCCATTATGCTGCTGGCAACATTTGCCGCCGCATGGAAAGCTCCGGGCTGGATCAGGACCATCGGAAAAATCTCGCTGATGATGTGTTTTTTCTGTTTCCTGATCAACCTACAGCACTTTATTATTGACTATGATATAAAGAGGCCGACAATCATGAGTATCGGCAGTCAAAGCCGGGAATTCGATAACCTTTTAAGGACGACGCCCGAAATTCGGAACATGATAGTGAATGATTTCAAGCCCTTAATGCTGGGAGACATCGCAAGGATCTTCTCATCCATCTTTCTGGGAGGTTTTACCTACCTCGTCAACAGCATCACCTGCATCATCCGCCTTCCCCGCTTATAATTTCAGAGGCGAGACTTGAAGTCGGCGTAGGAGAAGGATTTTATGAGGGTGTAGTTAGAGCCCTGCTTGAGGTAGATTGACGGCAAGGGCATACCGTTAAAGGTGTTGTTCTTGACCATGGAATAGATGGCCATATCCTCGAATATGAGGGTCTGGCCTTCTTTTAACGGGGTATCAAACGAGTAGTCCCCTATTATATCGCCCGATAAGCAGGTCGGGCCGCCAAGACGGTAAGTGTATGCTTTCTCGCCGGGCTGGCCGCTGTCACGAAGTGGCGGACGGTACGGCATCTCAAGCACATCGGGCATATGGCATGCGGCCGATGTATCCAGGATTGCTATGTCCATTGCACCCTCATGGTGCTGCACCTCAAGAACCTTGGTATGCAGATAACCGGCATTGAGGGCGATTGCCTCACCCGGCTCAAGATAGACCGTAAGGCCGTATCCTTTAGTCATACGCTCGATGCAACGCTCCAGACGCGGAATATCGTAATCAGAGCGGGTAATGTGATGACCGCCGCCAAAGTTCACCCACTTCATCTGCGGGAGCCACTCACGGAACTGCTTCTCAAAGGCGTTCAGGGTAGTCTCCAGGTCATCGGAGTTCTGCTCGCAAAGGGTATGGAAATGCAGTCCGTCCAGCAGACCTATGGTTTCGGCCGATGCCTTGCGGAACTCCTCCAGAGTAACCCCCAGCCTGCTGCCGGGAGCGCAGGGATCATAGATTGCATGCTCTGCCGGCTGGGTAGAAATCTGCGGATTTATACGCAAGCCCACCTGCAGCCCGGCGTCCTTAGCGCGCTTGCCAAACAGCTCCAGCTGACGGATGGAATTGAAAACTATATGGTCGCAGTTTTTCAGAATTTCAGAAAAATCCTCCTCGCGGAATGCGGGAGAGAAAACGTGGTTTTCACGGCCTGGCATCTCCTCGTGGCACAAGCGGGCCTCAAAGAGGCCGCTTGCTGTTGCTCCACAGAGATATTTTGATATTAAAGGATAGACGGCATAGCAACTGAACGCCTTCTGAGCCAGCAGAATGCGGCAGCCGGTACGCTCCATCACCCCGTTCAGGATCTTGAGGTTGGCCTCAAGACGGTCACGGTCAATGACGTAGCACGGAGTATTCAGCTGCTTTGAGTCCATCGCAAAAGATTAGTCAACCATTACGGGGTTCTCATCCACAACCCAAGGCAGACCCCACTTGTTCAGGGCCTCCATGTAGGGATCCGGATCAAACTCCTCAACGTTGAATACACCGGCACCCTTCCACTGGCCGGTCATAACCATCATTGTACCGATCATTGCGGGAACGCCGGTGGTGTAAGAGATAGCCTGTGAGCCAACCTCCTTGTAGCACTCCTGATGGTCGCATACGTTATAGATCTTGATGGCACGCTTCTTACCGTCCTTGATACCGGTATAGATGCAGCCGATGTTTGTCTTACCTACTGTGCGCGGGCCCAGCGATGCGGGATCGGGCAGCAGAGCCTTGAGGAACTGGATGGGAACAATCTCCTTGCCCTCAAACATAACGGGATCGGTGCGCAGCATGCCTACGTTCTCAAGACACTTCATGTGGGTCAGGTAACTCTGGCCGAATGTCATGAAGAAACGGATGCGCTTTACGCCCGGAATGTTCTTGGCGAGAGACTCAATCTCCTCATGATGAAGCAGATACATATCCTTCATGCCCACCTGCTCAAAGTTGTACTCGCGCTTTATCTCCATGGGCTTGGTCTCAACCCAGTGGCCGTTCTCCCAATATGAACCGTTGGCCGATACCTCACGCAGGTTAATCTCGGGGTTGAAGTTGGTTGCAAAGGGATAACCGTGGTCGCCGCCGTTGCAGTCCAGGATATCGATAGTGTCTATCTGATCAAAATAGTGCTTGAGAGCATATGCTGAGAATACGCTGGTTACGCCCGGATCAAAACCGGTGCCCAGGATTGCGGTGATACCAGCATCCTTGAATTTCTTCTGATATGCCCACTGCCATGAGTAGTCAAAGTATGCGGTAAAGCCCAGCTCCTTGCAGCGCTTCTCATAGATGGCGCGCCACTTGGGATCCTCGGTATCCTCGGGCTCGTAGTTGGCAGAGTCAACGTAATGTACGCCGCATGCAAGGCAGGCGTCCATGATGGTCAGATCCTGATACGGCAGAGCCAGGTTGAGCACTACATCGGGCTTGACGCTCTTGATGAGAGCAATCAGTTCATCCACGCTGTCAGCGTTAACCTTAGCGGTCGTAATCTTGGAACGGCTCTTACCCTCGGCCTCAATCTTCTTCTTAAGGTCGTCACACTTGCTAACCGTACGGCTTGCAATGCAAATCTCGTCAAAAACTGCGTCGTTCTGGGCGCACTTCTGAATCGCAACCTGGGCTACGCCACCGCAGCCAATAACCAATACCTTTCCCATTTTATTTAATGCTTAATAATAATTCTCTGATAATCTTGCAGGCCGCAGCGGTAGAGGCTCCGGTCTGGTCATAAGGCGGGCAGAGTTCATTGACATCAAGGCCCACAATGTTGCAGCCGTAGCAGACGGTCTTGAGTGCCTCAAACAGCTGCATGAAAGTAACACCGCCGTACTCAGGAGTACCTGTACCGGGGAATACTGACGGATCCATCACATCCAGATCAATGGTAAAGTAGACCGGTGTAGAACCCAATCCCTTAACAACCTCTGCAAGTCCGTCAAAACTGAACGGATGCAGGTCAGTATGACCCTCACGGGCCCACTGCCACTCGGCACGTTCGCCTGAGCGGATTCCGAACTGGTGGATTCGGCCGTCACCAATCAGATCATGGCAGCGACGCAGAACGCATGCATGTGAGAGTTTCACATCCAGGTAGTCGTCACGCAGGTCTGTGTGGGCGTCAAAATGTATGATATGTACATCAGGATACTTCTTGAAAACCTCGCGGAAGGCACCAAGGGTTACCAGATGCTCACCTCCTATCATGAAGGGAATCTTGCCGTCGGCAAGAATGGTAGCGGTACGCTCCGAAATCTGGTCAAGCGCCTTCTCGGCACTGCCTATGCAGAGTTCAATGTCACCGCTGTCAAATACGCTGATGTCCTCCAGGTCACGGTCCTGCCAGGGGCTGTAGGTCTCCAGACCGAAAGACTCGCTGCGAATGGCATGAGGAGCGAATCTTGTGCCCGGACGGAATGACGTGGTGGAGTCAAACGGTGCCCCGAACAATACTATGCGGGCATCCTTGTAATCGGCATCACAACCTATGAATGTCTCTACGTTTCTGTTCAGCATCAGTCCTTTATCTTTTCCACATCGGCAAGCATGCGCTCCACGTATGCGGGCAAAGCAAAGCAGCCTTTGTGAAGGTTTGTAGTGTAATAGTTGGTCTTGATTCCCAGCTGGTTCCATGCATCGGCATCCAGGTCAAGCACCGGACGGTACTTCTTTGATGCAAAACCAAAGAGCCAGTAACCTGAAGGGTATGTAGGAATATGGGCCTGATATACGCGGCTTATGGGGAATCGGTTCACAATACGCATGTGAGCCTTCTGGGTCTCCAGGCGGTCCTCCTCATAGAAGGGGCTCTGGTGCTGGTTCACCATGATGCCATCGGCCTTGAGTGCCTTATAGCAGCTGCCGTAGAACTCACGGGTGAGCAGACTCTCACCAGGACCGTAGAATCCGGCCGAGTCAACCACAATCACGTCATACTCATTCTCGATATGGCGGATGTAGCGCAGGGCATTCTCAGTATAGATGGTAACGCGGGGATCGTCAAGTGACTCTGCCATCTCGGGGAAATACTCACGGCAGGCCTGAACAACGCCCTCGTTTATCTCAATCAGGTCAATCTGTTGGATGGACTTGTACTTGAGCAGCTCACGGACCACGCCTCCGTCACCTGATCCGAACACCAGAATCTTCTGGGCTGCGGGATGGACGGCCATGGGCACGTGTGAAAGCATCTCATCATAGATGAATTCGTCTCTCTGGGTGAAGATTATATAACCGTCAACAGCCAGGAAACGACCGAACTCGGGTGACTCAAAGATATCTACCCTACCCAAATCATTCTCAGCGGTGTAGAGGTGCTTGTCGACCTTTACTGAGAACTTTACATTAGGAGTATGTAACTCGGTAAACCAGAATTCCATTTGGCAAACAATATCAATATGTTGTACTTTCCTTAATCACATTCAGACGCTCTACCCTCTCATCCTCGGGACCGGTCAGCTGACAGCCCTTCTCCTTGGCGTAGAGTATGTAGTCGATGATTTCCTGCGTGATGCGCTCACCCGGGGCCAGGATAGGAATTCCGGGAGGATAGCACATTACGAATTCCGTACATATACGTCCGTTGGTCTCACGGATGGGAATCATCTCCTCCTTGGGAGCATAGAAAGCCTCCTGCGGAGTCATAACCACTGACGGGTTGATATACTCATGGTCGAACAGACCGGAACGGTCGCGGCTGTAACGGCGCTTAACGTCAACCAGGGCGCTCACCAGACGCTCGACCTCACGCATACGGTCACCTATGGATATGTATGCCAGTACGTTACCCATGTCACCAAGTTCCAGCTGGATGTCATACTCGTCACGCAGCAGGTCATAAACCTCAATGCCGGCAAGGCCGATATCCAGTGTGTAGACGGTCAGTTTGGTGGGATCAAAATCATATACGCTGTCACCGTTTATCAGCTCTTTGCCGTAAGCGTAGTAGCCGCCAATCTTGTTGATCTCGGTGCGTGCGTAATTTGCAATACGCATCACCTCGGCGAACAGCTCCTTGCCACGCAGGGCAAGGTTACGGCGTGAAATATCCAGACTTGAAATCAGCAGGTACGATGCGCTTGTGGTCTGAGTGAGGTTGATCACCTGACGTACATAACCGGCGCTGACATCGGGACCTGTAAGCAGGAATGAACTCTGAGTAAGGCTGCCGCCGGACTTATGCATTGAGACCGATGCCATATCGGCCCCCGCAGCCATAGCGGTTATAGGCATGTCCTCGCCAAAGTAGAAGTGTGTTCCGTGAGCCTCGTCCACCAGCACCATCATTCCGTGCTCGTGAGCCAGCTCCACAATCTTCTTCAGGTTGGAGCAGATTCCGTAGTATGTAGGGTTGTTCACCAGGATGGCCTTTGCCTCGGGGTTCTCCTCGATGGCGCGCTCCACCTGTGATATCTTCATGCCAAGGGCTATACCCAGACGGCTGTCTGTATCGGGATTTACATAAATGGGAGTTGCGCCGTTCACAACCAGGGCGTTGATGACGCTACGGTGCACGTTACGCGGCAGGATGATCTTCTCACCGCTCTTGCATGCGGTAAGCACCATAGTCTGTACGGCCGATGTCGTACCACCCACCATCAGGAATGCGTGTGCGGCGCCGAATGCCTCGGCGGCCAGTTCTTCGGCCTCTTTGATTACTGAAATGGGGTGACAGAGATTGTCCAGGGGTTTCATTGAGTTGACATCCAACTCAACGCACTGCTTTCCCAGCAGAGCAACGAGCTCGGGGTTGCCCCTGCCTCTTTTGTGACCAGGTACATCGAAGGGTACCACTCTGTTCCTGCGGAACTCCTGCAGAGCTTCATAAACGGGAGCTTTTCGCTGATCCATCTACTTCAAAAACGTTTAAAAGTTCAACCATCCAGCCTTTTTTCCGGCCCTCAGCGTGAGGGGACAAAAAAAAGACATAAACAATAAAACCTCTCTTGTTTACGTCTTCGGTACTTTAGGCAGTAATGCCTTTTGTACTTTCAAATCAGAGTCTATATAGTAAACAAATACTTTTACTACTCTTCTTATTGACCGTTTTCCAAGTCGGGCGGTTATAAAGTAACCAACTTTAAAAAAGGGGTACGTTGCCGTACACAATGTGCGTTATGCGCACAACTCAATAATAGGAAAACTCTGATTCAATCCATTCTGCTTTCCTGACCGCAAAGTTACTGCTTTTTTATTACCCCCCAACCTTTTTTATTAAAAATGCATTATCTTTGCACCGCTTTTTCGGAAGAGAAGCTTTCGGGATGTAGTTCAGTCCGGTTAGAATGCCTGGTTTGGGACCAGGTGGTCGAAGGTTCGAATCCTTTCATCCCGACAAAAAAAGGAGGCCGTCAAGCCTCCTTTTTTTATCGGGTGAAAGGATATTCCTATTTCAGAATCTCGTATGCTTTGAAGCACTTGACCAGCTTTTCCGTAGCTATGTCGATCTGCTCTTTGGTGTGGGTCGCCATGAGCGAGAAGCGGATCAGGGTATCCTCGGGGGCGCATGCCGGCGGAATAACCGGATTCACGAACACACCCTCCTCAAACAGCATTTTGGTAATAAAGAATGTCTTGTAGAAATCCCTGATATACAGAGGTATGATTGGGGTCGATGTCTTGCCGATCTCAAATCCCAGCTGACGGAAGTTGTTGAGGGCGTAGTTGGTAAGATCCCACAGATGCGCAATGCGCTCGGGCTCGTTCTTCATTATCTGCAGTGCGGCACGTGCGGCGGCGGTTGCTGCCGGAGTGTTGCTGGCGCTGAAAATGTATGAGCGTGAATGGTGACGCACCCAGTTGATTATGGAGGCATCGGCCGCAATGAAACCGCCTATGGCAGCAAGCGACTTACTGAACGTACCCATTATGATATCAACCTGGTCGGTAAGACCAAAGTGGTTGCAGACGCCGCGTCCGTGGTCACCCATAACGCCCAGTCCGTGAGCCTCGTCCACCATGATGGCGCAGTTGTACTTGTCCTTCAGGGCAACGATTCCGGGCAGATCGGCCAGATCACCCTCCATGCTGAACACGCCGTCCACCACTACCAGTTTGAGTGAATCGGGCTCGCAGCGCTGCAGGGTCTTCTCAAGCGACGCCATGTCGTTATGCTTGAACTTGAGCGGCTTGGCGAATGATAGGCGTCGGCCGTCCACGATTGATGCATGGTCCAGATCGTCACATACCACATAATCATCACGACCCATCAGACAGGATATGGTACCCAGATTGGTCTGGAATCCGGTTGAAAAGATCATTGCGTCCTCCTTGCCCACGAACTCGGCAAGTTCGGCTTCAAAATCCTTGTGCAGGTCAAGCGTACCGTTCAGGTAACGTGAACCGGCGCAACCTGTACCGTATTTCTTTGCAGCCTCGACTGCAGCCTCAATTACTTTTGGATGATTGGTCAGTCCCAGATAAGAGTTGGAACCGAACATAAGGACCTTGCGTCCCTCCATGATAACCTCCGTATCCTGCTGGCTTGAAATGCATCTGTGATACGGATATATACCCTGTGCCTTACCCTCCTGCGGGAGAGTATACTGTGCACATCTTTCGCTAAGTTTGCTCATAACGGCGCAAAATTAGTCATTTTGCCGATTGCTGCAATCTTTTTCGCTATCTTCGCACCGCTATTTATAATTATGCTGAATTCATGAATCCCAAGCGGAAAATAGTATTCGTTTACAACCCTACGTCGGGAACGATCAGGCTCATACCTGTCATTCCCATAATAGAGCGTTTTGTAAACCGCGACCTCTATGATTTCAGCATAGTCTCCACGCAGTACCGCGGGCACGCCACAGAACTTGCCCGCCAGTACGCCGCCCGGAACTACGATGCAGTAATAGCCGTTGGAGGCGACGGAACCGTCAACGAAATTGGCCGCGGACTGATAGGAACAAACACCGCGCTGGGCATAATACCCTGCGGATCAGGCAACGGCCTTGCACGCCATCTGGGAATTCCCATGGACCCCTTCAAGGCAGTAAAATGGCTTGACAAATCAATCTTCTCTGAAATCGATTACGGAATGATTGAGGACCACCCTTTCTTCTGTACCTGCGGAGTAGGGTTCGATGCCAAAGTAACCGACACATTCTCAAAAGCCGGAACCCGCGGAGTACTCACCTACATGGAAAGCATACTCAGGGAGATTGCCACCTACAAGGACAAGACCTACAAGCTCTCATTTGACAACTCGAGCGAGACATTTGACTGTTTCATAGTAACCTGCGCCAATGCCGACCAATGGGGCAACAATGCCTTCATAGCACCCACAGCATCCATGCAGGACGGTCTGATGGACGTAGTCGTGATACACCCGTTCACACCTCTGGACGCTCCGCTCATGGCCTTCCAACTGTTCAACAAGATGATTGACCGCAACCCCAAAGTAACAGTCCGCAAATGCTCACAAATGACCATAACGCGTGACTCGGAAGGCCCGGCCCACTACGACGGCGAGCCCGCAACCCTGGGCAAGGAAATCCATGTAAGAATGATCAAGGGAGGTCTTAAGGTACTCATCCCCGACAAGCGTCGGATGATTTAGAATTTCAAGTAAAAATCCTTTACAAGATTAATGTAGTCCGATGTCTCTTTCCCATCGGATCCGCACATGGCCAGAACAACTGTCATGAGCTCTGTTTTCTGCTTGCCGAAAGCCAGCAGAGAGCGCTTGGGTTGCTTGCCCGGAGCGGTGATGACATCGGTCCTGCGGCACAGATCCAGGCCCTGGGTTGCGGCGCATTTTGTAAATTCCCCTACTGCATCATACGGAAGCACCACACAAAGCAGTCCGTCGGGAGCCAAAAGAGCAGCCGAGCATCGGACCAGAGTCTCGTAATTCAGTGAGTCATTGTGACGTGCGGCATTGCGGCCCGAATCGGGGCAGCGCAGGGAGTCACGGAAGTACGGCGGATTGCATACTATCCGGTCAAAAAAAGAATTTGCGGTGAAATGGGCGAAATCTGCACATTGAACAAAAATCCGCTCCTTCCAAGGCGAATTTGCAGAATTTTGAAAAGCCTGTTCTGCGGCCTGTGGGTCAATTTCTACCGCAGTTACGCTTGATGCGCCTCTTTGAGCAGCCATAATTGCCACCAATCCGGTGCCGGAACCCACATCCAGGACGTTTTTTCCCGATTCCATCGGAAACCACGCGCCCAGCAGGACGCCATCGGTTCCCACCTTCATGGAGCACCTGTCCTGCTCTATCCTGAAACGCTTGAAATCAAAGTGTTGGTTCGACATTCAAAAGTGGCAATTGACCCTGCAAAATTACTTTTTTTGTTTTATTCACCGCTTTTGACGCCACAAATAGCAGTTACGTGCGCGCAATTATCTAAATTTGCAGATTATTTGCAGAATGATTTATGTGGACGAAGAAACAATCTGAAGAAACTTTTGACGAGTCAAATCCGGCTTTCTCCATGATAGCAGACTTTGACGGTAACGAAAGCGGACTTTTTGACGCCGAGATGGATGAGGTGGTACCTGTGCTTCCGCTCAGGAACATGGTGCTGTTCCCCACCGTCGTGATGCCCGTTACCGTAGGCCGTAAATCGTCACTCAAGCTTATACAGAACGCATCGGCCGATGGCAAGCAGATAGCAGTATTCTGCCAGAAGGACCCCGACACTGAGAATCCCGGTCTCAACGACCTCTATTCCGTAGGTGTCCTGGCCAAGGTCATCCGCGTATTCGATATGCCCGACCAGACCACTACAGTAGTGCTTCAGGGTATGCAGCGCATCAAACTGCGCAGCATCGTCAATGACAAGCCCTACCTGGTTGGTACTGCCGAGCTGTTCCCCGAGGTCCTGCCTCCCACCCGCAGCAAGGAGTTCAAGGCAATTGTGGATTCATGCAAGGATGCAGCAATCAAATATGTAAAGCTCTCTGAGAACATTCAGCCCGATGCAGCTTTCGCACTCAAGAACATATCAAACGGTCTGTTCCTTATCAACTTCATCTGCGCCAACCTGCCCTTTGAAGTAAAGGAGAAGGCACGTCTGCTGCGTGAAGGAACATGCTCAAGCCGCGCTCTGACACTGCTCTCACTGCTTAACCGTGAGATTCAGCTGGCCGAGCTCAAGATGAGCATCCAGCGCCGTACCCATGAGGACATTGACAAGCAGCAGAAAGAGTACTTCCTGCAGCAGGAGCTCAAGAATATCCAGGATGAGCTGGGCGGAAGCGTCCAGGACCAGGATATCGAGGAGATGCGCCTCAAGGCCAACCAGAAGAAATGGAGTGCCGATGTACGCAAGATCTTTGACAAGGAGCTCCTCAAGCTGGAGCGCACCAACTCACAGTCACCTGACTACAACGTACAGCTCTCATACCTGCAGACCGTACTGAGTCTGCCGTGGGGTGAATATACCAAGGATAACCTTGACATGAACAACGCCCGCAAGGCCCTTGACAAGGACCACTACGGACTGGAGAAGGTTAAGGAGCGTATCCTGGAGCACCTTGCAGTAATGAAACTGCGCGGCGATTTCAAGTCACCCATTCTGTGCCTCTACGGCCCTCCCGGAGTCGGTAAGACATCACTTGGACTCTCAATAGCCAACGCCCTCAAGCGCAAATACGTACGTATATCACTGGGCGGTCTTCATGACGAGGCCGAGATCCGCGGACACCGCAAGACATACATCGGCGCAATGCCCGGACGTATCATCAAGGGTCTAGCCAAGGCCGGTTCATCCAACCCCGTCTTCATTCTCGATGAGATTGACAAGGTGAGCCAGATGACCAACCAGGGTGATCCCTCATCGGCCCTGCTTGAGGTGCTTGATCCCGAGCAGAACAACGCATTCCATGACAATTATCTGGATATTGACTATGACCTGTCAAAGGTTATGTTCATAGCCACCGCCAATAACCTCAACACCATCCCCGCTCCTCTGCTGGACCGTATGGAGATAATTGAGGTGAGCGGATATATCACCGAGGAGAAGATTGAGATTGCCAAGCGCCACCTCATACCCAAGGAGATGGACGCCAACGGTCTCAAGAAAGGCTCTCTGGCCATCACCAAGCCTGCAATTGAGTCTATCATCGAGAACTACACCCGTGAATCAGGTGTACGTGAACTCGAGAAGAAGATCGGCAAGATATGCCGCAAGACCGCATGCCGTTATGCCGATAACGCCGAGCAGACCAAAATGACGGTGAAACCTACAGATCTTAAGGAACTTCTGGGTACCAAGCCCTACTCACGCGACAAGTATCAGGGCAATGACTACGCCGGTGTCGTAACCGGTCTGGCCTGGACTGCAGTAGGCGGTGAGATTCTGTTCGTTGAGACCAGTCTGAGCCGCGGCAAGGAGGGTAAGCTCACCCTTACCGGTAACCTTGGTGACGTAATGAAGGAGTCTGCCATGCTTGCCATGGAGTACATACGCTCACACGCAGGCCTGCTCAGTCTTGATCCTGCAGTATTCAACTCATGGAACGTACATATCCACGTACCTGAGGGTGCCATCCCCAAGGACGGCCCGTCAGCAGGTATCACCATGGCAACGTCAATTGCATCGGCCTTTACACAGCGTAAGGTCCGCGCTAACCTGGCCATGACCGGTGAGATAACGCTGCGCGGCAAGGTTCTGCCCGTAGGCGGTATCCGTGAGAAGATTCTGGCTGCAAAACGTGCCGGCATTACCGATATCATACTCTGCGCCGAGAACAAGCGCGACATCGAGGAGATACCCGCCGAGTACCTGAAAGGCGTTGAGTTCCACTACGTCAGTGAGATCAGTGAAGTCTGGAAGATTGCACTGCTTGACGAGAAGGTAAGCAACGCACAGGAGATAGTCCCCATCCAAGAACCTCAAAAGTAAAACCTTGTCTGAGAATAAACTGACATTCGAGCTTCAGCATACTGACGCCACAAGCCACGCCAGAGCCGGAAAGATAACTACAGACCACGGAGTTATCCAGACTCCCATATTCATGCCTGTAGGTACCGTAGGCTCCGTCAAGGCCGTGCATCTGCCTGAGCTGAAGGACGATATAAAAGCCCAGATCATTCTGGGTAACACCTACCACCTTTATCTGCGTCCGGGCCTTGAGGTTCTGGAAAAAGCCGGTGGATTGCACAAATTCAACGGATTTGATCGCCCCATGCTGACTGACAGCGGCGGCTTCCAGGTATTCTCCCTGACCGGTCTGCGCAAGATGACTGAGGAGGGCGTGACATTCCAGTCACACATTGACGGCTCACGTCACCTGTTCACCCCCGAGCGTGTAATGGACATTGAGCGCACCATCGGCGCCGATATCATCATGGCATTCGATGAGTGCTGTCCCGGAAACGCCGAGTACAAGTACGCCAAGCAGTCCATGGAGCGCACACACCGCTGGCTGGACCGCTGCTTTGACCGTTTCAACGAGACCGAGCCCAAGTACGGTTACCACCAGGCCCTGTTCCCCATCGTTCAGGGTTGCGTCTATAAGGATCTCAGGACCAAATCGGCCGAATACATAGCTTCAAAAGGGGCCGAAGGCAACGCCATAGGCGGTCTTGCCGTAGGTGAGCCCACTGAGGTGATGTATGAGATGATTGACCTGGTGCACGGCATCCTGCCGCAGGACAAGCCCCGTTACCTGATGGGCGTAGGTACCCCCGCCAACATACTGGAAGCCATAGGATTAGGCGTAGATATGTTCGACTGCGTAATGCCCACCCGCAACGGCCGTAACGCCATGCTGTTCACCAAGGACGGCATCATAAACATACGCAACAAGAAGTGGGAGGATGTATTCGAGCCTATCGAGGCCGATGGCGCATCACACGTGGACACCCTCTACACAAAAGCATACCTGCATCATCTGTTCAAGGCACAGGAGTACCTGGCACTGATGATTGCATCGGTCCACAATCTGGCATTCTACCTGTGGCTGGTGGCTGAGGCCCGCAAGCATATCCTGGCCGATGACTACCACACCTGGAAGGATGTAATGGTTAAACGAGTAATGCAACGCCTCTGATGAAGAAGAATCTGTTCAGACATAGACTGCTGTCCCGCCTTGACTGGTACATCATCAAGAAGTTCCTGGGCACATACTTCTTCTCCATCCTGCTCATTGTGGTCATTGCCGTGGTATTTGACTACAACGAGCACATAGACAAGCTGAGCAAGGCCACCACGCATGAGATAATATTCGAGAATTACCTCAACGCCATCCCCTACTTTGCCAACATGTTCAGCCCGCTGTTCGTGTTCATTGCGGTAATCTTCTTCACGTCAAAACTGGCCGAGAACTCTGAGATCATAGCCATGTTCTCAACCGGCATGAGTTTCAAGCGTATGATGGTGCCGTATCTGATATCGGCCGCGGTAATATCACTGCTCACTCTCTATCTGGGATCAAATGTCATACCCAAAGCCAATGTCATAAGGCTCAACTTTGAGCAGCGGTACAACATGAAACGTACGTCGCGAGACAATTCGGACGGCACGTATAACATCCAGCTGGAGGTAGAAGACGGCGTGATTGCCTATATCGAGAGTTTCCAGACCTACAACCAGACCGGATACCGTTTTGCACTGGACAAGTTTGAGGGCAAGAAACTTGTATCACACATGACAGCCCGCAGCGCCCAATATGACACCCTCTCATCCGAGAAGTACCACTGGATAGTCAAGAACTTCATGATTCGTGACCTGTCCGGTTCGGTCGAGACAATCAGCCAGGGAAGTGAATTGGATACCATAATCCGCTTCGAGCCGGGTGACTTCCTGGTCAAGAATGGCCAGCAGGAGACCATGTCATCGGCCGAACTCCGCGAATACATCACTAAACAGAAACAGCGCGGAATGGGCAACATACAGGATTTTGAAGTCGAATACCACAAGCGTTTCGCCATGTCATTCGCTTCATTCATCCTGACCATCATGGGAGCATCGCTCTCCAGCCGTAAGCGCAAAGGCGGAATGGGACTCTCGCTGAGTATCGGCCTGGGTCTTAGTTTCGGTTACATACTATTCCAGGAAGTGACGCAGACATTTGCCATAACCGGCTCAATGTCAGCATTCTGGGCCGAGTGGCTCCCGAATGTGGTATACCTGCCGATAGCCATCTTCCTATACATAAAAGCACCTAAATAGCCTTTTCACCGTGAGATTTGACGAGTTTGATTTCCAGCCCGATCTGCTGGACGCGATAGATTCAATGAACTTCAGGGAGTGCACTCCCATTCAGGAAAAAGCAATACCCGTTCTGCTTGAAGGACATGACCTTATAGGCATAGCACAGACCGGTACCGGCAAGACCGCCGCCTATCTGCTGCCCGTGCTTGACAAGCTGTCATCGGGCCGATATCCGGAAGGCTCGGTCAACTGCCTCATCATGGTCCCCACCCGCGAGCTGGCACAGCAGATTGACCAGCAGGTGGAAGGCTTCTCCTACTTCACCAACATATCCGGCACCGCAGTCTACGGAGGCAATGACGGAATACGCTTTGAACAGGAGAAACGCGGCTTTGCCATGGGAACCGATATCGTGGTAGCCACTCCCGGCCGCCTTATCAGCCATATCAGCCTGGGCAACATTGACCTCTCCAAGGTATCGTTCTTTATCCTGGATGAGGCAGACCGCATGCTTGACATGGGATTCTACGATGACATCATGCAGATTGTCAAGCAACTCCCCACCAAGCGCCAGAACATGCTCTTCTCGGCCACCATGCCCGATGAGATCCAGCGCATGGCCCGCACCATTCTGCACAACCCCGTTGAGGTCAAGCTGGCCGTATCAAAACCGGCCGACAAGATACTGCAGGCAGCATATGTATGTTATGAGGCACAGAAACTGCCCATCATACAGACACTCTTCAGCAACAACGCACCCAAGCGTGTCATTGCATTCGCATCATCAAAGCTCAAGGTAAAGGAGATAACCAAATCACTGCGCCGCTTAGGCCTCAATGTCGGTGAGATGCACTCAGACCTGACCCAGGCAGAGCGTGATGACATCATGCACAAGTTCCGCAACGGTCACATCAACATTCTGGTTGCAACCGATATCGTATCACGCGGCATTGACATCGACGACATAGACCTGGTCATCAACTATGACGTTCCGCAGGACCCCGAGGATTATGTACACCGCATTGGACGTACCGCCCGCGCCGGTGCCGAGGGCTGCGCCATCACATTCGTAAGCCTGGATGACCAGAGCCGATTCCACCACATAGAGAAGTTCCTCGAGAAGGATGTGTACAAAGTACCCATCCCCGCCGAACTCGGCGAAGCTCCGGAATACAAGCCGGTACGTCCCATAACTCCCCACAAAGGGAAAGGACGTCACTTCTTCAGAAAACCTAAAAACAGGAATTAGTACTGTTCCTTCTCGTTGGGGAAGTCGCAGTTCTTGACATCCTCAACGTAGCGGCCTACTGCGTCGGTAATAACCTCGAACAGGTTGGCGTAACGACGCAGGAACCGAGGGCTGAAATCGTTGTTCATGCCCAGCATATCGGCGCATACCAGGACCTGACCGTCAACGCCATTTCCTGCACCGATGCCTATAATAGGAATTGAGACCTCCTTGGCTACGCGCTCGGCCAGCTTGGCGGGGATTTTCTCCAGTGTGATTGAGAAACAACCTGCCTCCTCAAGTTTGTGGGCATCGGAAATGAGTTTTTCGGCCTCGGCCTCCTCCTTGGCGCGAACGGCGTATGTTCCGAATTTATTGATGGATTGGGGTGTCAGGCCCAGATGTCCCATAACGGGAATACCTACTTCAATAATATGACGCACCTGAGGCACAATCTCCTCACCGCCTTCCAGCTTCAGTGCATCGGCATGTGACACCTTCATTATCTTTATTGCGTTGGCAACAGCCTCAGAGTCATTGATCTGATATGTACCGAAAGGCATATCCACAACCACCAGGGCGCGCTTCACGCCGCGTACAACAGACTTGGCATGATATATCATCTGATCCAGTGTGATAGGCAGAGTGGTCTGATTTCCGGCCATCACGTTTGATGCCGAGTCGCCAACCAGAATTGCATCAACACCTGCACCGTCAATCATCTTGGCCATGGTGTAGTCATATGCGGTAAGCATTGCAATCTTCTCACCACGCTGTTTCATCTCACGGAAACGCTGTGTGGTCACTTTTCTCTTGTCATCAGTAATATATCCCATAACAATCTTGTGTATAATTGGACCGCGAAGATAACGCTTTTATCAAACGGAATCATTATTTTTGAATAGTTTAAACAACGATGGGTAACAATTC